>DATFFQ010000052.1:0-24562 GCA_035249955.1 Gemmatimonadaceae bacterium
GATCACCGAAGGGCTGAGCGCCATCCTGTCGGATGAGGGCTACGGCGTGGAGGTCGCGCTCGACGGACAGAAGGCGCTCGACCGATTGAGCGGCGACTCGTACGGCGTCGTGCTCGCCGATCTCAAGATGCCCAAGATGGATGGCATCGCGCTGCTCAAGGAGCTCCAGGCGCGCGAGATCACCACCGAGTGCATCATCATCACGGGCCAGGCGACCGTGGATTCGGCGGTGCAGGCGATGCGCGAAGGGGCGTACGACTACATCGAGAAGCCCCTCACCGCCGAGAAGCTCAACCGGCTGAAGGCACTGATCCCGAAGGCGCTGGACAAGTACAACGTCAAGCAGACCAACCGCGCGCTCGCATCGCAGCTGGAGAACCTCACGCACTACGGTGAGCTCTCCGGCCAATCCGAGGCGATGCGCGGCGTCTACCAGATCATCGACGCCGTGGCTCCGTCGACGGCCAGCGTGCTCATCTTCGGTGAATCGGGAACGGGCAAGGAGCTGGTCGCCCGCGCCATCCACACCAAGAGCGAGCGCGCCAAGGGGCCGTTCTTCGCCCTGAACTGCGCGGCGTTACCCAAGGACATTCTGGAGAACGAGCTGTTCGGCCACGAGAAGGGCGCGTTCACCGGATCGACGAACGAGAAGCCCGGCGCGTTCGAGATGACCGACGGTGGCACGCTGTTCCTGGATGAGGTGGCGGAGATGTCGCCGGACATCCAGGTGAAGCTGCTGCGCGCGCTGGAGTCACGTACCGTGCGCCGGCTGGGTGGGAAGCGCGAGATCACCGTCGACATTCGAGTAGTCGCGGCCACGAACAAGGAGCTGGCGAAGGCGCTCGAGGACGGCCATCTCCGTGAGGATCTCTACTACCGTCTCGCGGTGGTCGAGATATTCTTGCCTCCGCTACGCGAGCGAATGGGCGACATCAAGCTGCTCGCAGCGGAGTTCCTGACGCGGTTCTCCCAGGAGAACGGCAAGAAGATCACGCGGTTCGACGACGCGGCCATGGAGTGGATCCTCTCCTACCACTGGCCGGGCAACGTGCGCGAGCTGAAGAACGCCGTCGAGCGCGCCGTCATTCTGGCGCGAGGCAACGTGATCTCGCTCGCCGACGTCGTGCCGCGCCACATCCGTCCGTCCACCGACGCGCCAACCGGGCTGACCATCGCGCCCGGCTCCACGATTGCCGAGGCGCGCCGGCAGCTCGTGCTGCAGACCTTCGCGATGACGGGCGGCAATCAGGAGCTGACGGCGAAGCGACTGGCGATGAGTGTCGAGGAGGTGCGCGCCGAGCTGCGCTCGCTGTTGAGCGGCAATGGCGGAGCCGACGGGTCGGCGGCGGTGAGGGCGCCGGCAGCGTCGGTGACGAAGTCGAAGTCGGCCGGGCAGACCACCAAGGGGAAGCAGAGGCGCCGTTAAGGAGGGGTGGCATGAAGGAGTACGAGGACTTCGAGGCCGACGAGCCGTTCGTGGTGATCGAGAAGCGGTCCGGGAGCGCCGGCTCCTTCTTCTGGGGTATCGCGCTCGGCGCCGGGCTCGCGCTGCTGCTGGCACCCCGTTCCGGTGAGGAGACGCGCCGCGAGCTCCGGAAGGGCGCGCGCCGCGTGCGCACTGCGGCGCGCGAGACAGCGGAGGAGCTGGCCGACTCCGTGGTCGACCGGTACGAGCATGCGCGCCATTCCGTGAACGAGCAGGTCGACAGCGCGCGCCGCGCGCTCACCCTCAAGAAGCGGCAGGCGTCGGAGGCGATCCGCGCCGGCCGCGAAGCCGCGCAGCAGGCGCGCGACGATCTCGAGCGTCGCATCGCCGAAACGAAGGCCGCGTATCAGGCGGGCGCCGATGTCGCGCGCAGCGGCCGGACGGGAGCCGGCGAGGAGACCGGCACGTGATGTAATGCCCCCGCGACCGCTCCTCCACCGCATCGGCTGGACGATCCGCGATTACGCCAGGCGCGTGTGGGACAACGCGGGCGAAGACAACATCTTCTTCCTGGCCGGCGGCATCGCCTTCAACATCCTGCTCGCCGCCGTACCGTTCGTTCTGCTGCTCCTCTCCGGGATCGGCTACTTCCTCGATCGTCCGGCCGCCGAATCCTCCGCCGAAGTCTGGCTCTTCATCGAGCGATGGCTCCCGCCGCGCGCCGAGGGGCAGGAGTCGGGCATTCACAAGCTGCTCACCGACATCATCAACACGCGTGGACCGGTCGGGCTGATCAGCTCGATCGGGTTCGTGTGGTTCTCGACGCGGCTGTTCGGATCGCTGCGCACCGTGCTGTCGGAGGTGTTCGACATCGAGCACGACCGCGGGATCATCGGCGGCAAGCTGTTCGACATCAAGCTCACCGTGTTCGCCACGCTGCTGTTCGTCGCCTACACCGCCCTCAGCGCGTATCTCCGTCTGGCGACGTCACGCGGCGTGCGCGTCCTCAGCGAGGTTGGCGTGCGCACGGAGCTCATGGGACGCCTGGAATATTACGCCGGAGCGCTCGTCGCCTTCGCCGTGATCATTCTGATCTTCTTCTCGGTCTACAAGTTCGTTCCGAACCGTCGTGTGCGGTGGCAGGCCGCGCTGCTGGGTGCGGCGTTCGCCGGCGTCCTGTTCGAGATCGCGAAGTACCTGTTCACCGGATACCTGGCGCGCTTCGATCCGGGGAGCCTGTACACGGGGACATTGTACGGACTCGTGATCGTCGTGTTCTGGGTCTACTACTCGGCGCTCATCTTCATCCTGGGCGGCGAGGTCGGGCAGGTATACGAGTTGAGGCGCGTGAGACGCATTCAACGGGAGGCATTCGAGGACTGAGTCCTGCGGAGTGGCGCGAAGGTTGCTTTAGTGGTGGACGCACAAGTCACTTGGAGGCTCAACGTGCGCAAGATCACCGCGGTCGCTGCCATCGCCGCTATCGCAGCTCTCGGAGCCTGCGAAAAGACCGGGGAAGGGGAGTTTCAGGTGCAGACCCCCGACGTGGACGTGAGCAGGGACACCACCACGATCCAGACGCCGTCGGTCGACGTGCGGAAGGACACGGTAACGATGGAAGTACCGAATGTGGATGTGAAGACGCCGAGCGAGCGGGACACGACTCCGTAACCACGCGGCCGGCAGCATTCGGGTAGTTCGACATAGAGCTGGCGAGGCGTCCCGCGCATCACTGGGGCGCCTCGCTGCCTTTCTCCGCGGGCGGCGTTGTCGCATCTTCCGCGCGTGCTCGTGGATTTGCGCAGCGACACCGTGACGAAACCCACCGCGGCGATGCGTCGAGCCATGGCCGACGCCGAGGTGGGCGATGACGTGCTCGATGGCGACCCCACCGCGCGCCGGCTCGAGGCGCGCGTGGCGGAGATGCTCGGCAAGGAAGCGGCACTCTTCTTCCCCACGGGCACGATGGCCAACCAGACGGCCATCTGGCTGCTCTCGCGTCCGGGCACCGAGATCATGCTCGACGCCGATTCACACATCGTCCAGTACGAGCTGGGCGCCCCGGCGGCGTTCAGCGGCGTGCAGATTCGCGTGGTGCGGGGCGAGGGGCCCATCATGGACGCGCGCGCACTGCAAGCCACCCTTCGACCGTCGTCGAAATATCTTCCACCGCCGTCGCTGCTCTGCCTGGAGAACACGCACGCGGGCTCCGGCGGACTGATCACACCGATCGCCGAGCTGCGGGCGATGCGCGCGATCGCCGGCGAGCTGGGCATCCCGGTCCACCTGGACGGCGCGCGGCTCTGGAACGCGGCCACCGCCAGCGGCACGTCGCTGGCGGAGCTCGCCGGCTGCGGCGACACCGTGATGGTCTCGTTCTCCAAGGGACTCGGCGCGCCGGTCGGCGCCGCCCTGGCGGGGTCGCGGCAGGTGATGGAACAGGCGCGGATCGCTCGACGCCGCATGGGCGGCGGCATGCGCCAGTCGGGCGTCATTGCCGCGGGAGCGCTGCATGGTCTGGAGCACCACCTCGATCGCATCGCCGACGATCACCGCCACGCCGCCGAATTCGCCTCGCTGGTCGACGGCGCCGGCGGCACCCGCGTGGTACCGCCGCACACCAACATCGTGATGATCGATCTGCCGGAGCATCCCGATGCAGCGGTCATCGCCGATCGCATCGCCGAGCGCGGCGTGCTGATGTCGCCGTGGACGCGGACGCGGCTGCGCGCGGTGACGCATCTCGATGTCGGACCGGAGGAGGTGTCGCGAGCGGCGGCCATCGTGCGCGCGATCCTGGAGCACAACGAGTGAGGGACGAGGCGCGTGCACCGGCGGATCCCCTCACCTCGCGGCCTTCGTCCCTCGCCCCTTGCCGCTCACCCCTTCAGATGCCCCTTCCCCTCGACTAGATTTCGTGTGTCCCAGGTCCCGGAGGGCGAAAGCCCACTAACTCCGTCAGGACCCCGCAGGTAGCAGCGGCATGTGGTGTCGATCGTTGCTCCGTCAGGCCTGGGGCATCGCGCGGCGGGCCGTCCTCGCGGTGGGTGAAGGCCTTCGCCGCACCGATCGATGATGGACCCGCGCGATGATCCGGCTCCTCTGCCGGGCGAAGCCTGATGGGGCCAGCGCTCCATCAGGCTTCGCGCGTTCAGGGTTGGTGGCTTTCGCGTCCACGTCAGGGGCGAGGTATCTTTCCGCCGATCCTCGCCCGTTGGAAATCCGCCCGCGCTTCGTCGTACGCCGGCCCATGTACATCTCGCTCGCCCGAAAGTACCGCCCGAAGAACTTCTCCAGCGTCGCCGTCCAGTCGCACGTCTCGAACACGCTCAAGGGAGCGATCGCGACGGGGCGCGTGGCGCACGGCTACCTGTTGTGTGGGCCACGCGGCGTGGGCAAGACCACGCTTGCCCGCGTGCTGGCCATGGCGCTCAACTGCGAGCGGGCGGGGCTCGGCAAGCCGGGCGACGGCGAGCCGTGCGGAGAATGCGCGTCCTGTCAACGTATCTGGAGCGGAGCGGCGAGCCTCGATGTCGTCGAGATCGACGCGGCATCCAACCGCGGCGTGGATGACGCGCGAGAGCTGCGCGAGCGGGCCATGTACGCGCCGTCAACGGACCGGCACTACAAGGTGTACATCGTCGACGAAGCGCACATGCTCACGCGCGAGGCGTGGAACGCGCTGCTGAAGATTCTCGAGGAGCCCCCGCCGCGCGTGGTCTTCGTCTTCGCGACCACCGAGCCGCAGAAGATCGCCCAGACGGCGGCGCCGGTGATGAGCCGGCTCCAGCGCTTCGACTTCAAGCGCATCGGGCCCGCCGACGTCCGGCAGCGACTGGCATCGGTGCTGGAGCAGGAGCAGGTGGAAGTAGAAGACGAGGCGCTGGTGCTCCTGGCGCGCGCCGCCGATGGCTCCATGCGCGACGCGCTGAGTCTCACCGACCAGGCGCTCTCCGTGGGAGCGGGACCGCTGACGGCCGACCGTGTGCGCGATGCGCTCGGCCTGGTGGCCGAGGAGGAGTACGTCGCCGTCCTCGACCTCATCGCCGACCGCCGCGCCGGCGACGTCTTCCCGACCATGGCACGGCTCGTCGACGCCGGCGCCGATCTCGGTGTCTTCCTCGGCGGCCTCGCGGAGATGCTTCGCGCTCAGCTCGCCGTCAACCTCGGCGGCCAGCCGATGATGGTATCGGAGCGGGTGCGCGATGAGCTGTCGGCGCGGCGCTCGCGTCTCTCGTCAGGCGACCTGCTGCGCATGCTGACGGCGACTACCGAGCTGGAGCCGCGATTCCGCAAGAGTGGCCAGCAGCAGATCCTCCTCGAGACGCTGCTGCTGCGGTTCGCGCTCATGGATCGCACGGTGTCGCTGGAGGAGGTGCTGCGCGGATTGGGCGGGCGCCAGTCGGGGGACCAGGATGATGAGCCGGCCGGCGTCGAGCCCGCCCGCCGGGCCCTGGCCGACGCACCCGAAGCGGAGGACGATGCGGCGAGCAGCCGGCGAGCGGTGTCATCGAGGCCGACATCGCGCGCGTCGGCATCAGCACTGAGCGCGCCCGACGCCATCGGACTCGCCGATGGGCCGCCGCCCGCCGCGCCCGCAAGGGAACGCCCACGGCCCCAGGTCGAGCTGAATCACCTGGCCGAGCGGTGGGGCGACGTGGTGAGCCGGGTGCGCGAGGGTGGGCGGGGGCTGCTCGCCGCGGCGCTGGAGCACGCGCTGCCCAGTGCGGTGTCGGCGCGCGGTGAGATCACCCTCGAGCTCGCACCCGGTGGCGATGCGTATCTCGAGCCGATTGCCGCCGCCGCGCCCGACGTGCTGGCCGCCATCGGCGCGTTCTTCAGTGGCGCGACGAGGCTCGGCGTACGCACTACGGCGAGTCACGCGCCACCGTCCGGAGGGGTGCGGCGTCTCACCGCCGAAGCGGTGAAGGCGGAGCGGCTGGCGATGCTGCGCAAACGCGATCCCACGCTCGCCGCCGCGATCGACGCACTCGATCTCGAGCTGATGGAGTAAATGCGCGCGTGGCGCGCCACTAGCCTCGTTCTTTCTCCCGGACTAGCTTCGACGAATGGCGGATATCTCCAAGATTCTGCAGCAGGCGCAGCAGATGCAGGGCCGGCTGCAACAGCTCCAGGACGAGCTCCAGGGCAAGACGGTGAGCGCGGCCAGTGGTGGCGGGATGGTGACCGTCACCGCCGATGGCAAGGGGCAGATCCGAAAGGTTCAGATCGATCCGACGGTGGTGAGCCCGGACGATGTGGAGATGCTGGAGGATCTGGTGCTGGTGGCGGTGAACGAGGCGCAGAAGAAGGCAGCCGAGCTGGCGCAGGAGGAGATGAAGAAGCTGACGGGCGGGCTTCCGCTACCGTTCAAGCTTCCATTCTGACCCTGCTCTCGAGTCATGTCGGCAATCGATGAACTCGCGGCCGAGCTCTCGAAGCTGCCGGGTATTGGCCGCAAGACAGCCCTTCGTCTC
Organism: Gemmatimonadaceae bacterium; assembly: GCA_035249955.1. Lineage (GTDB taxonomy): Bacteria > Gemmatimonadota > Gemmatimonadetes > Gemmatimonadales > Gemmatimonadaceae > DATFFQ01. The sequence goes on from DATFFQ010000052.1 coordinate 6,904, forward strand.
ACGTACTATCTCCTCAAACAGCCGCCGGAGCAGAGCCGGCACCTCGCGGCCGCGCTCTCGGCGCTTTCCGAGCGCGTGCGCCGTTGCTCCGTCTGCTTCAACCTCACCGAGGAGGATCCCTGTGCCATCTGCAGCGATCCGCGCCGCGATCGTGGGCTGATGTGCGTGGTGGAGGAGGCATCGGACATCGGTGCGATCGAGCGGGCGGGTGAGTTCCGGGGCGTGTACCACGTGCTGGGCGGCCGGCTCTCGCCGCTCGACGGCGTGGGGCCCGAAGATCTGACCGTCCACCAGCTCGTGGAGCGCGCCGGCAACGGTGACGTGCGCGAGATCATCATCGCGACCAATCCGAGCCTGGAGGGCGAGGCGACCGCGCTCTACGTGCAGCGGCAGGTGGCGCCGTACGGTCCGGTGGTGACGCGGATTGCGAGAGGCATTCCCGTGGGAGGCGACCTGGAATACACGGACGGGGTGACCATCGCGCAGGCGCTCAGCGCCAGGCGGGCCATGTGAGGCGGCGCGGCGTGGGCGTTCTCACCGGAGCGGCCTTCGTCGGTGGCCTCACGCTGGGCTTGATCGTCTGGAGTCAGCAGACCCACCGCTCCCGACGCAATCTGTTCAGCGCCAACAAGGTCCGGCGGCTCGCGGCGCTCGGGCACGTGCGTGGCCAGCGAAGCGCGCGGACTGTCCGCCTGCTTCGCGACTACGTGAACTGGGAGCAGGACGAAGGGCTGCGGCGGCGCGGGACGAAGATCCTGCGCCAGATGGAAACGTCCCTTCAGTAGGCAGGCCACAACATGTCGGTTGGTGCTGCGAGCTGGTCGTTCACGGAAGATGACTTCAACGCGATCACACGCTCGCTCCAGCAGTTCCTCTACGACAGCAATGCGCGCTGCGCCCTGCTGGTGGACCGGAACGGCCAGCTGGTGGCGACGGTCGGAGAGCAGCCTCGATTCGATCCGACCGCCTTTGCCACTCTCACCGCGGCCGATTTCAGCGCCAACGATCAGCTCGCCAAGCTGGTCGGCGAGACGGAGTTCAACTCGCTCTTCCACCAAGGCGAGCAGGAGTCGATGTATCTGCACGACATCGTGCGACGCGTGATCCTCGTGATCCTGTTCGACAATCGAACGACTCTGGGACTGGTCCGACTCAAGGTGAAAGGAACCGTGGAAGAGCTCAGCCGGCTGTTCAGTGCGATGTTCGAGCGTGTCCGTGAGGGGGAGGCGGCGTCGCCGGGTATCCTCGCGGGTGCCGACGACGAAATCGACAAGCTGTTTCAGTAGGGGACGCTGCGATGTCGATGATCAACTACGCGTCCCGCGAGATCAACTGCAAGATCGTGTATTACGGTCCCGGGCTGGGCGGCAAGACGACGAACCTCGAGCACGTGTACGGCAAGGTGCAGCCCGAGACGCGCGGCAAGCTCATCTCGCTGGCCACGGAAACCGAGCGAACGCTGTTCTTCGATTTCCTCCCGGTCGATCTGGGCACCATTCGCGGCTTCAAGACGCGGTTCCATCTCTACACCGTGCCCGGACAGGTGTACTACAACGCCAGCCGCAAGCTCATCCTCAAGGGTGTGGATGGGATCGTCTTCGTGGCCGACTCGCAGCTCGACCGGATGGAGGCGAACCAGGAGGCGATGCAGAACCTGTACGACAACATGTCGGAGTACGGCTACGACCTCACGCGGATGCCCTTCGTCCTCCAGTACAACAAGCGCGATCTGCCTAACGCGGCTCCCGTCGCCTCGCTCCAGGCCGCCATCAATCCGGGCTGGGAGCTCCAGGACGCTCAGAAGCAGCGCGTGACGCCCGATCCCTACCACGCCGGTGAGAACCTGGTCGAGCAGCTGTCGACGGGCGAGTGGGTGGAGCGGGCTCCATACGTCGAGGCGGTGGCGGTGACCGGTGAGGGCGTGTTCGACACGCTCAAGGCCGTGAGCAAGCTCGTGCTGAAGACGCTGGCCTGACTACCGGGCGAGGCTACGGTGAACCTGCCGAACGTGCTCACCGGCGCCCGGATCGTGGTCGCACCGCTGATCGCCTGGCTCGCGCTCGCCGGCGGCTGGCAGCTCCGCTTCGCCGGCTTCTGGCTGTTCATCGCCGCGGCAATCACCGATTACTTCGACGGACGCGTGGCGCGGTCGCGCAACCTGGTCACCGATCTGGGTCGGCTGCTCGACCCGCTGGCCGACAAGCTGCTCCTCCTGGCCACGCTGCTCCCGATGTACGTCCTGATGACGCCGCCGGGTGACCTGCTCCTCTCCGCCTGGCCGGTGGAATCCACGCCGCGCGCCGCGGTGTCGCAGTTCCCATTCGTCACGCCCTTCGGGCGAGTCGGCCTCCCGTGGTACGTGCTGCTCATCGTGCTGGGACGGGAGCTGTTCATGACGGTGTTCCGACAGGCGGCGGCGCGGCGGGGGGTGGTGATCTCCGCCATCGGTCCCGCCAAGGTGAAGACCGCGTTCCAGTCCATCTGGGTGGGGGCGGCACTCTTCTGGTTCTTTGCGCTCACCCTGGCGCGATCGCAGGAGTGGGCCGGCACAGAGTGGCGGGCGTTCGCCCTGTTCAACGGCACGGTGGGTCTGCTCTCGATGGTCGTTGCCGTGGCACTCACGGTCTACTCGCTGGCGCTCTACATTCGCCGGTACGGACATCTGCTGGGCGTGGGACCGCGGCCGGGCTGAGAGGGGCGGCACGCGCCGCCCCTCGAGGAGATCGCGAATGTCGAGCGAGCCGCCGTGCGGATCGAGGTAATCACCATTGGTGACGAGCTGCTGCTCGGCTTTTCCATCGACACCAACGGTGCACAGATCGCCCGCACGCTCGCTGCCCTCGGCGTAGAAGTCGTGCGGCGCTCCACCGTCGGCGATGAGGCCGACGAGATCGTCCGCGTGGTGCGCGAGGCGCTGGACCGCACGGGAGCCGTCATCACCACCGGCGGACTGGGTCCGACCGCCGACGATCTCACCAAGCCGGCCATTGCCTCGCTCTTCGGGCGCGAGCTGTACCTGGACGAGGACATCCTGCACCGCATCGAGGAGCGCTTCCGCGCCTTCGGCTATCGCGGTCCCATGCCTCCGGGTAACCGGCAGCAGGCCTTCATCCCGGAAGGGGCGCGCATCCTGCGCAACGATCACGGCACCGCGCCCGGCATCTGGCTGGAGGACGAGCGCGGCCGCTGGGTGGCGATGCTGCCGGGAGTGCCACGCGAGATGAACGGCATGGTGGCCGACGTGCTCATGCCGTTGCTGCGCGAGCGCGTCGGTGAGGATCCGGCCGTGGTCCTGTCCCGGACGCTTCGCACCACCGGCATCGGAGAGTCCGCGCTGGCCGAGCTCCTTGGCGACTACGCGCGTCAGGTGGAAGGGCTCTCGGTTGCCTACCTACCAGGGTGGCAGGGCACCGACCTCCGTCTCACGGCGCGTGGTGTATCGGCCGCGAAAGCTCGCGCGCTGCTCGACGCCGCGTCGGCCAGGCTGTGCGAGCGCGCCGGCCGTCACGTGTACGCGGAGGATGACACCGACCTGGCAGCCGTCGTCCTGACCCGCTGTCGCGAGGCGAGCCTCAACATCGCGACGGCCGAGAGTTGCACCGGCGGCATGCTGGGGGCACGGCTCACTGCGATCCCGGGAAGCAGCGATGTATACCGTGGTGGCGTCGTGGTCTACGCCAACGAGCTCAAGATCGCGCTGCTGGGCGTCGACGAAGAGGATCTGCGGCGGCACGGCGCCGTGAGCGAGGAGGTGGCGACATCGATGGCTCGTGGCGCTCGCACACGAATGTCGGCCGAGATCGGCATCGCCATCACCGGCGTTGCCGGTCCGGGCGGCGGCACGCCGGAGAAACCGGTGGGCACGGTGTGGATCGCAGTCGATTTCGGCGGCACGATTCGCACGCACGGGCGCGTGCTCATTGGCGACCGTGAGGAGATCAGACGTCGCGCCTGCCAGGCGGCGCTGGACATGGTGCGGCGCGGGTTGCGGGAGCACGGCGCGCGTAGCGCGTAGCGCCACGCGCGACATTACCGGGTTGCACCCGCACCGTCATTCGGGGAGATTAGAGAGTGGCTTGCGCGTGCACGCGCCACGGCCGGCCCGCCTTCGGCGGGCACCCGCGCGCAGCGCGCCACGCGCAAACTTCATCACGTGGAAGGAAGAGGACCAATCGTGCGTGACAAGGTGAATGCGAAGCGTGAGGATGCCGCGCGCGAGCAGATGGAGCGAAACGACGAGGTCGCGGCGAGCGCCGAGCCTCAGGGTGATGGCGTGCCTGACGACGCCGACGACGGGATGAACGAGCTTCCGGCGGGGGCCGGAGCCGCGGCCGGCCGCGCCGGTATCGATGTCGCGGCCGAGGCGGAGCGCGCGCTGGCCGAGCAGCGTGATCGCTTTCTTCGTCTCGCCGCCGAGTACGACAACTACCGCAAGCGCACGGCGCGCGAGCGCCTCGAGACGACTGCACGTGCGCAGGGAGAGCTCGTCAAGCGGATCCTGGACTCACTCGACGATCTGGGACGGGTCCTTACGCTCGACCCCGAGAAGACTGATGCCAGGAGCGTGATCGACGGCGTCGGGCTGGTCGAGAAGAAGCTGTTGAAGGCGCTCGCGTCGGCCGGGCTGGAGATCGTCAATCCTGTCGACCAGGCCTTCAACCCGGAGCTGCACGAGGCCATCGCCACGCAGCCTGCGTTATCGCCGGAGGACGATAACATGGTCGCGCAGGTGTACGAGGTCGGCTACTCGTTCGGAGGGCAGCTGCTGCGCCCGGCACGCGTCGTCGTCAAGCAGTGGAACGAGTAAGGAGCTGACGGCACCGTATGGCGCAGACGAAGGACTACTACGCAGTCCTCGGAGTTTCCGCGTCGGCCAGCCAGGACGAAATCAAGAAGCAATACCGCCGGCTCGCCAAGAAGTACCATCCGGACGCCAACCAGAACGACCCGAAGGCCGCCGAGCGCTTCAAGGACATCTCGGAGGCCTACAACGTTCTCGGTGATGCGCAGAAGCGGAAGCAGTACGATGACATGCGCCGCTACGGTGCGTTCACGGGGTTCGGCGGCACGCGTACGGGTGGGCCACGCCCGGGCGCCGGTGCTCCCGGCGGCCCCGGTGGCCCCGGCGGCACCAGCTTCCGCTTCGAGGACTTCGACATCGGCGGGCTGGGTGGGCTGGGCGATCTGTTCAGCTCCATGTTCGGAGGCGCGCGGGGCGCCGGCACGCGTGCCCGCGGTCCCGAGCGCGGCCAGAGTGTGGAGACGACGCTCGAGATTCCGTTCCGCATCGCCGCGTTAGGCGGCAAGGTGCCGGTCGATCTCGAGGTGAACGAGGAGTGCGCGACGTGTCGCGGCACCGGTGCGGCGCCCGGCGCCACACTCCGAACCTGCCCCGAGTGCAACGGCCGAGGCATCGTCTCCTTCGGGCAGGGCGGATTCGCGGTGAACCGGCCATGTCCCATGTGTCTGGGGCGGGGACAAGTGCCCTCCGAGCGCTGCCCGACGTGCGGCGGCGCGGGTGAGGTGCGAACGCGCAAGAAGGTCATGATCACCGTCCCGGCAGGAACCGACAGCGGGTCCAAGGTCCGGCTCACCGGGCAGGGCGGGAAGGGAAACAACGGCGGGCCGCCCGGCGACCTGCTCATCACGTTCCAGGTGCAGCCCGACCGCTTCTACCGGCGTGAAGGAATCGATCTCGTGGCGCCGGTGCCGATCAACATTGCGCAGGCCACGTTAGGCTCCACCATCCACGTCCGCACGCTCGACGGGAAGAAGGTGAGGCTCAAGATCCCTCCCGGCACGCCGGCTGGAAAGCGATTCCGCGTGAAGGGTCAGGGAGTCCCCAAGGGCGATCAGCGCGGTGACCTGATCGTCGAGGTAACGATCACCGTGCCGGAGCGCCTCACCGCCGAGCAGGAGCAGATGATGAAGGAGTTCGCGGCGGCTGGAGGGATGAAGTACTAGGGGCGTGGGTGAGAGAGGTGACGAGAGTGGAGTGAGTTATCGGAAGTGACGAGAGTGGAGTGAGTGAACGGGAAGTGACGAAAGTGACGAGAGTGGAGTGAGTGATAACGACCAGGGTGAAGAGCAGGAGAGGGGGTGACGAGTCCATCACGCATGTCATGCCCTTCACCCTGACCCTGGTCACTCACTCCACTCTCGTCACCCTCTCACCTGACCGTCCAGGCCCATCGCGCCCTGCCCTTCGATAATCCCTCCACCCACTACGCGCTCCGCCTCATAGAACACCGCCGACTGACCGGGTGTGATCGCGGCGATGGGAGTCTCGAGGGCAAGCTCGATCATGCTGGTGTCGAGGGAGGTCACTGCTGCCGCTGCCGGGGTGGCGCGGTGGCGCACCTGGACCAACAGCCGCGAGCCAACCACGGGCGGCTCGTCGGCGAGCCAGTTCAACTCGCTCGCGCGCAGGCTGTGACCGAGCAGCTCCTCGCGCTCTCCCACCACCACGGCGCGCTCGGTGGGATGGATCGCGACCACGTACAACGGCCGCCGCGAGCCACCGGGAAGGCCCCGCCGCTGTCCGATGGTGTAGCGAGCGAACCCCTGGTGCTCGCCCACCACGTGACCATCGGTCGTCAGTATCGGTCCCGGCGAGAGGGCCGCCGCGTCGGAACCCAGGTGCCTGGCGAGCACTGTGGTGTGGTCGCCGTCGGGTACGAAGCAGATGTCCTGACTCTCCACCTTCTCGGCCACGACATCCAGTCCGAGCTCCCGCGCGCGGGCGCGCGTCTCCGGCTTCGACATCTCCCCGACAGGAAGCTTCATGCGCCGTACCACATCGCGCTGAACGCCCCAGAGGAAATAGCTCTGGTCCTTGGCATGATCGCGTGCGCGATGCAGCTCGCCGTCGATCACACGAGCGTAGTGACCTGTCGCGATCCACTGCGCATCCAGCGCGTCGGCCTTGTGGAGGAGATCGCGGAACTTGGTGAACGTGTTGCACCGCACGCACGGGATCGGCGTGCGGCCGATCGCGTACTCGCTCACGAAGTTCCGCACCACGTCGTGCCCGAACGCGCTCTGCATGTCGAGCACGTAGTGGGGCACGCCCAGTCGCTGGCACACGCGACGGGCATCGTTGATCGAGTCGAGCGAGCAGCAGGGACGATCGGGCACATCGTCGCCGTAACAGAAGAGCTTCATCGTGGCGCCGATGACGTCGTACCCCTGCTCGACCAGCAATGCCGCGGCCACCGAGGAGTCCACGCCCCCGGACATCGCCACCAGCACCGTCTCCGCCATGATCAGCTCGCCGTACCGGCCAGCCGCCGCGCCTTGGTGATGAGCGCCGGAAAGAGCTCGGAAACGCGCGCCACGCAGTCGTCGGTGGAGAGCGACCCGAAGCTCATGCGCACCGCGGCGATCGCCAGCTCGCGCGGCACGCCGATGGCGGCCAACACGTGCGACGGGTCGACGTTTCCGCTCTGACAAGCCGAGCCGGACGAGCAAGCGACGCCGGCGAGATCCAGCGCCATGAGCAGGGATTCGCTGTCCGTGCCCGGGACCGACAGATTGAGGATGTGCGGCGCCCTGCGCACCCGCGCACCGTGCACCACGGCGTCGGGGATCTTCGCCAGGAGCGCCGCCTGAAGGGCATCGCGCAGGCGCGACAGGCGCTGCACCTCTTCCTCGCGCTCCGCCACGGCCAGCTCGGCGGCCCGCGCCAGCCCGACCGCGAACGCCACGTTCTCCGTGCCTGGACGGCGGCCGCGATCCTGCGATCCGCCATGAAACAACGGCTCGAGCGGTGTGCCCTTTCTGATGAACAGCGCGCCGACACCCTTCGGTGCGCCGATCTTGTGCCCGGAGATGGCGAGCAGGTCGACCGGCAGCTCGCCGACGTCGATGTGGAGCTTTCCGAAGGCCTGCACCGCGTCGGTGTGAAACACGATCCCGCGGGCCCTCGTACGCTCGGCGATCTCCGGGATCGGTTGAATGGTGCCGATCTCGTTGTTCACCCACATCACCGAGCAGAGAGCCACCTGGTCGCCGAGCAGCTCACCGAGCGCATCCAGATCGACGACGCCGTCGGGCGTCACGCGCGCGAAGCGCTCGTCCGCGCCTTCACGCGCCGCGCGATGCACCGCGGCGAGGATCGCCTTGTGCTCGATGGGCGTGCTCACCACCGCGCGCTTCCCCCGGCTCTGCTGCGCGCGCCAGACGCCCAGGATGGACAGGTTGTCGGCTTCGGTGCCGCAGGAGGTGAAGCAGATCTCCTCGGGCTGGGCGCCCAGACATCGGGCCACGCGCTCGCGCGCCTCATCGAGCGCAGCGCGCGCTTCGCGCCCCCACCGGTGCGTGCTCGACGGGTTGCCGAAGCGCGGACCAAAGAACGGTTCCATCGCCTCCAGCACCTCACGCCGGACCGGCGTCGTGGCCGCGTGGTCGAGGTAGATGGGCTGTCTCATGCGTGCAATCTAACCATTGCGGGCGCCGCGGGCCACGCCGAACAAAGTGCCAAGCTCTTGTGTGCCTTGGGGATCGCCGATCGCGCGCCGGCGTCAGTGAGACGGTTGCAGATCCCGCAGCACGGCGCGCACGGGCGCCGCATCGAGCCCGTGGACCTTGATCGGATACGCGATGAGCTCGTACTCCCCTTCCGGCACATCGCGGAGGTCGAGGTTCTCGAGCACGTTGGCGCCACCCTCGAACAGGAGGCGGTGGACCTCCAGCGTCTTACTCTCGCGCGGGTCCACAGACGGCGCATCGACGCCGAGGAGCACGAGGCCTCGCGCCAGGAGCGCGCGCACCGCCGCCGGCGCCAGCGTCGGCCACGTATCGGGGAAGTGCATGCCGGCGATCCCGCGGCCCGTGCGAAGGAGCAGCCGCTCCACCCGGCCGGCGCCGGCAAGCCCACCCAACTCGGCGAGGCCGACCTCCTCCGCACCACCACGCACGGTGCACACGAGCGCGCGACCGGAGAACGCGTCCAGCGGCAGCTCGTGCGATGCCGTCCAGCCATCGCGCACGTGCAGCGGCGCGTCGGCGTGCGTGCCGACGTGCGGGCTCGTGTGGATGGACGAGACGTTGACGCTCGCGCCGTCGCGCATCGACCAGGTCCAGAGACAGGAGAACCGCGTGTCGCCCGGCCACTCCGGCGTCGCCGGGCCGAGTGCGACGCTGATGTCGCGAAGCATTACGCCGACTCGTTAGGCGCGGCGAAGAACGTGCCGCGCATGTCCCAGAGCGCCGGGAAGAACCGTTGTGACACCGTTCGCTGGAGGTAGCGTGCGCCGAGCGTCCCGCCGGTGCCGCCGGTGCCTGGACCGATGATCCGCTCCACGAGCTGAACGTGCAGAAACCGCCAGCGGGCGAATCCTTGCTCGTACTCCAGCAGCTCCTCGGCGAGCAGCATGAGCGGCGAGAAGTCGGCGTTCGAGTATACGGTTTCCGCCGTTGCGCCGCGCGATCCAAGGAGGCGCAGGAAGAGCTCCTGCAAAGTCGGACGCTCCAACCAGCGCTGCACGATCGCCGGCGGCTCCCCGTGCTCGGCGAGGGCGTTCAAGAAGTGCTGGTCGCGCAATCCCGAAGCGGCCTCGATGGCGCGAAACTGCGCGCTTTGCGAGCCGCTGGAGCTGCCCAGATGCCCCCGGAACTCGGCGAAGCGGTGGGGTGGCAGCGTCTCGAGCGCCGACAGCTGCGCCGTCACGATCCGGACCAGCGCATTAATGCGGCGCGTCACGAACACGCACGCCATCTCGTCCATCGCCCGCAGCGCATCGACGAGATTCTCGAGCTCGCGCAGGATGACCTTGAACCACAGCTCGCTGGCCTGGTGCACGACGATGAAAAGCAGCTCGTCGGGGTGCTCCGGCGTCGATCGCGGGCGCTGGAGCTCCAGCAGCTCGTCGAGCGCCAGGTACGAGGGATAGCTGATCGCGTCGGGCGCGGCGGATGGGCGATTCATCGGATTCGTCAAAATGTCGATACCTGGAGCTGAGTCACATCATCGACGCGCATCGTTTCCGTCGTGAAAAATGGCTCCCCATAGCGCGCGCGGATCAGCGAGCCGTAGTGCGCCGCCTGGTGGCGGATGATGTCGTAGAGCGACTCGCCGTTGGGGTACACCTCGCCCGCCTGCGCCACGCCGTCGAACTGCGAGGCATAGCTCTGGATCGCCTGCAGCTTGCGCTCGAACTCGTCGCTGATGTCCACCACGAATGTCGGCTTGTCGAAGTGCTCGCGATAGGTGATGACGTGAATCACCTTGCGCGGCCGATGGACCGGGACCGACGGCTCGAGCTTCGCGAGGCCGGCTACGAAGCACGCGTCGCGCACGAGCTCGGCGGCCACGCGGTGATCCGGGTGGCGACCCTCGGGCGCGGGCGCGATGACCACCTGCGGCGTGAACCGACGGATCAGCTTTGCCAGCTCGAGGCGCGTCTCGGGAGTGTTGACGATCCCGGCGTCGGGGAGTCCGACGTTGACGCGCGCCGAGACGCCGAGAATCTCGGCCGCCCGGCTCGCCTCCTGGGCCCGCAGGTCGGCGCTGCCTCTGGTGCCGGTCTCGCCCTGCGTGAGGTCGATGATTCCCGTCGTGTGGCCGCGCGACGCCATCTTGATGAGCGTGCCGCCGCACGTGAGCTCGATGTCGTCCCGATGCGCCGCGATGGCGAGCACGTCGACATGCGTCATTCGTAGCGCAGCGCCTCGATGGGATCCAGTCTCGCGGCCCGGTTGGCGGGAATGAGGCCGAACACGATGCCGATGCCCAGCGACACCAACACGGCGATCAGCGTGAGCGAGAGCGGCGCGACCGCATCGATGTTCATCGCCAGCGTCGCCAGGCGTCCCATGCCGAGCCCGAGCGCGATGCCGATGAGGCCGCCGGCGCCCGTGAGCGTGGACGCCTCCACGAGAAACTGGATCATGATGTCACGGCGCGTCGCGCCGAGCGCCTTGCGCACACCGATCTCGCGCGTGCGGCTCGTGACCGACACCATCATGATCGCCATCACGCCGATGCCGCCGACCAGCAGCGCCACCCCGGAGAGCGCGATCATCACGAGGAAGAACACACCGCTCAGGTTGTTGAACACCTCGAGAATCTGCTCCTGCGTGATGAGGTCGAAGGTGCTGCGGTCGGCGGGTCTGAGATTGCGCACGTTGCGCAGGAGGACCGTCACCGCCTCCTGCGCTTCGGCGACCGTTACGCTGGGGCGTGGCTTCACGACGATGAACAGCGAGCTCACCGGATCGATGTCGAACTGATGGTCGGCCATCCGAAACGGGATGATCGCGCCCACCTGCTGCCCCGGCGGCTGGAAGATGTTGCTCGGCGCCTGGTAGAGCCCGATCACCTGGGCCGGCCTCCCCTGGAGCTGGACCTGCTTGCCGAGCACGCTCTCGCGGCCGAAGAGGTGTCTCGCGACGTCCTCGCTCAGCACCGCCACCGAGGCGCCGCTTCGCAGCTCGGACTGGGTGAACCAGCGCCCGGCCACGAGCTCGCCTCCCTGGATCTCGGTGTACCGGTCATCCGCGCCCATGATCGAGACCTGCTGCGTGCGCGCACCGCGATACTCGGCGCGTCCGAACAGCTGCGCCCAGATCCCGGCGTAGGCGATCTCCGGCAGCGCGGCAATGCGGTCCGCCTCGCGAACGGTGATATCCGGTCGAATGCGCACCTCGCGCGGCAGCCGATCGGGATTCACCGGTGTCTGCGAGAAGTACTTGATGACGTAGAACGTCGTCGGCCCGGCGATCTCGATGGTGCGCACGATCTGATCGCGGATCCCCTGCACGATCGCCGCCATCGCCATGACCGTCGAGACACCGATCACGACGCCGAGGATGGTGAGTGCCGAGCGCATCTTGCTCGCGCGCAGCGTGTCCAGGGCGATGGCCAGGTTGTGCCGAAGCTGGTCGTCGAGGATCATTCGGCTCTCATCGCGACAACCGGGTCGAGCCGCGCCGCGCGCGACGCCGGATAGACGCCGAAGAGCACGCCGATCCCCGCTCCCAGCGACACGGCCACCGCCACCGACCACGTCGTCACCCGGGCGGGCAGGGGAGACACCGTCGCAATGAGCAGCGAGAAGAGCCATCCCGACCCGACGCCAAGGAGCGCGCCCAGGCTCGCCAGCATCACCGCCTCGGCCAGGAATTGCCGGCGGATGTCACCGGCCGTCGCGCCGACGGCCTTGCGAATACCGATCTCGCGCGTGCGCTCGGTGACGGCCATGAGCATGATGTTCATGATCACGATGCCGCCCACGACGACGCCGATGGCGACGACGGCGGGCACGACGCTGAACAGCACGCGCGTGAGCTGCTTCCAGAACGCGATGAGCGCGTCGGCGGTCTCGACGGAGAAGTCGTTCTCCTCGCCCGGGCGGAGCCGGTGCGCGAGCCGCATGGCCTCCTCGGCGCGAGCCATCGCGCCGTCCACCTCGTGCGCCTCCGTCATCTTCACCGAGATCGTCGTCGTGTTGCGCCTGCCGTAGATGCTCTCGAAGAGCGTGATGGGCATGAGCACGAACCCGTCGAACGACTGGCCCAGCACCCGCCCCTTCTTCTCGACGACGCCGACCACCGTGAAGCGCTCACCAACGATGCGTACCTGGCGTCCCAGCGGATCCACACCCTCGAACAGCCGCTCGGCAACGTCGCTCCCGATCACGATCACCGGCCGCCGCTCGCGGACGTCGATGTCGGAGAGTGGCCGGCCACCGGAGAACCGGTAGTCCTGCACGACTTGGTAGGCCGCGGTGACGCCGAAGGTGAGCACGTCGCCCAGCGTGCGATCGCCCCAGTGCACATCGACCTGCGGCGTGGGCCAGCCCGACTGCAGACTCACCGCCCGCGCGTCGGGCAGCGCCTGGGCGACGGCTTGGGCATCCTCGGGCGTGATGCGCGGGCGGCGCTGAATCTCCCGCAGCGCGTCGTCGTCGATGAGCCCGACCTGCAGCGGCGTTCGGCGCACCTGAAACGCGTTCGATCCGATGACCGCACCGGCGACGTTCTCGCGGACGTAGGCGTTCATCCCCTGGATGACCGCCACAACCGCCACCAGGAACGCCACGGAGACGATGATGCCGAGCAGCGTGAAGAAGGATCGCAGCTTGTTGGCGCGGATCTGCGCGAGTGCTATCGAGATGACATCGGTGAAGGTCACGCGGATGCGGGTAGCGGGAGGTTCTTGGCGCGTAAGGAGTCTGGGGTACTTCCAGTAGCGAGAGAGTCATTACCAGTGATTACCAGTAATCCTGCACGCTGTAAGGGGACCGAAGGTCATAAGGAGGCCTCCCTACAACCTTACGTCTCGTTACAGCAAGCAGGATTACTATGAATTACTGGTAATTACCTATGGCTACTAGAGTAACCCCAGACTCTCTTACGCGCCACGCGCCACGCGCCACGCGCCACTATTCGTACCGTAGCGCTTCGACTGGATCCAATCTCGCGGCCCGGGCGGCGGGGAGGATGCCGAAGAGGATGCCCGTGCCGGCGCTGGCGATCACGGCGAGGAGAATGGATGTGGGGGTGAGCGTGGCCTCGACGGGCGTGTTGTTGCGCACGATCCAGGTGAGTGCGGCGCCCACGGCGAGGCCGACGAGCGCACCGACGCCGGTGAGGGTGATGGCCTCGACCAGGAACTGCCAGAGAATGGTGCCCCGCGTGGCGCCCAGCGCCTTGCGCACGCCGATCTCGCGCGTGCGCTCGGTCACACTGATCATCATGATGGCGATGACACCGACGCCGCCCACGATGAGGCCGATCGCCGAGAGCACGAACATCACGATGAAGAAGATGCCGGTGAGCTTGTTCCAGAACTCGAACAGCTTCTCCTGGGGGGTGACGAAGAAGTTGTTCTCTTGGGCCGGCTTGAGGCCGCGCTGGCTGCGCAGCAGCGCGATCACCTCGTCCATGGCGACGTCGCGCGCGACACCGTCGTGCGGCTTCACGGTGAAATCAGCCCAGCGAGTCCACGCCCCCAGGTGTCGCTCGCCGGAGTTCCAGGGCACGATCGCGCGCGGCTGGTCACCACCCTCGCGCCCCGGTGTGCCGAGGAAGCTCGCCGTGTAGTGGTAGAGGCCGATGACGCGAAAGGGCGTTCGGTTGATGGCGACGAACTTTCCGATTGGATCGATGTCGCCGAAGAGACGCTCGGCCATCAGCTCGTTGATGACCACGACGCGCGCGGCGTTCTCATTCTCGGCGTGCGTGAAGCTGCGCCCCGGATAGATGTCGCCGCCATCCACGTCGGTCCAGTTGGGCGTGTACAGGTCGAGCGCCGCGTCGTTGAGCATGCGATCGCGGTACTTGAAGTCCGCCGACGTGCCGACGTGCGCGGTGGCGCCGCGGATGGAGGGAAGGCGCGAGATGTCCCGTGCTTCCTCCACCGTGAGCGGCGGGTAGTGGATCCACGGACAGGTCTCGTCGGTCCCGTCGCAGACGTTGAAGTCGATCGGGAACTTGTAGATGAAGAACGAGGTCGGACCGGCGGCCTCGAAGTCGCGGGCCACGCTTCGGTTGATGCCGTAAATGGCCGCCGACATGCCCACGACGACGAACACGCCCACCGCCACGCCGGCGATGGTGAGGGCAGCGCGCACCTTGTTGGCGCGGATCGAATCGAAGGCGATGCCGACACCCTCGAGCAGGCTGAACAGGCGCGACGAGAGGCTCATCCGATCACTCCTGGCGGAGCGCGACCACGGGATCGAGTCGCGATGCCCGAGCCGCGGGATAGATGCCGGAGACCATCCCGACACCCGCGCCGAGGATGACGGCCACCACGATCGACCACGGCGCGACGGAGGCGGGGAGCGGACTCACCCTGTCCACCGTGGCGGCGAGGCCGATACCCAGCGCGATGCCCAGGATGGCGCCGAGGGTGCTGAGCGTCGCGGCCTCGACCAGGAACTGCGCGAGGATGTCGCGTCGCCTGGCGCCGAGCGACTTCCGGATGCCGATCTCTCGCGTCCGCTGGGCGACCGCCATCAGCATGATGTTCATGATGACGATCGCGCCCACGACCAGCCCGACGGCGGGCAGGATGACGCCGGCGATCACCAGGACGTTTTCGATCTTCGACCAGAACGTGAGCGCCGAGTCGGTCGTCTCGATCGCGAAATCGTCGGGCTGGCTGGGGCGCAGCTTGTGCCGGCCGCGCATCACCTGGCGCACACGCTCCATCCCCTCGCGCATCCCCTGCATCGAGGTCGATTTGAGCACCACGCCATCGATCACGCCCGACCGGCGATTGAGCTGCCTGGCCACCGGAGATTTCATGGGCGCGACGACGAACTTGTCCACCGACAGGCCGAACACGCTCCCCTGCTTCTCCATCACGCCGATCACGCGGTACGGCACGCCGCCAATGCGGAGCTCGCGCCCCAGCGGATCGACATCAGGGAAGAAACGGCTCTTCACATCCTGGCCGATCACGACCACGTTGCTGCCGTACCCGAACTCGTGCGGCGAGATCAATCGGCCGGCTTCGACGCCGAGCTGCTTGATCTCGAAGTACTCGCCATCCACGGCAAAGGCTTCGACCTCGCGTGGACGCTTGTCGCGCGTGGAGACCTCGACGGTGTTCCGGCTCTCGACCGACCATCGGACGTCGGGCGGCAGCGCCGCCACCACCGCCTCCACGTCGTGGAGCATGATGCGGGGGCGACGCGCCCAGTCGCGCCATTCTTCGTCCGTCGTGTTCATGTTGAAGTACGGCCGATGGCGCAGCGTGAAGGTGTTCACGCCCATCAGCTTGCCGGCGAAATCCTCGCGCATGTACCGACCCATCCCCTCGACCACCGCCACCACGGCGATGAGGAACATGACGCCGATGGTGACGCCGAGCAGGGTGAAGAAGCTCTTGAGCTTCTGCACGCGGATCTGCGAGAGGGCGAGCCGGACCGCCTCGAACAGCGGCACGTCAGCTCTCGACGTTCGACGTGAAGCGCTCGCGGCGTTCGTCCGACGAGATGCGACCATCGCGCAGGACCACGACGCGGCGCGCGTGGGCCGCGATCTCGGCTTCGTGCGTCACCATGATCACCGTCTGCCCGTGCCGCGCGAGCTCCTCGAACACGCGCATGATCTCCTCCGACGTCGTGGAGTCGAGGTTCCCGGTGGGCTCGTCGGCAAGCAGGATGGCGGGATCGTTCACCAGCGCGCGCGCGATGGCCACGCGCTGGCGCTGTCCACCCGACAGCTCGTTGGGACGGTGATCCATGCGATCGGCGAGCTGCACGCGCTCGAGCGCGCCGACCGCCCGCCGCTTCCGCTCCGCCGACGGAACGCCGGCATACACCAGCGGCAGCTCCACGTTGTGCAGCGCCGTCGCCCTCGGAAGCAGGTTGAACGTCTGGAACACGAAGCCGATCTCGCGGTTGCGCACACGCGCCAGTTGATCGTCGCTCATGCTCGAGACGAGCTCACCGTTCAGCCAGTATTCTCCGGCCGATGGCGTATCGAGGCAGCCGATGATGTTCATCAACGTCGACTTCCCCGAGCCTGAGGGCCCCATGATGGCCACGTACTCGTTGCGTCGCACGGCCAGGTCCACGCCGCGCAGCGCGTGCACGACCTCGCCGCCCATGTCGTAGTCGCGCGTGATGCCGCGCGTCACGATCACCCAGTCCTCGGTGGGAATCTTTCCCTGGGTGCGCAGGACTACCTCGCGCTCGGCGGTCGTGCTGAGCGCGGTGTCGCGTGGCTCGTGGATCACGACTTGGCTCCCTGCTTGCGCTGGTCGGCGGTCTCCGCTTCGCGCACCACCGCGCCTTCCCGCAGCTCGCGGATCGCCTGATACGTGCCGGAGACGATCTTCTCGCCACCCTGGAGCCCGCTCAGCACCTCGAAGTGCTCCTCGCCCGCGATGCCGATCCGCACCGGACGGAATGTCACGCGATTGTCGGCACCGACCAGGAATACGCCCTCCACGTCGCGCTGGCCCACCTGCCGCGTGGGCTGCTTGCCCAACACGACGGCAGCCGAATCTCGGGACTGCAGCGCCTCGTTCTCGCGCACCGTGAGGGCGATGATCGGGATCGCCAGCACGTTGTCGCGCGTGTCGGTGATGATCTTCGCCGTGGCCGAGAAGTCCGGACGCGTGTCCTCCGGCGCATCCAGCAGCTGGACACGCACCTCGTAGTCCACGGCCTGGTCGGACGGCGCCCCTGGCGCGGCCGCCGTGCGCACGGAGCTGTTCGAGATCTCCACTACGCGCCCGGCGAACACCGTATCGGGGAAGGCGTCGATCTCGACCATGGCCGAGTCGCCGACGGAGATCCTGGCGACGTCGGTCTCATCGACCTTCACGAGCGTTTCCAGCACGCTCATGTCGCTGATCGTGAGCAGCGTGGCCGCTTCCTTGTTGAGCGTGCCCATGATCGCCGTCTCGCCTTGCTCGACGTTCAATCGCGTCACCCGTCCGGCCATGGGAGCCACGATCGTGGTCTTGGCCAGCCGGGAGCGCGCGTCGTTGAGCGATGCCTCCATCTGCTCGACCGTGTGGCGCGCGGCCTCGAGCAGCGCCTGGTTCACCTCCAGCGTGGTGCGCAGCTGCTCGAACTGCTCGTCGGACACCAGCGTCGCGTTGCTGCGACGGATCTCCTCCGAGCGTCGATAGGCGTTCTCCGACTGCTGGACGTTCGCGCGCGCGCGCGCGAGATCGGCCCGCGCCGCGGCGAGC
>DATFFQ010000053.1:0-8003 GCA_035249955.1 Gemmatimonadaceae bacterium
CGCGCTGCTGCGGCGGCTGCCGTGGATCTGGCGTCGCACCTGCCTCCGGCGTGCGGTGACTCTGGCCGTTCTCCTGCGCCGCGACGGCCGCGATGCGGAGGTGGTGATCGGCGTGCGGCGCTCAGCCGCCGGCGAGCTGGAGGCGCACGCGTGGCTGCGCTGCGATGGTGAGGAGCCCTTCCTCGAGTCCGGCCCGACCGACTGCTTCATGCCGCTCCGTCGTGCCACGCATGTCGCTCCGTGACCTGATCCTCGACACCTTCGCCGCGGCGGCCCAGCCGGCGCAGCTGGGACGGCGGTGGGACGGCGTGCGCGTGCCGGCCGCGGCGTTCTCGCGGCTCATGAGTGTGGAGGACTGCGCGGGCGATCTGCTGGTGCGCTGGCGGGAGCTCGGGATCGAGGACACGGTGCCGACCTTCATGCGCGACGAAGTGACGCGTCGCACCCACGAGCGCATGGCGCGCATGCTCGCCGTACGCGCGCAGCTGCGCGAGCTGCTCCAGGCATACCGGGACGCGGGCATCGACATCACGCTGCTCAAGGGCGCCGCCTTTCTCGCGACCGGGCTCCGGCCGCTGCGGCCATTCACCGACCTCGACGTGCTGGTGCGCACCACCGACACCGAGCGCGCCTGTGTGGTGATGCGGTCGCTCGGCTACGCCTCCGAGACGCGGCTGGGGATCGAGGACCACCATCACCTGCCTCCGTTCACCAGGCATGGAGCGGTGGCGGTCGAGCTGCACGTGCGCACGCTCAACCGCGAGCCCGCGCGCGAGGCACGAGACGTCCCTTCGATCGAGATAGAGCCCGGTACTCGTGTGCTGGCACCGACCGAGTGGTGCTGGCACGCCCTGGCGCACGAGGCGCGGCATCACGATCTGGCCGGCCGGGTGCGGGGTGCGCTCGACGTGGTCGCCCTCGCGTCGCGCTATCCGCAGATCGAGTGGGCAGCGATCGCCGCACGAAGCCGCACCGCCTCCGATCCCATCGGCGTGGTGGCGCGAAGCGTCCTCCGTATTCGCCCGGATCTGCCGATGCACGTGGGCGTGGGGTCGCGCGTGCGCGCCGCGTGCGCGACCTATGGTCGAGAGCGGGCGGCGCGGGGCGCGGCGAGCGAGAAGGCCTTTGCCGCCGCGTTGTATCGCATCGGGATGCTGGCGCTCGGCACCGACCGTTGGGAGCATCGGCTCGACCCGCCACGCGACCGCGGCGCGGCGGCGCGGCTCGTGCCCCAACCTGTCCTTCACCTCGCGACGCTGGTCGCCATCGCGATGGGGCGCGACGTCAACTGACAGCTCGTCGTTGACGGAGCCGGGTGATCATGGCGCGATTCCCGCCGGCCGGGATAATTTTGGGCGGCCGCTCGGCGCCGGCGTTGGCGCCCCACCTCCTTCCATTTCCACGCGCACCGCGAGGCCCATGCCCAGGAACCCACTGCGAGAGCTGCACGACGCCGGACAATCCATCTGGCTGGACTTCATCGACCGGTCGCTGCTCAGGAGCGGTGAGCTCGAGCGGCGCATCGCCCGGGACTCGCTCTCCGGGATGACCTCCAACCCGACGATCTTCGAGAAGGCGCTCGCGGAAGGGCACGAGTACGACGAGCAGGTCGCGATCGCGGCGCCGCATCATTCGGCGTGGCAGCTCTTCGAGCTGATCGAGACGGACGATGTGCGCGCGGCGTGCGACGTTTTTCGGCCCGTTTACGAGTCGGCGTCGGGCGGCGACGGCTTCGTCTCGATCGAGGTGTCGCCGGCGGCGGCCAACGACGCCGAGTCGACCGTGGCCGAAGCGCATCGGCTGTGGGAGATGGTCTCGCGGCCCAACGTGATGATCAAGGTGCCGGGCACGGAGCAGGGGGCGCTCGCCGTCCGCCGTCTCATCGGCGACGGTGTGAACGTGAACATCACGCTTCTCTTCTCGCTCGACGCCTACGCGCGCGTGATCGAGGCGTATCTCGGCGGGCTCGAGGACCGCGCGGCGCGCGGGCAGCCGCTCGCCGGCATCGCCTCCGTGGCGAGCTTCTTCGTGAGCCGCGTGGACACGGAGGTGGACAGGCGGATCGACGGGCTCCTCTCGACCTCTACAGGAGATGGGGCGCGACGGCTCGCGGCGCTCAAGGGGAGGGCGGCGGTGGCGAACGCCAGGCTGGCGTACGCGCTGTTCCGCGCGCGGTTCGCCGGGAGCCGGTGGGACGCGCTCGCCACGCGTGGGGCCCGGCTCCAGCGTCCGCTGTGGGCGAGCACCAGCACGAAGAATCCGGCGTATCGCGACGTGAAGTACGTCGAGGAGCTGATCGGGCCCGACACCGTGAACACGATGCCGCCGGCGACGCTCGAAGCCTTTCGCGACCACGGCGTGGTGGCCCGCACTGTGGACGCGGATCTGGATGAGGCCCGCTCGGTGCTCGCGGAGCTGGAGTCGTCAGGCATCGGCATGCGCGACGTCACCGACAAGCTGCTGGTGGACGGCATCGCGAGCTTCAGGAGCTCGTTCGACGGCTTGATCGCGCGGCTGGGGGAAAAGGCCGGGATGAGCGTAGCGCGGAGCGCGTAGTCGACGGCGATGGTGAGGTGAGAGAGTGACGAGCGTGGAGTGAGTGAGAACGACCAGGGTGAAGGGCATGAGGTGCGTGATGGGCTCACCACCCCGAGTTCATGCGCTTCACCCTGGCCTTTGGTCACTCACTCCACGCTCGTCACCGCTCATGCGCTCTCAGCGCGCCACGACCGCCCGACCGCGCAACCCGCTACGCCGGCGTCACCTCCCCCGTCGCCAAGTCCAGCGTGAATACGCGCGTGCCCACCTGAAGCGTCACGAGCTGCGTGCCGTTGAAGGTGATTGTGGCCGTGCGTGAGAACGAGTGTGACACCTGGTTGGCGCCCTCGCGTGTGCGGGTGGCGGACACCGAGTGCGTGATCGTCCCCGACAGCGGCCAGGGGTGCTCCGAGCGCGGCAGCTGCACGATCACGTCGCTCACCGAGACGCTGCTCTGAGCCACGACGGTGCGGCTCACCTGCCCATTGTCGAACTCGGCGTCGATCGCGCTCGTGCCCGTGCCATCCCACTCGCGCGTGCTCTCCTGTCCGAGCAGGCCGCTCACCGTCACGTCGCGCTCGCGCTCCACGTCCGCGCTCCAGTGCGGACGGCTGACCTGGCCGGTGATCAGCGATTGGAAGTTCGCTGCCGCGGTGAGCTGTGGATCGAAGGCGCTCTGCGCGGTGCCGGCCTCGTCGACCAGGCCGAAGCTGCGCGCGATCGTGAGTGGTCCGCGCGTCACCACCGGGCATTCAAAGCGCTCGCTGGTCGCGTCGAACGGGCAACGCTCCGAGAAGCTCCAGAAGCCGGCGGCCGAGGCTGCGACATCCGGCTGTGCCACGGCGCCCAGCCCGGACACCGTCGTCTCACCGGTGAAGAAGAGATTCATGTCCTGCGAGACCGCATCACCGACCGTTTCGGCGATGTCCTGCGACTCCTGGTCCCCGGACACGAGCGAAGGTGGTGCGCTCGAGTCACTGCATGCTGCCGCGGCGACGATGAGGGCAGCGCCCATCGCGCCGGAAAGTATATTCCGTTTCATGCGTTCCTCACAGCTGGGGTGGACCCGACCACTCGCGACACTGGCTGTTTGACGCGCCGCCCTTTCGGTCGTTAAGGCGCGGTCGTGCGGCCGCGCTTGCCACCGGCGTCGAGCCCGCATACATCTGCCGCTAACCCACAGCCCCGCCGCCACCGTGGAGACGTCTCCGTTCGCGCACACCAAGATCGTCTGCACCATCGGCCCGTCGTCGTCGTCGGTCGCCGCGCTGCGCTCGCTCGTCACCAGCGGCATGAACGTGGCGCGCATCAACTTCTCGCACGGCACGCACGACCAGCACCGCGCCATCATCGCCAACGTGCGCAAGCTGGCCACCGATCTCCATCGCCCGATCGCCATACTCGGTGATCTGCGCGGACCGCGCATCCGTGTCGGCAACCTTGCCGAGCCGATCATGCTCGCCGAGGGGAGCGACGTGATCCTCGTTCCCGGCGACCAGGCGCGCGCCGATGAGATCCCCGTGACCTACGACGCCCTCGCCGACGATGTGAGCGTCGGCGACCGGGTGCTGATGGACGATGGCCTGATCGATCTGGTGGTGCTGGACGTGCAGCCGCCACGCGTGCGGGCGCGCGTGGTGCACGGCGGACTGTTGCGCGGCAACAAGGGGATCAATCTGCCCGGCGTCCTGGTGTCGGCGCCGTCGATCACCGAGAAGGATCGCGCCGACATCGAGTTCGCCGTCGCGCAGGGGGTGGACTACCTCGCGCTCAGCTTCGTCAGGCGCGCCGAGGACATCGAGTCGCTACGGGCCCTCATCCCGCGGACCACGCTGGTCGTCGCCAAGATCGAGAAGGACACGGCCCTCGACAACATCGACGGCATCCTGCGGGCATCGGATGCCATCATGGTGGCACGCGGCGATCTCGGCGTGGAGCTCCCCTTCGAGGAGGTCCCGATCCAGCAGAAGCGGCTGATCGGGTTGGCGAATCAGCTCGGCCGACCCGTCATCACCGCGACGCAGATGCTGGAGTCGATGATCACCAACCCGCGCCCGACGCGCGCCGAAGCGAGCGACGTGGCCAACGCGATCCTCGATGGCACCGACGCGGTGATGCTCTCCGCCGAGACGGCCACCGGCGCGCATCCGCAGCTCGCGGTGTGCGCGATGACCCGCATCATCACCGAGATCGAGCGGCACCCCATCCCGCGTCAGGCAGCCGCGCTCGCGAGGCGGCGCGGCGATGGGGCGATGCCCACCGAGCACGCGATCGCGGCGGCCACCGTGGCCGCGTCGCGCATGCTCCAGGCGCCGGTGGTGATCGTGTTCACGAAGAGCGGCTCCACGGCTCGCGTGGTCGCCTCCCATCGTCCCGACGTACCCATTCTCGGACTCACCGACGAGGAGCGGACGTTCCACCAGCTGGCGCTGATCTGGGGCGTGATGCCCGAGCTCGTGCCACGCTGCGACAGCTACGAGGAGATGTTCACACGCGCGACGGCCGCGGTGCTGCGCCGGGGGCTGGCGAAGCCGGGCGACCGGGTGCTGGTGACGGCCGGCATCCCCTTCGACGTGCCGGGCACGACGAACCTGCTCAAGGTCGAAGTGGTGTGAAGCTCACCTTCCTCGGCACGGGCACGAGCTTCGGCGTTCCGCAGATCGGCTGCAACTGTGAGGTGTGCAGGTCCCCCGACCCACGGGACCGGAGAACCAGGACGGGAGGGCTGGTCGAGACCGACGGCGGCGCGCTGCTGCTGCTCGACACGCCCCCGGAGCTCCGACTGCAGCTCATCGCCGCTGCCGTGGATCGCGTGGATGCGGTGCTCTTCACGCACGACCACGCCGACCACACGCACGGCATCGACGATCTCCGCGCGGTATCCGTGCGACGCGGCGCCGCGCTCCCCATCTACGGCCCGGCCGACAGCCTCGAGCGGCTCGCGCGTCGATTCCCGTACATCTTCGACGATCGCATGCGCCCGCTGCCCGGCACGTCCAAGCCGGAAGGGCACTCGAACCCGCTCCAGCCGGGCCACACCGTGCGGATCGCCGACGTGGATGTGACTCCCGTGGCCGTGCCGCACGGGCCGGTCACGGTCTTCGCCTACCGCATCGGGGCGCTCGGCTACGTCACCGATGCCAAGCGACTGCCTGACGAGGCGGTGGCGCAGCTGCGCGGCGTGCGGGTGCTCGTGATCAACGCGCTCTTCCGCACCGAGCACCCCACGCACCTGAGCATTCCCGAGGCGGTGAGCGCGGCGCGGCTCGTTGGCGCGCAGCGCACGTATCTCACGCACCTCACGCACGACAACCATCACGCCGATCTGGAAGCCGAGCTTCCGCCCGGTATCGCTCCCGCGTTCGACGGACTGACCATTCGCATCGATTGAACATGGCCCTGCGCATCGACTACACGAACATGATGGCGGCGAACGTGGAGGGTGGTCTCAGCGACGCGACGCTCGCCGAAGCGGCCGGCGCCTTCGCCGAGGCGCGGCGCGCCGTCGCCGAGCGCCGCCAGGCGGGGGAGCTGGGGTTCATCGAGCTGGCGCGCGAGGCCGGCGATACCGGCGAGCTGCTCAAGTTCGCCGATGGTGCGGGGCAGGCATTCAGCGACGTCGTAGTGCTCGGAATCGGCGGCTCGGCACTCGGCGCGACCGCGCTGCGCTCGGCGCTCCGCTCGACGGTGTGGAACGCGCTGGACGACGAGCGGCGCGAGTTCTTCCCGCGGCTGCACGTGCTCGACAATGTCGATCCGGCGACGATGCACGCGCTGCTCCAGCGGCTCGAGCTCGGTCGCTCGCTCTTCCTGGTGATCTCCAAGTCCGGGAGCACGGCCGAGACGATGGCGCAGTACCTCATCGTGCGTGAGCGCCTGGAGCAGGCGTTGGCCGATGGGTTCCACCGCCACTTCGTCTTCATCACCGATCCCGAGCGTGGCGCGCTGCGGCGCATCGCCAACGAGGAAGGGATCGTCTCGCTCTCGGTTCCGCCGAACGTGGGTGGCCGGTTCAGCGTCCTGTCGGCCGTTGGCCTGCTTCCGGCGGCGCTCATCGGGGTGAAGGTGCCCGAGCTGCTCGCCGGCGCGGAGGACATGCTCCGCCGGTGCGAGACGGAGGAGCTGACGTCGAATCCGGCCGGGCTCTTCGCCGTGGTGCAGTGGCTGGCCGATACGCGGCTGGGCCTCGGCAACCACGTCCTCATGCCCTACAGCGATGCGCTGCGCGATCTCAGCGACTGGTTCGTGCAGCTGTGGGCCGAGAGCCTCGGCAAGACGCGCGGCGACGGAACGCCGGCGGGCCCCACGCCCATCTCGGCTGTCGGCGTCACCGATCAGCACAGCCAGGTGCAGCTCTTCATGGAGGGGCCGCGAGACAAGACGGTGACCTTCGTGGCCGTGCGCGATGGCGGGGTGGACCTGCCGATCCCGAAGCTCCATGCCGGGATTCCCGAGCTGTCGTACCTGGGTGGCCACACGCTGGGCGAGCTGCTCGACGTCGAGCGTCGTGCCACGGCCGGCGCGCTGGCCCGGCGGGGCCGGCCGAACATGACGATCGAGATCGACCGTCTGGACGAGCACCACATGGGGTCGCTCATCATGCTCCTCCAGCTCGCCACCGTGCACGCCGGCGCGTTGTACGGCGTCAACCCACTCGACCAGCCCGGCGTGGAGCTCGGAAAGCGATTCACGTACGCGATGATGAATCGCCCCGACGCTCAGGACGCCCGGCGCGAGTGGGAATCGGCGCCGAAGCCGCGTCCGTACCTCGTCGGGTGAGTGGCTCGTGAGCGCGTCGGCGGAAGAGCTGTGGCTGGCCGCATTGCAGCGCCTCGCTGCCCGGGCGTCGCACGAGATACGGAACCCGCTCAACGGCGTGGTGGTCAACGTGGAGGTGCTCCGCACGCGGCTGGGCCGGCCTGAGGCCGACCCCGGGAGTCTCGCTACCTTCGCCGAGCTGGCATCGGGCGAGATCGCCTGCTCGGTGCGGCTGATCGAGGCTCTGCTCACCCTGGCGCGCCCCGCGAGCGCCAATACAGTAGATTTGGGGCAGGTGCTCGATCCACTCGTCGTGCTATACGGAGCGGTCGCCGACCGGACCGGCAGCCGCCTCGAGGTCGTCCGGCCCCCCGAAGGGACCGGGCCGGATGCCGGAAGAAACGCCGGCATCGTCGACGCCCTCTCGGCGCGACTCGCGATCGCGACTATTTTGGATCACTCGGTCGAGGGCGCGGCGCGGGTGGCCTGCTGGGCAGCCCGGGTGGATGGGGCCCCGACCGTGAGGGTGAGTAGGGACGGGGGAGCTCCGGTGATCCCCAACCTGGAACGCATCCAGGCCGCGCTCCCCGCGGTGCGCATCGAGCACGACGGGAGCGCCATGTCGATCGTATTTCCCGCGCTCAGCGCGACGAACCGTGGTGACTGATGAAGTCTGCGAAGATCCTGATAGCTGACGACGAGCGTTC
>DATFFQ010000054.1:0-26485 GCA_035249955.1 Gemmatimonadaceae bacterium
AGGTGCGCGCGGGCCGCGGAAGCCTGGCCGGGCCTGAGGAGGAGCGGCCGTGGCTTCCCAGGTATACTACAACCCGCGCAACGGCTGGATCGAGGTGATATCCGGCGTGATGTTCAGCGGAAAGAGCGAGGAGCTCATTCGACGCGTCCGCCGAGCGATGATCGCCAGGAAGAAAGTGCAGGTCTTCAAGTCGCACCTCGACGACCGCTACAAGGGGATGTTCGCCATCTCGAGCCATGACGGGCGAACCGTCGAAGCGATACCGGTGGACTCCTCGGCGCAGATCGCGCAGCACGTGAGCTCGCTGGCCGACGTCATCGCGATCGACGAAGCGCAGTTTCTCGATGGCGGGATCGTGGACCTCGCCACGTCACTGGCCCGCGGCGGCGTGCGCGTGATCCTGGCCGGCACCGACACCGATTTCCGTGGCGAGCCGTTCGGGGCGATGCCGCAGCTCATGGCGGTCGGCGACATGGTCGACAAGCTGCACGCCATCTGCGTGATCTGCGGAGCGCCGGCAAGCCGGAACCAGCGCCTGATCGGCGGCAAGCCTGCGCGCTACGATTCCCCGACGATCATGGTGGGGGGAACGGAGTCGTACGAGGCGCGCTGCCGGCACTGTCACCAGGTGCCGCGGGTCGACGAAGACCAGGTGCCACTGCTCTGAGTCCGACGCGAACAAACGCCGTACGACGATCGGCGCCGCCTCCGGCTCGTCGGGCCGCAGGCGCCTGCCGTCGCGTCAGGGCACCGATTTCGCACATAACGCCGCCTTCCCCGGGGTGGTGCTTGACACCCGGCCGAATCTGCCCACCGTGGGGGGCGCCGGGAAACGCCAGAGCCGCCCGGCCGCCATCCCGGGCGGTCAGGCACCGCGATACGATCCGTTGGGGAACTGGGGGCTTGGAGATCAATGGCACATGCAATCGGCCGCCCACCGCGGCGCATTGACCACGAGACCGACACCGACGCCATGCTGCTGGTCGGACTGACTGGCAACATCGCCAGCGGAAAATCCGCCGTTGCCCGGCTGCTGGAGGACCGCGGTGCCACCATCATCGATGCCGATGCGCTGGCCAGGCGGGTGGTCGAGGTTGGGACTCCCGCTTATCGAGCGATCGTGGATCGCTGGGGCCCCGACGTGGTCGCGCCCGACGGCTCGCTCGATCGGAGCGCGCTTCGCCAGCAGGTGTTCCAGGAAGCGGAGGAGCTGGAGGCGCTGAACGCGATCGTTCACCCCGAGGTGGCCAAGCTCCGTGGCCATCTCGTGCACGAGGCGCTGCGGCGCGGCGACCGCATCGTCGTGTGCGACATTCCCCTGCTGTTCGAGCGGCACCTGGTCGACGACTTCGACCTCGTGATCCTCGTCGACGCGCCGCGCCCGATTCGACTCGAGCGTCTCGTGCGCGATCGCGGGCTCAGCGAGACCGAGGCCATGAACATGATCGCCGCCCAGATGCCGGCCGAGCTCAAGCGCGCCCGCGCGGACATCGTGATCGACAACGCCGGCACGCGCGCCGAGCTCGAGCGGCGCGTGAACGAGATCTGGCCAGAGCTCGAGCGGGCCGCCGCGCGACGGGAGCGCATCGGGCGATAGTTGCTTGACACTCTCTGAGGCCAACTCTAGACTACGCGCCGACCCTGACCCTGGCGGAGCGGCGCGTGGCGGACATACCCGGCGATCTCGTCTACACCGAGGAGCACGAGTACGTGAAATCGACCGACGCGCCTGACGTCGTTCAGGTCGGGATCACCGACTACGCGCAGGGCGAGCTGGGTGACATCGTCTACGTCGAGCTGCCGAAAGTCGGGGACACCTTCGCCCGCATGGACGTGTTCGGCACGATCGAGGCCGTGAAAGCGGTGTCGGAGCTCTTCTGTCCTCTCTCCGGCGAGATCGTCGCGATCAACGACCGGCTCGACAAGGAGCCGGCCCTCATCAACACCGACCCGTACGGCAACGGCTGGATGGTGACGCTGCGCATGAGTGATCCTGACGAGCGCACGCAGCTCCTCGACGCAGCGGCGTACAAGAAGCACATCGGCGGGTAGCAGGCTGCGGGACGCGTGGCCGTCAGACGCGCACGGGGAGCCCAGTTGGGCCGCCGAGCAACGGACTAGATGGAGCCGGAGGCCCTTTTTAGGGCCACCTAGCGATGGA
Source organism: Gemmatimonadaceae bacterium (assembly GCA_035249955.1). GTDB lineage: Bacteria > Gemmatimonadota > Gemmatimonadetes > Gemmatimonadales > Gemmatimonadaceae > DATFFQ01. The sequence continues at coordinate 2,162 of DATFFQ010000054.1, forward strand.
CTAACGGTAGTAACTACCAGTAATTCAGTACTGCATGAGAGAGTAAGAGCGTAAGGGTGCGCCCCTTACGCTCTTACTCCGTTAGCTCCTACTGAATCACTGGAAATCACTACCTCTAGTCCCTTGCTAGTCGGCCAAACAGAGGGCTCCCCCCTGTCCGCCTCCCGCGTCCCGCGTCCCTCATCCCTGGCCATACTCCTCCACCGGCGGACACGCGCACACCAGGTTTCGGTCGCCGTAGGCGCTCTCGATGCGCGCGACATGCGGCCAGAACTTGCGCTCGCGCGTCCAACGCGTGGGGAACGCCGCCCGCTCGCGCAAATACGGATGCGTCCAGCTGTCGCTGGCGATGCGCTCCATCGTGTGCGGCGCGTTCTTGAGCAGGTTGTCGTTTCGGTCGGCGCTCCCCTCTTCGATCTCCCGGACCTCCTCACGTATCGAGATCAGCGCGTCGCAGAAGCGGTCCAGCTCCTCCTTCGATTCGCTCTCCGTCGGCTCGATCATCAGCGTACCGGCAACGGGGAACGAGACCGTGGGCGCGTGAAAGCCGTAGTCCATCAGCCGCTTCGCAATATCTTCCACCTCCACGCCCGCTGACGCCTTGAGCGGGCGCGTGTCGATGATGCACTCGTGGGCCACCATCCCCTTCGCGCCCTTGTAGAGCACGGGGTAGTGCGGCTCGAGGCGGCGCGCCACGTAGTTCGCGTTCAGGATCGCCACCTTGGTGGCCAGGGTGAGTCCATCGCCGCCCATCATGTCGATGTACATCGCCGAGATGGGGAGGATGCTCGCACTTCCCCACGGCGCCGCCGACACCGCGCTCACCGCATCCGCTGCACCGAGCCCGACCACCGAGTGGCCGGGCAGGAATGCGGCCAGATGCCTGGCCACGGCGATCGGCCCCATCCCCGGCCCACCGCCACCGTGCGGGATGCAAAACGTCTTGTGCAGATTGAGATGGCAGACATCGGCACCGATGTCGCCCGGACGGCACAACCCCACCATCGCGTTCATGTTCGCGCCGTCCATGTAGACCTGGCCGCCGTGCTCGTGCACGATCTGGCACACCTCGCGGATGGCCTCCTCGAACACGCCGTGCGTCGACGGATAGGTGACCATGAGCGCCGCGAGATTCCTTCCATGCTGATCGGCCTTCGCGCCGAGGTCGTCGAGGTCGATGTTGCCCGTCTCGTCGGTGCGCACGACGACGACACGCAACCCGGCCATCACCGCGCTCGCCGGATTCGTCCCGTGCGCGGACTGCGGAATGAGACACACATCGCGGTGGGACTCACCGCGGCGCTCGTGGTACTGTCTGATCACGAGCAGCCCGGCGTACTCTCCCTGGGAGCCCGCGTTCGGCTGCAGTGCCACGGCGGCGAATCCGGTGATCTCGGCGAGCGCTCGCTCCAGCCGCTCGAACAGCTCCTGGTATCCCTCCGTCTGCGACGCCGGCGCGAAGGGGTGCACGTTGCCGAACCCCGGCCACGAGACCGGCATCATCTCGGCGGTCGCATTGAGCTTCATCGTACACGACCCGAGCGGGATCATGGAGTGCGTGAGCGACAGATCGCGCGACTCCAGCCGGCGCATGTAGCGCAGCATCTCCGTCTCGGAGTGGTACCGATTGAAGACCGGGTGGGTGAGGTACGGTGTGGTGCGGGCGAAGCGCTCGTCGAAGCGGAGATCGCGCTCCTCCACCTCGTTAGGCGACCACTCGGCGTCGCCGCCGAACAGGCGCACCAGCTCGGCCAGATCCTCCTCGGAGGTCGTCTCGTCGACCGAGATCCCGATGCGGCTGCCGTCGATCCGCCGGAGATTGACGCCCTGCCCCTCAGCCGCCGAGAGGATGGATGACGCGCGCTGGCCCGCGTCGATCGCGATGGTGTCGAAGAAGCTGTCGTGCAGCACGGTGAAGCCGAGCTCTCGCAGGGCGGCGGCAAGCTCCACGGCGCGCCGGTGCACGCGCCGGGCAATGCGCTCGAGGCCGGCGGGTCCGTGCCACACCGCGTACATGCCGGCCATGACCGCGAGGAGCACCTGGGCCGTGCAGACGTTGCTGGTCGCCTTCTCGCGCCGGATGTGTTGCTCGCGCGTCTGCAGCGCCATGCGCAGCGCCGGCTTCCCATCGGCATCGCGCGAGACACCGATGATGCGGCCCGGGATGTGTCGCTTGAATTCATCGCGGGTGGCCAGATAGGCGGCGTGTGGGCCCCCGTAGCCCAACGGGACCCCGAACCGCTGCGTGTTCCCCACCACGACGTCGGCGCCCCACTCGCCTGGCGGTGCGAGCAGGGTGAGGCTCAGGATGTCGGCGGCCACCGTGACGAGCGCGTCGGCCGCGTGGACCGCGTCGCACAGCGCCCGATAGTCGTACACCGCCCCGTCGGACGCCGGATACTGGATGAGCGCCCCGAACAGCGTTGCGTCGGGCTCGAACGTCGCGTCGCTCCCCACGACCACCGTGATGCCGCGCGCCCTGGCCCGCGTGCGGACGACCTCGATCGTCTGCGGGTGACAGCCGTCCGACACGAAGAAGACCTCCTTCCCCGGCTTGCCCTTGATGCCGTACGACATCGTCATCGCTTCCGCGGCCGCCGTCGCCTCATCGAGCAGCGACGCATTGGCGATCGGCAGACCGGTGAGGTCGATCACCACGGTCTGGAAGGTGAGCAGTGCCTCGAGCCGACCCTGCGCGATCTCCGCCTGGTACGGCGTGTACGCCGTGTACCAGCCCGGATTCTCCAGGATGTTGCGCTGGATGACCGGTGGCACGATGCAGTCGTGGTAGCCCATTCCGATGTACGACTTCGCCACCCGGTTGCGCGCCGCGATGCGCCGCATCTCAGCCAGCGCTTCGTGCTCGGTCTTTCCCTCGGGCAGATTCAACGGGCGTCGCGCGCGGATGCCCTGCGGGATGGTCGCGTCGATCATCTCATCGAGCGTTGCGAAGCCGAGTGTCTCCAGCATCCGCTCGACGTCGCCGTCGCCCGGGCCGATGTGGCGCGGAACGAAGCTGTCCTGCTCGGTGCGCGGTACGATCCTGCTCGTGGTGGTCATGAATTCCCTCGGGAGCCGCGGGGCGCTCCATGGTTACCCGGCCATTGGTACAGCATTGAAAGATGCCACGAGACCGCGAAGAATGATATGTTCCCGGAGACCCCACCCCTCACACACTCTCCCGACTGCTCTTCGCCCTTCCATGCGCTGGCGCACGCTGATCACGCCTCCCGCGACCGGCGCCGAGAACATGGCGCTGGACGAGGTCCTCATGCAGCGAGCCGGACGCACGGGCGAGGCCGTCATCCGGGTGTATGGCTGGAGCGCGCCGACGCTCTCGCTGGGGCGCAATCAGCTCGCCCGCGGCTGCTACGACCTGTCACGCGCCCGCGAGCTGGGCGTTCATTTCGTGCGCCGCCCGACCGGGGGACGCGCCGTTCTCCACCATCGCGAGGTGACCTACAGCGTGACCGCGCCGGCGGATGGGTTGGGAGCGCTGGGCGAATCGTATGGGCGTATCAATCGTCTCTTGGTGGACGGTCTGCGGCGAGTTGGCGTGCCCGCCGAGATCGCCGCACCGGTGGCCGGTGCGCCGCCTCCCAGCACCGCTCCATGCTTCGAGACGCCGGTGCCCGGCGAGATCATCGCCGGGGGACGCAAGTTGATCGGGAGCGCGCAGTATCGCGAGCACGATGCGCTGCTTCAACACGGTTCGATTCTCGTCGAGGACGACCAGCACCTCGCCGCCGTTCTGCTGGTGACGACGGCTCCACCGCCGCCGCCGCCGGCGACGCTGCGCGCGCTGCTCGGCCGCGTGCCGTCCATGGAGGAGGTCGCGAGCGCGCTCTTCGAGTCTTTCGCCGATGCGGAGGGTGCCGAGCCGGCACCGCTGGCGCTCGACGAAGCACTCGACGAGGCAATGCGCCACGCCAGGCGCCGATACGACGATGATGCATGGACGTGGCGTCGTTAGCAGAAACCGCTTGACGTGCCGGGCTCTTGCCGCAATCGTAGGCGCGGCTGCTCTCTCCCGCGCCGCGCCCCGCCACCGACATACCCTCACCTCCCCAGCCTCCCGTGTGATCATGCGCATTCGACTTCCCCTTGCCGCTCTGCTTCTCGTCTCGCTCGCCTGCACCGCGGGCAGCGACGGCGGCGGCGCGACCGCGCAGGATGGCGCCGCCGAGCACGGTGGCACGCTGGTCGTCTCGAGCCCCGGTGACGCGGACATCCTGCTGCCGCCACTCGTGGGAACCATCGTCGGCATCCAGGTGGCCGACGTGATCTTCGAGCGCCTGGCCGAGCCGGGCGAGCAGCTCAATACCATTGGCGACGAAGGATTTACCGGCGAGCTGGCCGACAGCTGGTCCTGGTCTCGCGATTCCCTCTCGGTGACCTTCAAGCTCGACCCCGCGGCCCGCTGGCATGACGGGCGGCCGGTGACCGCCGCTGACGTCCGCTTCACGCATCAGTTGTACGTCGATCCACAGCTCGGATCGCCCGTCGCGCCTCTGCTGGCCAACATCGACTCGGTGTCGGCCCTCGATTCGCTGACCGCCGTGGTGTGGTTCAAGCGCCGTACGCCCGAGCAGTTCTTCGACGCGGCGTTCCAGATGAACATCCTGCCCAAGCACCTGCTCGACTCGGTGCCGCCGGCACAGCTCAGAACCTCATCGTTCGTGAGCAACCCGGTGGGGAGTGGCCAGTATCGCTTCGTTCGGTGGGAGAGGGGCGCCCGCATCGAGCTCGTTGCCGACACCTCGCACTACCGTGGCCGGCCGCACATCGATCGCGTGATCTGGACGATCGCGCCGGATCCTCAGACGGCGACGACCAAGGTGCTGGCGGGAGAGGCGGACTTCATCGAGTACCTGACCCCGACCGCCGTTCCGGAGCTGGCGAAGCGGCCCGATGTGCAGATGCGGTGGTATCCCTCGCTCGATCACGGCGCGCTGATCTTCAACCTGCGCGACCCACGCAACACGCGTCGCCCGCACCCCATCTTTTCCGACAAGGGCGTACGCCTGGCACTCACCATGGCCGTGGACCGCGACCGGCTGGTGCAGAACGTCTTGGATTCGCTCGGCATGATCTCGTATGGCCCGTTCACGCGGACCCTGGCGATGGCCGACACCACCGTGGAGCCTGTGCCGCACGACCCGGAGCGGGCCAAGCGGATGCTCGACTCACTCGGGTGGCGCGACACGAACGGCGACGGCATTCGCGAGAAGAATGGCCGGCCGCTTCGCTTCGCGATCATCTCGCCCTCGTCCAGCACGAATCGTGTGCGGCTGGCCGTGCTGCTCCAGGAGGCGCTCAAGCAGGTGGGCGCGCAGGTGGATCTGGAGAACTTCGAGTTCACCACCTTCGGCGAGCGTCTCTCGCGGCGCGACTTCGACGCCGCGATGTACGCGTGGCGTCTGGATGCAAGCCCGGCGAGCATCCGGCAAGTGTGGTCGAGTGCCGCGGCGTCGGGTGGTGGATCGAACTGGGCATCGTACCGCAACGCAGCGTTCGACGCGCTGGTGGACAGCGCTGCCCATCAGATGGATCCCTCGCGCGCTCGCGGCTACTATAAGCGCGCGTACCAGACGCTCATCGATGACGCGCCGGCGATCTGGCTGTACGAGACGAAGAACGCGGCCGGCGTGCACAAGCGCATCCGAACCACCGGCATGCGCGCCGATGCCTGGTGGAGCAAGCTCGGCGAGTGGTACATCCCGGAGGCCGAGCGCATCGCACGCGACCGCGTGGGACTTCAGCAGCAGGCCTCCCGGTAGCCGATGTGGGCATTCGTCGGACGCCGCGTGCTCCAGGCGGCGCTCGTCGTGTTCCTCGTCTCGTCGCTCACGTTCTTCCTGGTCCACCTCGCGCCGGGTGATCCGTTCAGCGGCACGCTGTCGGACGCGCGGGTGAGCGAGGCGGTGCGCCAGCAATGGCGCACCGCCTTCGGCCTCGATCGGCCGCTCGCCGACCAGTACTGGCTGTACCTGCGCAACGTGGCCCGAGGCGACCTCGGCTATTCGTTCTCCACCAACCGCCCGGTGAGCGCGGCGCTCGCCGATGCCATTCCCAACACGCTCCTGCTCATGGGCGTGGCGCTCGTGGCGAGCTTCGCGATCGGCGTGGGGCTCGGCATCGTGCAGGCGGCACGACGCCGCTCGATCGTGGATCGCGCGCTCACCGGCGCCTCGCTGTTCGTGTACTCGATGCCCGACTTCTGGCTGGCAGCGATGGTGATGTTGCTGCTGGGGTATTGGGTGCCCGTGTTCCCCGTGTCCGGAATGCTCGATCCGGTGATCCACGACTATCTGGGATTCTGGGGACGGGTGCGCGACATCGCGTACCACATGGTGCTGCCCGCGGCCACCCTGACCCTCCTCTCGGCGGCCGGGATCGCGCGACACCAGCGATCGGCCATGCTCGAGGCCTCCAGCAAGGACTTCGTGCTCGTGGCGAGAGCGAAAGGGGCAACCGAGCGGCAGGTGGTGCTCCGCCACGTGTTCAGGAACGCCCTCATTCCCGTGATCACGTTGCTCGGGCTCGCCTTCCCGTACCTGTTGGGCGGATCGGTGTTCGTGGAGAAGGTGTTCTCGTGGCCCGGGATGGGCTATCTCACGGTGCAGGCGATCGGCACGCGCGACTACCCGCTGGTGACCGCCGCCGTCCTGATCGGCAGCCTGCTGGTGACGCTCGGCAACCTCCTCGCCGATCTCCTGCATGCGTGGGCCGACCCGCGCGTGCGCGCGCACTGAGGTGCGCGCCGTCGTCTGGCTCCTCGCGGCCGCGCTCACCGTTCTGGTCTGCGTGCGCGTGTCGCGCGCCGGCGTGCGGGCGCACTGGAGCGAGCGTCCGTGGCAGCGCGCGCTCGCGCGCTTCCGCGGCAACCGCCCGGCGATGCTGTCGCTCTACGTGGTGATCGCGCTCTACGTGCTCATGGTGCTGGCGCCATGGCTCGCTCCGTACTCCCCGTCGGCGCAACCCGACATCGTGGCGCTCAAGAATCAGGCGCCGTCGCTGGCCCACCCGTTCGGCACCGATCAATTCAGCCGTGATGTTTTCAGCCGTGTGCTGTTCGGCTCGCGCATATCACTCACGGTAGCGCTCCTGGCCGTGCTGCTGTCGAGCACCGCCGGCACCGCGTACGGCGCGATCGCCGGCTACTACGGCGGAAGGCTGGACAACGTGATGATGCGCTTCATCGACGCCGCGCTCTCGATTCCGCGCGTGCTGCTGCTCATTGGCGTGCTGGCGCTCTGGGGCGGCGTGTCGCTGCCGGCGCTCGTTCTCCTGCTCGGCCTCACGGGATGGTTCGGCGTGAGCCGTCTGGTCCGCGCTCAGGTGATGGTCGTCAAAGAGCTCGACATGGTGGCGGCGGCACGCGCGCTCGGAGTAGGGGACGGTCGGATCCTCTGGCGCTACGTGCTGCCCAACGCGCTGGCGCCGGTGATCGTCGCCGCGACACTGGCGATCGGGAACGTCGTGATCCTGGAAGCCGGGCTCTCGTATCTCGGTATCGGCGTCAGGCAGCCGCTGGCGAGCTGGGGGAACATCATCGGGGATGGCAGCGGTGATGTGGCCACGCTGTGGTGGATCTCGCTCTTTCCCGGTCTGGCGATCGTGCTCACGGTGATGGCGTTCAACGTAATCGGCGACGGCTTGCGCGACGCGCTGGACCCGCAGCAGGTTGGATAGTGCGCGTAGCGCGTAGCGGGCTACCGGCCACAGATTCCGGGTTTTCGTCGGCTCGCAAGCCGCACCCTTCCACTCACAATCCAGTACCGGCTACGCGCCACGCGCCACCGCCCATGCCCCTTCTCGCCGCCAGCGACCTCAAGACCTACTTCTACACCTCCGCCGGTGTCGCGAAGGCGGTGGACGGGGTGTCGTTCTCCATCGGCGCCAACGAGACGGTTGGCCTGGTAGGAGAGTCGGGGTGCGGCAAGTCGGTGACGTCGCTGTCCATTCTCCGGCTCATCCAGCGCCCCGGCCGGATCGAGCCGGGCAGCCGCATCGAGTTCGATGGTGGCGATCTCCTTTCATTGAGCGAGCGCGAGATGCGGAAGATCCGCGGCAACCGGATCGCGATGATCTTCCAGGAGCCGATGACCTCGCTCAACCCGGTGTTCACGGTCGGCGATCAGATCGCCGAAGTGGCGCGCGTGCATTCCAGCGTGTCGCGCCGCGAGGCGTGGGATAGGGCAGTCGAGATGCTCAAGATCACCGGGATTCCCGCGCCCGGCGAGCGGGCCAAGGAGTATCCACACCAGCTTTCGGGGGGGATGCGCCAGCGGGTGATGATCGCGATGGCGCTCATGATGCATCCGGCGCTGCTCATCGCCGACGAGCCTACCACCGCGCTCGACGTCACGATCCAGGCGCAGATCCTCGAGCTCCTCTTCGATCTTCAGCAGCGTGTCGGGATGTCGATCCTGCTCATCACGCACGATTTGGGGGTGGTGGCGGAGACGGCGTCGCGGGTGATCGTGATGTACGCCGGCGAGGTCGTGGAGGAGGCGCCGGTGAAGGAGCTCTTCGCCGCCGGGCATCATCCGTACACGGAGGGGCTGTTGACCGCGATGCCGCGTGTCGGCGAGCGACGCGAGCGCCTGACGGTCATTCCCGGTACGGTACCACCGCCGACGGACTGGCCCGCGGGGTGCCGCTTTCACGACCGCTGTCCGTACGCCTGGGAGCGCTGTACGGTGGAGCATCCACCGCTCTATCAGGTCGGCAATCGGCACGTTTCGCGCTGCCATTTGGCAGACGAGCCCGAGCGCCGCGCCGCGCCGCATCCGCCGCTGGTACTCCAGCGGGGCGTGGCGTAATGGGGGACGCGGGAGGTAGGACGCGGGACACGAGCCCGCCACTGCCGCCCCAGGACGACGCGACGGCCGCATCCCCCGACCCGCGTCCCACGTCCCCTCTGCTCGCTGTTCGCGACCTCACCAAGCACTTCCCCGTCAAGCGCGGTCTCTTCGGGCGTGCCAGCGGTGCCGTCCGCGCGGTGGACGGCATCTCGTTCGACATCGCGCCCAGCGAGACGCTCGCCCTGGTGGGTGAGTCGGGGTGCGGGAAGACGACCGCCGGCCGGTGCATCCTCCGACTCATCGAGCCGACGTCGGGCGAGGTGACGTTCGACGGCGCCGACGTGCTCTCGTTAGGCGGCGAGGCGCTGCGCAAGCTGCGGCGTCGGATGCAGATCGTCTTCCAGGACCCCTTCTCGTCGCTGAATCCGCGCATGACCGTGGGGGCGATCGTGCGCGAGGGGCTCACGATTCACCGGATCGCCGACGGGAGCGCAGCCGACGCACGCGTTCGCCAGTTGCTCGAGGAAGTGGGGCTCAGGCCGGAATACGTGTCGCGCTACCCGCACGAGTTCTCCGGCGGACAACGACAGCGCATCGGGATCGCGCGCGCTCTGTCGGTGGAGCCCAGCTTCATCGTCTGCGACGAGCCCGTCTCGGCGCTCGATGTCTCGGTGCAGGCGCAGGTCATCAACCTGCTCCAGGACCTGCAGCGCGCGCACGGACTCGCCTACCTGTTCATCGCCCACGACCTCTCGGTCGTGGAGCACATCGCCGACCGCGTCGCGGTGATGTATCTCGGCAAGATCGTCGAGCTCACCACGGCGGCGGAGCTGTACCGCAATCCGCTCATGCCGTACACGCAGGCGCTCTTGTCGGCGGTGCCCATCCCCGATCCCACGACGCGCAAGCAGCGCATCATCCTGAGCGGCGACGTCCCCTCTCCCGTCGCGCCACCGCCGGGGTGCCCCTTCCACCCTCGCTGCCATCACCCCCGAAAGGACGCCGCCTGCGCGAAGATCGTCCCGCCCCTCGAGGAGAAGGAGCCTGGGCACCTCGTGGCGTGTATCAAGCAGGCGCCCACCCAGGTGGCATGGGGCGCGCAGCAGGAGGCCGGTGGCACGCAGCAGCCCGATCGGTATCTTCCCGCAGCCTCAGTCCATCGTGCCGGTGTTTAGGACAGTCTCTCTCCGGGGAGCCGAGAGCCAGCAAGCGTACCGAACCGCGACTGGAGCAACCTGATGACGACTGCTACCGCGCCCTCGTACGCCGCCACCGCGGCTCATGCGGCGGAGGACAAGCACCCGAAGGGACTGTACGTCCTGTTCGCCACCGAGATGTGGGAGCGATTCAGCTTCTACTCGATGTTGGCGATGTTCACCCTCTATCTCCAGGATCCGACCCAGGGATTCGGGTGGACCGCGGCACAGGCGACGAGCCTCTACGCGAACTACCTGATGTTCGTGTACGCGAGCCCGCTCATCGGCGGCTGGATCGCCGACAAGAAGCTCGGCTACCGCCGCGCGGTGATGCTCGGCGGCGTCTTCTTCATGGCCGGCCACCTGCTCCTGTCGGTCCGGTCGATTCCCATCGTCTACCTCGCGCTCACCTGCCTCGTCATCGGAAACGGCTTCTTCAAGCCCAACGTCTCGGCGATGGTGGGCAACCTGTATCCCGAAGGGAGCCACCTGAAGGACCGCGCGTACAACATCTTCTACATGGGGATCAACATCGGCGCGTTCCTGGCGCCCGTGGTGATGGAGATCGTCAGCCAGCGCTGGGGCTACCATCCCGCGTTCGCGCTGGCCGCGTTCGGCATGCTCATCTCCGTGTCGATCCTCTGGAAGTTCAAGAAGCACGTCGAGCAGGCGGACCGCGGGCGCGTCGCCAGCATGCGCGGCACCAAGGCAGCGCAGACCGCCGCCGTGACCGCGGACGCGCCGCCGATGGGGGCAGCCCGGCGCACGGCGATCGACGAGATCTCCGACGCCAAGCGGATCGGCGCGCTGATCGTGATCTATCTCGTCGTGATCGTGTTCTGGATGGTGTTCCACCAGAACGGATCGACGCTGACATATTGGGCCGACAACAACACCGATTGGGAAGTGAGCGGCGTGATCTCGAACGCGATCAACCCGTTCTGGGTGGTCTCGCTTACCTTCCCCCTGGTCTGGTTCTGGAAGTGGCTCGACTCGAAGGGGAAGGAGCCCTCGACCCCCACGAAGATGGCCATCGGCATGTGTCTCACCGGCCTGTCATTCGGCGTGCTCTATCTGGCGGCGATCAACGGCGGCGACGAGGGGGTGCGCATGTCGCCGGCCTGGCTCATCGGCGCCTACGCCGTGCTCACGTTAGGCGAGCTCATGCTCTCGCCAATGGGGCTGGCCCTGGTCTCCAAGGTCGCGCCGCAGCGCATGCGCGGTCTGATGATGGGCGGCTGGTTCGTGGCCACGGCGATCGGCAACAAGCTCACGATGATCGGCGTGTACTGGGAGGTTTGGAAGCACTCCACGTTCTTCCTGGTGCTCGGCAGCATGGCACTGGCGATGGCGGTCGTTCTGGCGCTGCTGCTGAGGCCGCTCAAGCGAGCGATGCCGGGGGTGTGAGCGTGACGAGCGTGACGAGAGGAGAGTGAGTGTTTGATCGCTGTCGTCTCACTCACTGGCGACACTCACATCACTCACATCACTCACATCACTCACATCACTCACATCACTCCCATCGCCCTCTCGCCTACGGCCAACTGAACACGCTGGCCGGCACCGACGCCTCGCGGCTCCAACTCACGTCGCGCGGCTCGCGCCAGCTCCGGTTGACGCGCATGGTGGACAAGCGCACCTCGATCTTGCCACGGTCGTCGGTCGTGAACGGGATCGCGACGTCGACGCGGAACGTGCGCTTCGAGCCGGGCGGTACGGCAACCAGGAAACCGAGGCCGGCGGACATGCGCACCGGTGTGGCCATCCCGAATGGCGCGTCGCCGGCCCACAGCCGCCCCGCGTCGGTGAAGAGGGCGAATCCCAGATCGGCCTGATCGCGGAAGCGGCCCACGTACCACCGGTCCTCCAGCCTCACCACCGCGCGCCTCGCGCCGGCGCTCCGCGAATCGCGATAACCGCGCACGCCGCCATCGCGATCGCCCAGCGTGAGCTGGAAGGGAATGCGCTGCTTCCAGCCGCCGGCCCAGTCGGCGTCGAGCACGATGGTGTGCCGAGGGTGCGCGCGGTGGTACACCGTGAGGCTGCTGCTGGCGAGGATCCCGTCCCACTCGTTGAGGTCGAAGTTCTGCCGCCCCTCGGCGCGTGCGTGCAACGTGGCGAACGTACGCTCGCCGCCAGCTCCCGCGTACAGGTCGCCGGCAACGAGGAAATCGTCGTCGTTGGCGCCGAACATCGACAGGCTGCGACCGAACAGGAGCCCGAGTTGTAATCCGTACGGAATGTCCTGCGACGCGGTGAGCCCCTCGAACCGCTCGACGCGGCGATACCCTACCGAGCGCACCCCCCAGATGGCGTTGACCCTCGCGTTCTCGCGCGGCTCGAAGCGGTCGAGCAGAAGATCGTAGTTGACCGCCGGCTCTCTCGTGGGAGGCAACCCCGACCGGCCGGTCTCCTTGGAGATCGAAACCCCGAACAGGCTGAGGCGGCCGGGCACACCCACACGGACGATTCCGCCTACGTCGACGTACTTTCGGCGAAGCGCCAGCTGGACCGGCTCGTCCTCACCGCGAAAGAAGTCGAAGACGTCGTTGCGGTCGCCCAGGTGGACCCGCCACGCCGCGCGCTGGAAATCCGTGAGGAAGGGGTGACCCAGCTCGAAGGTGAAAGTGTGGAACCCGATGTCGCGGCGAGCCGCGAGGACGTCGAGGATGAACGGACGGCCCAGGAACTGGTAGTCGATGATGCGCCCCTCGAAGGTGTCGCGCTCGAGCCCATCGCGCCATCCGCCGGCCACGTAGGTGGCGCTGCCGAGGAAGTTGCCTTCGCCCAGCTCGAGCCCCGAGATGTAGGGGCTGTCGCCGCTGGTACGCACGTCGATCACCGGCGTGAGCTCGTCCTCGGTCTCGACGACGACGATCACGCCGCCGGCATCGTCGGTCACCGTACGCACGGTTGCCTCGGCGAGGTACGGCTGCACACGCAGAATGCGCTCGGACTCGGCACGGAGTCGCTCGGAGCACGGCTCGCCCACGCGCAGCAAGAGGAAGCGATTCACTACGGCCGGACGCGTGGTCTCGTGCAGCGCGTTGGCCCACCGCAAGGGGGCCTCGTACCAGCGGTTCCCGCTGCCACGGTAGGGCTCCTGAGTCGTGATGCGAATGTCGGAGACGGGCTGACCGTCGCAGCGAAACCGCCTGCCTTCTTGCGCGGTGAGCGTGTCCTGCGCGGTCAGCCGGCCGGGTAGCGCGCAGGTAAGCGTGGCGAGACTGGTGAGCGCAGCGCGGCGGGACCCTCCGGCGAGGCGTGCTGCCAGGCCGGCGGGCCGTTGCGCATCCTCACCACATTCGAGCGGAATGCTCACGGTCCCTACCACTCCTTGCCACGGACAGTCAGGGCAAGCGCCGGACCAGCCCTAGCGTCCCATTCGCCGTTTCAACTCATCCAGCTGCCGCTGGGCCTCGGCTTCGCGGGCCACGCGGTCGACGGTCCGGCGCAGCTCATCGGTGGTGTCCTCGGTCGAGGGCGGCGGAGCCCCCTCGGTTGGTGAGACACCAGGGCTGAATCCAGTACCCAGTGCGGCCTGCTTGAGGTCCCGATTCATCTCGTCGAGCTCGCGCTCGGCCAGGTCGAGCTCCGCCTGCTGCGCCTCCAGCTTCCGCTCCAGGACGCCCACGCGCTCGGCATGCTTTTTCTCGTATCGGGACGCGACAGCGACCGTCTCCGTGTCGTTGATCTGGGCGGCGAGTTTACCGCGCCGTCGTACGGTCTCGAGGGACTCCTGTTCGGCAGCCAGCATGGTGCGCGTACGCTCCACCGTGGTGCGCAGGTTCGACACACCGACCTTCGCCTCGATCACGGCCTCGCGCATCATCGCCAGAACCGCGCGCCCCTCTGCCGGAGAGGACGCGCGGCTCATCGCATCGCGCAGAGATTGCTTCAGCTTCTCGAACATGCGCCGGGTGCTGCGCGCTCGAGCCCCGCCGGGCCGGTCACGACTTTCGCGGGGTCTTGGCGTAGAAGCCGCTCATGATCCGCTCCACATCGCGCGACCGGCAGTTCGGGCAGATGGCCGTCGATGGATCGTAGTCCGAAATCTTCTCGTGCTGCGAGAAGGTCTGCTGACAGGAGCGGCAGCGGTACTCGTAGGTCGGCATGGCAAAGCCTCTCGTGAAAAAGTCCCCGAGCCGACTAGGATACCGAGCGCGCCGCCGCGCGCGCAAGTCAGCTGGAGAGCTTCCAGCGGGCCTCGTCGCGAACCTGTCGCATGAGCCGATCCGGTGAGTTCTGGTGTGGGAACAGCAGGGCGTCGCTCACGCTGTTGAGCGCCATCCGCAGCACCACGAAGCGGGCAGCGGCGTCGCGGAAGAGGGATGCCAGCCCGTGCTCCTGCGCCAGTCGATGGTCGGCCGCGAGCTCGAAGCCGCGCCTGCCGAGGTCGTCGTAGTAGTCGAGGTCGGGAGCGCCGCGGCGCCAGCGCCGATAGCTGATGAAATCGGGGAAGAGCCCGCTGTGCCAGAGCGCGAAGTTGCCCAGGTGGGCGCGAACCAGGAAGCTGCGGCGCGCGTCGGGATCGTCGACCGCCTCCACCAGCGAGGCCAGCGTAGCGTATTGCTCGTCGTCGACCTCGGCGATACGAGACGAGCGGTCGCGCAGCCCAAAGTGGAGCAGGATTGACGCGACGTAGTCGCTCAGGATGCGGTCGTTCTCACCGGCATTCCGGAGGGCGTGACGCACCACGACATAGCAGAAAAGCGGCAGCGAGGCGTGAGCGCCGAGGGGCGCCTGAATGAGCGCCGCCAGCAAGCGTGGGTCATCCAGGAGCGCATCGATGCCTTGATCGCGCAACCGCTCTTCGGCTCGATCCCGCTCGCCAGGGGATCCACGGCTGATCAGATGCAGGGCGAGCTGCGCGTCATCGCGTCCCAGCGAAGCACGGACATTCGCGAGAATCATTGCTCGGTCCTCCTGCCATTCCGTAATACACCAGTCGTGCCAGATCGGTGGTATCTGCGACACTACTTTGCAGACGAATACGGTGCGCAAGGGGGAACAATGGCCTGGCACTCGTCAGGCAGGAGTGCTAACGAGGGGCAGCGTGAGGAGGGACCGTCCAGCGAGGCGTAATGCCTGGGGGGTCAGTGAGATCGGTGACGAGAGTGGCGTGAGTGACAACGACTAGAGTGAAGGGCATGATGCGCTGATGGACTCATCACGCATCTCATGCCCTTCTCCCTAGCTCGTATCACTCACTCCACTCTCGTCACACACGTCACCTACCCACATCACGGACTCGCACTGCGTACGCTCGCGGAGCTGTTCCCCACCGCCATACCCACGTCTCTCATGAACGCCGCGACGCGCGCCAGCTTGTCGAAGTCGATCTTCGAGACCTCGTCGGACACCCTGTGGTAGTCCTCGTGCAGGCCGGTCGTGAAGAATACGATCGGGATGCCGTGCCGCGCGTAGTTGTAGTGGTCGCTGCGGAAATAGATCTGCTCGGGGTGCGTGGGTGAGTCCCACTCACGGTTCACGAGGAATGACCGCGGAAGACCGGCGTTCACCGAATCCACCACGGCGCCGAGCGCCTTGCTCTGATCGTTCGGCGCCGCCATCGGGCCCACGATGTAGATCGAATCGGGGTGATTGCGGCCGATCATGTCGGCGTTGAGCTGCGCGACGATCGAGTCGAGCGGCACCGTCGGATGGCTCGTGAAGTACTGCGAGCCGAGGAGGCCCTGTTCTTCAGCGGTGTGCCAGACGAACAGCGTCGAGCGCCGTGGCGGATGCTCGGCGATCGAGCGCGCGATGGCGAGCAAGCCCATGCTGCCCGATCCATCGTCATCGGCGCCGTTGGCCACCGAGTCGCCATTCACCGGTGAGACGACGCCGATGTGATCGAGGTGCGCGCCGAACGCCACGTACGTCCTCGCCAGGGCGGCGTCGCTGCCCGGCGCGACGGCCACGACGTTGTAGGTGACACGGTCATGGCGCACGAGATCGACGTTGCCGCTGAAGCGATGACCGCTCAGCGGCCGCGGCTTGTCATCGGATGGCCAGCCCGCGGGTAGCAGTGGCGATCCCTCGCGCGGCAGCCCGATCAACACCAGTGGCAGCGGTCGTGGACCGTCTACCGGACTCGCCGAATCGGCGAGCGTCATCGCACCAGACCTCATCTGCGCCGCGATCTGATCGAAGTCGCGCGCCGTCGGCCCGGTGAGGAGCAGTACGATCGCTGCCGCACCGCGTTGCGCGACGAGCCCGAGCCGCTGCCCCAGCATGGCGGGACTGGCTAGCTCCGCCGTGCGCGCCGAGTCGAGCCCGGGAGGAGCGCCGTGTATGACGACGACGGCCTTTCCTCTCAGATCCAGCCCCGCGAGATCGTCGCGCTGACGCTCCGGGATCGACGTTCCGTATCCCGCGAATACGACGTCTCCCTCGGCGCTCAGTCGAGGCAGCGGTGCCCCCTGCCCCAGCGAGAGCAGTGGGACGACGTCCTCCCCGAGCGCGAGGTCCACCTGTCCGCGCGGCGTGGTGACGCGGAAGCGCGTGTCGCCACCGAGCCGCTGCTGGCGCAGGTGCACGCGCTGATAGAAGCCACTGTCGCCGGCGGGCTGGAGACCGATCTCGCTGAGCCGGTCCGCGAGAAAGCGGGCCGCGAGCAGTGCCGCCGGCTCACCCGCTTCTCGTCCGCGGAAGGAGTCGGACGCGAATACCATCAGATCGCTTCGTAGCCGATCGGGATCGATCGATGGGCGCCCCGCCGCGGTCGCAGTGTCGGCGGGTGGTTGCGTCTCCGGTGCCGGCATGCCCGGCGCACCGGCTCCACGGCCGCACGATGCGGCGAATGCGAGAATGAAGAGCGTCGTGAATGGACGCATGAATGCTCCGTCGCTCAGGTGATGCGCGGGTTGCGTGGCGCGTGGCGCGTCGTGCGTGGCGCGTGGTGCGGGTCCGTGACGAGAGTGATGATAGTGCCGTGAGTGATAACGACATAGTGACCTGAGTGATAACGACATAGTGACCTGAGTGATAACGACATAGTGACTGTGAGTGATAACGACATAGTGACTGTGAGTGATAACGACATAGTGACTGTGAGTGATAACGACCATGAGGCTGTGACGTTCGCATCACCGGATCTCATGCTGCTCACCCTGGCCCTGGTCACTCACTCCACTCCCGTACTCGAATCACTGACCTTCCAGGCACGATTAGCTTCCGCGTACTGCGCTACGCGCTACCCCCGCTCCCCGTACCACGTTGCCTTTCGTAACCGGCCCGGGCATTTTGCGTTCCGCGCGTGCGGGCGTCATGGAGCGTCGCGCGGGCAGGGTAGGAACCACGCAGGGGCCTCGACGGTATCATCTACGAGACATGCTGTACATCTGCGTTCCAGCCTTCAACGAAGCCCCGACCGTGGGGCTTTTACTCTGGCGAATCCGCAAGGTGTTCGAGGAATACTCGCGCGCCTACGAGATCATCGTGCTCGACGACGGAAGTACCGACGCGACCGCGGAGACGCTGCAGCCGTATGCGGAGGTACTGCCGCTGACCATCCTGCGCAACCAGACGCAGCGCGGATACGCGGCGGCGCTCGACACGTTGGCGCGCGCGGTGAGTGGGCGGACGCGCTATCCGCGACGGGATGCGATGGTGATCATGCAGGGCGATTTCACCGATCAGCCGGAGCACCTGCCCGAGCTGGTGAAGCGGTTCGAGGGGGGCGCGGACATCGTGGTCGCGGAGCAGAGTACGGTGCCGCGCTCGGCGCCTCCACCCGTGCGGAGACTGCGGCGGGTGGCGCCCTGGCTGATTCGTCGCTTCGTGACGATTCCAGGGGTGGCTGATCCTTTGCGCACGTTTCGGCTCTACCGCATTGCCCTGGTGCGTGACGTGCTCAAGGAGGGGGGGGACGCCCCGATCGTGCGCTGGCGGGGGTGGGCGGCCAACGTGGAACTTTTGATAAAGGCTGCCCGGTTCAGTCGTCGGATAGAGGCGGCGAAGCTGGAGCCGCGCTACGATCTGCGGCCACGTCCGAGCCGGGTACGCGCGCTCGCGGAGGCGGTGGACCTTTACCGATTCGGTTGGGCGAATCGCTCGCGCCGAGTCACTACGACAACACCATGACGGTCTCTTTCATAAACATCCTGGCGGTGCTCGCCGCGATCACCGCGGCGCCGAGCGACACAGGGGCGCAGTCGGCTCCCACGCCCGCTCCCGCTCCCACGCGCGTTCCGTTTGCCGTGGGCGAGAACCTGAGCTACGAGGTGCGGTTCGGCGCCCTCAAGGTTGGCAACGCCCGCATGCAGGTGGTCGGAGTGGAGAACGTGCGCGGCCACGATGCGTGGCACATCCTGTTCACCGTGCGCGGGGGTACTTTCTTCTACAAAGTAGATGATAGACAGGAGAGCTGGATCGATCGCGAGACGTTCTCGTCGCTACGCTTCGTGCAGGACCTGAACGAGGGCGGACGCGACCGGGAGCGCACCTTCGAGATCTATCCCGACCGCCAGGTCTACACCGAGAACGACAGCGAGGAGCGCCCGAGCGTGGAGAATCCGCTCGACGATGGCTCGTTCCTGTACTTCGTGCGTACGCTCCCACTCGCCGTCGGCGAGACGTACGAGTTCGACCGATACTTCCGCCCCGATCGGAACCCGGTGAAGATCCAGGTGCTCCGCCGCGAGCGCATCAAAGTGCCGGCGGGCACATTCGATACGATCGTGATTCAGCCGATCATCAAGGGTCGGGGAATTCTGTCCGAGGGCGCGGAGGGGGAAATCTGGCTGACCGACGACCATCGCCGGATGATGGTCCAGCTCAAGTCGAAGCTGTCGATCGGGACGCTGAATCTGTATCTGCGCTCGTTCTCGGAAGGGCAGACGGCGCGCTGATTGCGCGTGGCGCGTGATGCGGGGCGCGGGGCGAGAAAATGCCAAGGGGGTGAGAGACTCGTGAGCAACCGAGCCTCCCACCCCCTCGAGCCTTGCACGCGGCGCTCAGGGCACCTCGGGCAAGTCTGTCGTTACCGACCCGACCAGCGCTCGCGAAGTCGGTGAGCCGTTTCGGGGCTGACGACGCGGATGACGAGGTAAATCGCCAGACCGACGAGGGCGACCTTCACAGCCAGAATCAGCAGCCAGAGGGCGAGCCCGACGAACCCAGCCAGGATCCCGAACACGAAACGGAGCAGAATGATCCCGAGCAGGGCGAGCGCGCCGATCGAAAGTATCGTGCGTAACATGTTGGCGTTCTCCACGCGGTTGCTGGCTACTATACGAACCCGGCCCGCGCCGGGTTTCACGCTCCACAAAACGATCCCGTCACCGTCTCCGCCGGTTGCCCCGCCACGGGTGGCACATCCCGCGGCCCTGCCACCCTGGCCTCCCTTTTCGCCCCCGCTCGCGCCGTGACCCGCCCCGGCTCGCCCGCACACACCGCGGACGCGATCATCGTCGGCGGTGGTCTGATAGGGCTCTCGTGTGCCACGGCACTCGCGGCCACGGGCGCAACGATAATACTGCTGACCGAGCGCCGTCCGGGAGAGGCATCGCTGGCAGCCGCCGGTATGCTCGCTCCCAGCGTGGAGCGCTCACACGGTGAGGCACAGCGCTTCGCGGTGATGGCCCGCGATCGCTATCCCTCCTTCCTCGCGCGGATCGAAGACGCGACTGGAGTGCGGGTCCCGCTGAATCAGGACGGCATCCTCGAGCTCGCGCCCGACGAAGCCCATGGATCGCGGCTGCGCGATGGACTGCCGGCCGCGTCGACGTGGCTCACGCCCGACGAGCTCCACAGGGTGGAGCCGACGCTGCGCGAGACCGCAGGCGCGGCGCTTCACCCCCACGACGGATCGGTCGACAATCCTCTCCTGCTCGATGCGCTGCGCCTCATGCTGGATGGCATCAGCCGCGTGCGCATCGCCCCGGCTCGAGCCACGGCCATGTCTCTCCTCAGATCCCAGACCCTTCGCGTGCACTCGGCCCACGGAGAGGCGTATGAGGCGCCGTACGTCGTCCTCGCGCCCGGTTCGTGGGTTGGTGAGTTGAGCGGTGTGCCGCGCGCCCTGCCCGTGGAGCCGGTGCGCGGACAGATGGTGGCGCTGCGTGGCACCGCTCCGCACCATGTGATCTACGGGCCGCAAGGCTATCTCGTGCCGCGCGGCGCGAGCCTCACGCTCTCCGGGAGCACGATGGAGCGCGTGGGATTCCATCACGGAACCACGACGGAAGGGATCGAAGCACTGAAGAGATCGGCGGCAGCGATCTCACCAGCGCTCGAGCGCGCCGACGTACACTCGCAGTGGAGCGGTTTTCGTCCCATGACACCGGACGGGCTACCGATCATCGATCGCGAACCCGACCACCCGGCCCTGATCTACGCATGCGGGCACTCGAGGAACGGTATTCTCCTTGCGCCGCTCACCGGGGAGTGCGTGACTGCTATGATCACGGGCGCGCCGCTGCCGGAGAGTATCGCCCCATTTGCTGTGACGCGATTTCGCGGTCGGTAACGCTCTAACTTACGTTAGATGGTTACTGGTTCCTACCTTTCGACACAGCAATGAGCTAGCTTATGCGTTCGGAGGCCGCTCATCGCCGCAACGGCGACTGGCGCTCCGCTCCGCGCCTCCCGCTTGAAGTGACTCTACCCTTCGAGGACATGCCCGAAACGCTTCACCAGATCATGGGGATTCACCGCGCCGGCGCTCTCCCCGACCGTAAGCCTCCATGGCTCAAGGTCCGCGCGCCGGGCGGATCGAACTATGCGCGGCTCAAGCAGCTCATGCGCGAGCTCGACCTGCACACGGTCTGCGAAGAAGCGCACTGCCCGAACGTCGGCGAATGCTGGGAGCACAACGCAGCAACGTTCATGATTCTCGGCGATGTCTGCACGCGGAACTGCGCATACTGCGCGGTGGCCCACGGCCGGCCTCCCAAGTACGACCTCGAGGAGCCCGAGCGCGTCGCCAGAGCCATCGCCGAGATGCGGCTGCAACACGCGGTGATCACGTCGGTCGATCGCGACGATCTGCCCGACTTCGGCGCCTATATCTTCGCCGAGACCATCCGGCAGATTCGGGCGCACTCGCCGCAGTGCTCGATCGAGGTGCTCGTACCGGATTTCCAGGGGAACGAGGACAGCATCCGGACCGTGCTCGATGCACGGCCCGACATCTACAATCACAACACGGAAACGGTGCCGCGCCTGTACAAGCGCGCGCGGCCGGGCGGCCGCTACGAGCGGGTGATGGGCATCTTCCGCTTCGTCAAGCGCACCGCGCCCGACATCCCGACCAAGACCGGCATCATCCTCGGAATGGGGGAGACGGTGGAGGAGGTGGTGCAGACCATGCGGGAGCTGCGGGCCGTGGACGTGGACATTCTCACACTTGGCCAATACCTGCGCCCGTCGTCCGATCACCTGCCGCTGGATCGGTACTACGCGCCCGAGGAGTTCGTCCGGCTGCGCGAGATCGGTATGGACATGGGATATCGCCACGTCGAGGCGGGGCCGCTCGTTCGCTCGAGCTACCACGCGTGGGAGCAGGTGCAGGCGGCAGGAGTCTGACGCGCGCGAGGCGCACCGGATGACGACGACACCCCAGACGACGACCAGGCGGAAAGCCGACAAGGGACAGAAAGACGCCGACCGCGCGCTGCGCGCTCAGCTGCTCCGCGTGATGCTGCTCCAGCGGCGCTTCGAGGAGCGGGTGGCGGAAGCGTACGCGATCGGCAAGATCGGCGGCTTCTGCCATCTGTACATCGGGCAGGAGGCCGTGGGCGCCGGCGCGATCTCGGCGCTGCGCGACGATGACTACGTGATGGCGAGCTACCGCGAGCACGGACAGGCGCTCGCCCGCGGCATGTCGCCGCGCTCGATCATGGCCGAGCTGTTCGGACGCGTGGATGGCTGCTCGAAGGGGAAGGGCGGCTCGATGCACCTGTTCGACCGCGAGCTGAACTTCCTGGGTGGCCACGGCATCGTGGGCGCGCACATCCCGATCGCCACCGGAGTCGCCTTCGCCATCAAGTACCGGGGCGGCGATCAGGTGTCGCTGGTATTCTTCGGCGAGGCCGCGGTGAACAACGGCGCGTTCCACGAAGCGCTCAACATGGCCGCGCTCTGGAAGCTGCCGATCATCTATCTCATCGAGAACAACCGGTACGGGATGGGGACCGCGCTCGAGCGCGCGTCCGCGATCAACGACATCGCCGAGCGGGCGTGCTCGTACGACATGCCGAACGAGGTGGTCGACGGACAGGACGTGATCGCCGTACGCGAGGCGACCCAGCGGGCGGTGGCACGGGCCCGGTCAGAGCAGACCCCGACCCTGCTCGAGGTCCGAACGTATCGCTTCATGGGCCACTCGATGTCCGACGCGGTGAGCGGCACCTACCGCAGCAAGGAGGAGCTGGAGGAGCACATGAAGCGCGATCCGATCGTCGTGCTCAGGCAGCGCATGGAGGAGCTGGGCGAATGGAACGAGGACGAGGTGTCGAAGCTCGATGAGGAATTGAAGGCGGTCGTGGAGGATGCCTGGCAATTCGCCGACGCCAGCCCCGAGCCGCCGCCGGAGGCGCTGTACGAGGACGTGCTCGTCGACACGACGAGCGATGCGGAGGGCGGGCGGTAGATGGCCGTGATCACCTATCGCGACGCGCTCAATCAGGCGTTACGCGAAGAGATGCAGCGCGACGACCGCGTCTTCCTCATGGGCGAGGAGGTGGGCGTCTATCAGGGAGCGTACAAAGTCTCGAAAGGCCTCCTCCAGGAATTCGGCGAGATGCGCGTGGTCGATACGCCGATCACGGAGCTCGGCTTCGCCGGCGTCGGGGTGGGCGCGGCCATGGTGGGGCTCAGGCCGATCATCGAGTTCATGACCTGGAACTTCGCCGTGCTGGCGCTCGACCAGGTGGTCAACTCGGCGGCCAAGATGCTCTACATGTCGGGCGGCCAGTACAACATTCCGATGGTCTTCCGCGGACCGAACGGTGCGGCGCTCCAGCTGAGCGCGCAGCACTCGCAGGCGTGGGAGTCGTGGCTGGCGCACATCCCCGGGCTGAAGGTCGTGGCGCCGGGCACACCGTACGACGCGAAGGGACTGCTCAAGAGCGCCGTCCGCGATGACAATCCGGTGATCGTGCTCGAAGGCGAGATGCTCTACAACACCAAGGGCGAGGTGCCGGAGCAGGAATACCTCATCCCCATTGGCAAGGCGGCGATCAAGCGTGAGGGCGGCGACTGCACGATCGTCACCTACGGCAAGATGGTCCTCGTCGCCATCGCCGCCGCCGAGCGTCTGGCCAAGGATGGGATCAACGTCGAGATCGTGGATCTGCTCACGGTGCGTCCCATGGATGTCGACGCGGTGACCACATCCGTGCGGAAGACGAACCGCGCGGTCGTGGTGGAGGAAGGGTGGGAGATCTGCGGCGTGGGCGCGCAGGTGGTGGACTTCATCCAGCGCGAATGCTTCGACCATCTCGATGCGCCGGTGCTGCGGGTGCACCAGGCCGACGTCCCAATGCCGTACGCGAAGAACCTGGAGAAGGCGGCCAAGCCCGACGCGCAGAAGACCGTCGAGGCCGTGCGAAAGGTCATGTATCTCGATCAGTAAGCGACATCCGCGGCGAATCTCATGGCAACCAAGGTCGTGATGGAAGCGCTGTCCCCGACGATGGAAGAGGGGCGGCTGGTGAAGTGGCTCAAGCAGGAAGGTGAGCAGGTCGCCAAGGGTGACGTGCTGGCCGAGGTGGAGACGGACAAGGCCGTCATGGAGCTCGTGGCGCGCGGTGAGGGGATTCTGCGCAAGCAGCTTCTCGCCGAGGGCGGCACCCTTCCTGTCGGCGGCCTGGTCGCGGTGATCGCCGCCGCCGATGAAGACGTGTCGTCGATCGTCGCCGAGCAGGGAGCGGCTCCCGCGGCCGAGAGCGCGCGTGAGGCACCGCCGCCGCCGCAACAGGCTGAGCGTCCCATGGACCAGGTGATCGCGCGCGGCGAAGAAATGGCGGGTGCCTCATCGGTTCCCCGCGCGCCCGCCGAATCGCAGGGCGAAGCGTCGACACCACCCGAAGGCAAGGTGGCCGGCCGACTCGGTAACGCGGCGCCGCGTCATCAGCCGCCGCCGCTCCCCGAGCCATCCACCGAGCAGCCGCCGCACGCGTGGGAAGATGGGGAGCGCCTGCTCGCCTCTCCGCTCGCACGGCGCCTCGCCTCGGAGAGCGGGCTCGATCTCGGCGGCGTGCAGGGGAGCGGCCCGGGTGGACGCATCGTGAAGCGCGACGTGGAGGCCGCCATGCGCGCGGGTCCGGCGGCGGAGGTGGCCGTACGCGCCGCGCCGGCGCCCGCCGCGG
>DATFFQ010000055.1:0-11964 GCA_035249955.1 Gemmatimonadaceae bacterium
CGCGGCGCGCGGCGCCCGACCGCCGCAGTGAGTCGGCGCGCTGGGTGGAATCGCGCACCAGCGAGTCGGCGCGGGCGATGTCGTAGGTGAAGAACGAGTGGCCTAACGAGTAATGGAAGGTGCGGCCGTCGCGCGACCAGCCGATCCAGTCGCCACCCACGCGCGTGATGCGCTTCACCGGCACCGCCGCGTTGGCCGGATTGGTGATCGACACCGACGGTGTCTGCCCCGCCACCGGCACCGCGACCAGGTAGAGCTGGTTGTCGGCCTGGGCCACGACCCGCTCGCCATCGGGCGAGATCACGATCTCGTCGGCCGGGCTGGGACGAATGTTGGGGCCTTCGCCGGGCGGCCGGTATCCGGTGACCTTGATGTGCGCCTTGCGGTCGGTGCCGTCGAAGCGCATCGAGACGAGCCCGTCGCGCGGGTCGTAGATGAAGACGCGCGTGCTGTCACGTGTGAAGTGCGGCCACCCCGCTCCGGTGAGGGGCGTGATCGATCTCGTGTCGCCGCCCGAGGCCGGCAGCCACACGAGCTCCAGTCCGTACTGCCCCTGCTCCTCGATGCGCGGCTGGCGCGGTCCGCGCTGCACGACGAGCCGGCTGCCGTCCGGCGTGTAGTTGAGATTGTCGTAGAAGGCGCGCTGCCGGGTGAGTCGCTCGGGGGAGCCGCGACCATCGGCGCGCACGCGGTAGACGTCGCCGCCATCCTGGGTCCACGTCACGTACGCGATGTACCGGCCGTCGGGCGACCAGACGGGTGAGTGCTCGCCCATCTCCATGTCCGTGACGCGCCGCGGGCGCCCGCTGGGAAGATCCATCACCCACAGCTTGTCGAGCGCCGTGAAGGCGAGACGCCGGCCGTCGGGCGATGGGCGCGCGCCGCGGATCTGCTGCACGGTGAGGCTCGAGTCGTTGAGCTCGTAGTCGAACTTCACCAGCGGCCCGAGGGCGAGATCCACGCTCGCCGTGAAGGGAATGGGCGTCGCGTTGCCGGTGGGGACCGCGAGGCGCCAGATCTTCCCGCCGTGCGACAGCACCAGCGACTTGCTGTCGGGTGTGAACGAATAGCCGGGCATGAGGTCGCGCGTGTATCGAGACTCCTGGTCGTCGCGCTGCACGTGATCGGCCAGCCAGCTCTCGTCCCCGGTCGTCATGTCGCGCAGCCGGAGCGCGGTGCTGGTGTCGCGGCGCGTGGCATACACCATGTACTTGCCGTCCGGGCTCAGCGCCGGACGCATGGCGCTGCCGTAGGCGCTGGTGCGGTTGAACAGCTGCCCGGTCTCGCGGTCGAACACCGCCACCTGCCAGGCGGGGAGCTGCAGGTTGTAGGCAAAGCCGCCCGTGCGCACCGCGGTGTAGATGTAGCGCCCATCGTTCCCGAACGCGGGGCCCACGTAGTTGTTGGGCGGCGGCGGTGTGCCGGGCTGCGGTGGCGGGGGCGGAGTGCCGGGCTGCGAGCCGGTCAGCTTGATGCCTGAGCCGCCATCCCGGTGGTAGAGATACAGGTCGTACTGGCTGGTGAGCGGGCCCGTCGCGCGAGAGACGACGATGTAGTTCCCGTCGGGGGTCCACTCGGGGGAGATGTACTGGTTCTTGTCACCCTTGGTGAGCGCGCGCGCGTTCTTCCCATCGGCGTCGGCGATCCAGAGGTTGTCGCTGCCGCTCCGGTCGCTCGTGAACACGATGTGCTTGCCATCGGGTGACCACCTGGGTTGTCCATCGAAGCCCATGCCGTCGGTGATGCGTGCCGCACGGCCGCCGGCGATCGGCAGCGTGTAGAGATCGCCGAGCAGGTCGAAGACGATGGTGCGCCCGTCGGGCGCGACGTCGAGCGACATCCATGTGCCTTCATCGGTGTCGAACCGCACGTTGCGCGTGGGCCCGAGCGGCAGCTCCCGGCTCGCCGGTGACGCGGTGTCGCCCGGGGCGGTCGCGCGGGTGGTGTCCTGTTGCCCTGCCAGCGCCGCCGGCACGCAGAGCAGCGTGACGAGAGAACCCAGAGAGATGACTCGCATGTGACGCCTGCTGCGGATGGTGGGTTGACGAGTGACTGATTGGTCTTAATGGCCAGATAGCGTGCGACGCAAGGGGCGGCGTCTGCTCGGGGTCCGTCACCGATGGATGGTCCGTGACGAGAGTGAAGCGAGTGGAGTGAGTGACCAGGGCTCGGGTGAGGGACATGAGAGAGGTGATGCACTATCACCAGACCTCAGCTCTTCACCCTGGTCGTTGTCACTCACACCACTCGCTTCACTCTCGTCACGGTCCTTCCCTTGACTGCCGCCGGCCCCCTCGTCACCTTGCCTAGACTATCTAAGTAATGCGAGGCTACGTGGCCAGACCGTCCAAGGAGCTGCTGCACGGCACGCTCGACGCGCTCGTCCTCAAGACGCTGTCGTGGGGGCCGCGGCATGGGTACGCGATCATCCGCTGGCTGGAGGACACGGCCGGCGACGCACTCGAGATCGAGGAAGGGTCGCTCTATCCCGCGCTGTACCGCCTGGAGCGGCGCGGATGGATCGCCTCGGAGTGGGGAACGTCGGAGCTCGGGCGGCGCGCGAAGATGTATCGGCTCACGGCCAGGGGACGCCGCGAGCTGCGCGAGGAGACGGAGCAGTGGCAGGCGTTCGCGGCTGCCGTCTCGCGCGTGCTGCTCCCGGCCCGAGGCTGAGCCGGCTCCGCAGCCGCAACCATCGCCACCATCATGATGGAGCCGCTCAAGAAAAGCGTGCAGCAAGAGGTCGACGACGAGCTCGCGTTCCACGTCGAGATGCGGGTGCGCGAGCTCGTGGCGCGTGGTCTGTCGCCCGAGGCGGCGCGCGCCGATGCGCTCCGCCGATTCGGCGACCTGGACACCGTGGTGACCGTCTGTCGCCGGATCGGCGAGGGGAGGGACCGAGATATGCGGCGAGCAGAGTATCTGGACGAGCTGCGGCAGGACGTGCGCTACGCGCTGCGCCAGATTGGACACACCCCTGGATTCACACTCATCGCGGTCCTCACACTCGCCTTGGGCATCGGCGCCACGACCACGATCTTCAGCGCCGTCAACGCCATCGTCCTGCGGCCCCTTCCCTACCGGAATGCGGAGGAGCTGGTTCGCATCCGTCCGACGCGCGAGGACGACCGCGACGATCGGCGCAGCGCCACATCGGGCACGTTCCTCGCCTGGCGAGACCAGGCCCGGTCGTTCGAGCGGATGACGGCGATGGAGTTCCGGAACGTCACGATCGTCGAGGGGGAACGGCCGCCGCAGCAGGCCATCGGTATGCGTGTGACGGCAGGCTTCTTCCCGATGTTCGGCGTTGCCCCGGCGCTCGGCCGGGTGTTCTCGGCGGAGGAAGATCAGCCGGGCAACGATCGCGTGGTGGTGTTGAGTCACGACCTCTGGCAGAGCCGCTACAACGCCGACCCCGGCATCCTCGGCCAGACGGTGCGGCTGAACGCCGAAGACCACGTGATCATCGGGGTCATGCCCCGATCATTCAGCGTAATCCGCCAGGGCACCGAGCTCTGGTTGCCGATCGCCTTCACTCCCGAGCAGCGCGCGGAGGAGCGGACGGGCTACCTGGAGGTGATGGCCCGGTTGAAGCCGGGGGTCACGCTGGAGCAGGCAGGACAGGAGATGACGCTCATCGCCGCCCGGCACGCGGCGCAGATTCCCGACGCCGAGGGCGTGCGGATGGGCGCGTCGATCGTGTCGTATCGGGATGACCTGATCGGGTCCTACCGCCAGCGCCTGTTCATCCTCCTCGGTGCCGTGGGCTTCGTGCTGCTCATCGCCTGTGGCAACGTCGCGAACTTGCTGCTGGCGCGCGGTGCAGGTCGCCGGCGCGAGATCGCCATCCGCGCCGCGCTGGGAGCGGGGCGCGGGCGCGTCGTCCGTCAGCTCCTCACCGAGAGTCTGATCCTCGGACTCATCGGTGGTGTGGCGGGAGTACTGCTCGCCTCGGCCGGGGCGTCGCTGCTTGCGACGGCGGGCCCCGAGGCGGTCCCGCGGCTGGACCAGACCCGGATCGACGTCGCGGTCGTCGCCTTCGCGTTAGGCATCACGCTGGCCAGCGGTCTGATCTTCGGCCTGGTGCCCGCCTTCCGCTCGGCGAACGCTGACCTCCAGTCATCGCTTCGCGAGGGTGGGCGCGGCACCGGCGGCGCTACGCGCGACCGTCTGCGCCAGGGGCTCGTGGTGTTCGAGGTCGCGCTCTCGCTGGTCCTGCTGGTGGGTGCCGGCTTGCTGATCCGAAGCGCGATCCTCCTGGAGCGCGTCGAGCCGGGCTTCGACCCGCGCAACCTGTTCACCGCGTGGATGTCGCTGCCACCGGCCCAGTATCAGGATGCGCCGTCGGTGGTGCGCGCCTACGATCGAGTGCTGGAAGAGGTGCGAGCCGTGCCGGGGATCGAGCGCGCGGCACTGATCTCGGTGCTCCCCATGATCGGCGTGCAGGCGGCGGGCAACTTCGGCATCCGGGAGGGCGTGAGCGAGGACGATCCGCGCAACGAACTGTCGGCCAACGTGCGCATCGCCAGCCCCGGGCTCTTCGCCGCCATGGGCATCCCGCTGCGGGCGGGCCGGGACTTCATGGAGCAGGACGTCGCCGGCGCGCCATGCGTCCTGATCGTCAACGAGCAAGCGGCGCGCACGGCGTGGCCTAACGAGCCGGCCATCGGCCAACGCATGCCGGGCATCCGGGATGCGGAGGGACGGCGGGCCTCGTGCGAGATCGTGGGGGTGGCGGGTGACGTGCGCGAGGAGGGGCTGCGCGAGCCGGTGCGACCGGAGATCTACTGGCCGGCGGCACAGGCACCGGCGATCCTCTGGAACGCCATGCAGCGCTCGATGTTCATCGTCGCTCGCACCACCGGATCGCCACTCGGCGTGACGAAGACCGTGCAGGACGCGGTGATGCGAGTGGATCGCACGGTGCCGGTGTTCAACGTGCGGTCCATGGAGCAGCGGATGGCGGGATCGCTTGCCGACGCGCGCTTCAACACGATGCTCCTCACCACGTTGGGCGTCATCGGTCTGGTGCTGGCGGCAGTCGGGATCTATGGCGTGATCGCCTACTTCGTGAGCCAGCGGCGTCAGGAGATCGGTGTGCGGATGGCGCTCGGCGCCACACCGCAGCGGGTGCTCAGGCTGGTGGTGGGTCAGGGCATCCGCCCCGTTCTCATCGGTATCGTCCTGGGGAGCGCCGTGTCGATCGCGGCCACGCGAGTCCTGGCGAGCCAGCTGTACGGCATCACCGCGACCGATCCGCTCACGTTCATCGGTGTGGCGCTCGTGCTGGCGGTCATCGCGCTGGCCGCGAGCGCGATCCCCGCGCACCGCGCGACGAGAGTCGATCCGCGGGAAGCGCTCAGCACATGAGGGGCTACCTCTGTCGGGCCTCCGAGCAAGGGACTCGATGGAGCTGGGGGCCCTCTGTTTGGCCGGGTAGCAACGGACTAGGGGTAGTGATTTCCAGTGATTCAGTAGGAGGTAAGAGCTAAGAGCGTAAAGGGGCACACCCTTACGCTCTTACTCTCTCATGCAGTACTGAATCACTAGAAATTACTACCGTTAGTCCCTCGCTAGGTGGCCGAGCAGAGTGGCCTCCATCGGTCCAGCGCTGAAAATCACTACCGTTTAGTCCCCTGCTAGTTAGTCCCCTGCCAGCCGGCCCGACAGAGGCCGCCCCGGTCGCGAATCCGCTACGCGCTGCGCGCACTTCCTGTATCCTATCTACTGCCCGGACAGTCATATAGGCGCCCGGGCCAGGCGGTGATAAGTTCACCGTCATACGCATCCCGCATCCCGCATCCCGCATCCCGCGTCCGGCGTCCCGCATCCCGCGCGCCCCTATGATTGCCCTTCTCTACATCGTCTTCATCCTCTCCGGCGCGGCTGGGCTCTTCTACGAGTCCATCTGGAGCCGCTACCTCGGTCTGTTCGTCGGCCACAGCGCGTATGCGCAGATCATCGTCCTCACGATCTTTCTCGGCGGCATGTCGCTGGGAGCGATGCTCATCGGCGGGCGGTCGGAACGCGTGCGCGAGCCGCTGATCTGGTATGCGGCGATCGAAGCGATCGTGGGGGTGATCGGACTCGTCTTCCACGACATCTACGGCGCCGTCACCGGAGTGGCGTACGACTCGCTATTCCCCGCGCTGGCCGGCGGTGCCGGGCTCACGATCGTGAAATGGGTGCTGGCGAGTGCCTTGATCCTACCGCAGTCGGTGCTCCTCGGGATGACGTTCCCCCTCATGAGCGCCGGCATCCTGCGCCGGATGCCGGAGCGGCCGGGCCACGTGCTGGCCCTGCTGTACTTCCCCAACAGCCTCGGAGCGGCCGCCGGCGTCCTCATCGCCGGCTTCTACCTCATCGCCGTCGCGGGATTGCCCGGCACGCTGATCGCCGCCGCCATCCTCAACGTCCTGGTCGCGCTGGTCACGTTCATTGGCCTGCGGGTGACGGAGATGCGGGGCGCGCGGGTGCCCGCCGAAGGCGCCTGGGTCGGGACGCGGGACGCCGAGGTCCGCGATGCATCGTCCACCGCCGCGAGCCCTGCCGCGGAGGGCGCATCCCGCATCGCGACCAGCCTGCCTGCGGCGGGCACCCGCGCGTCTCACATCGCGCTCCCGACTCTCTGGCGGCTCCTCCTGCTCGTCGCCTTCGGAACGGCGGTGGCCTCGTTCATCTACGAGATCGCGTGGATCAGGATGCTGTCGCTGGTACTCGGGAGCGCCACGCATTCGTTCGAGCTCATGCTGTCGGCGTTCATCCTCGGGTTGGCGTTAGGCGCCTTGTGGACGCACAGGCGTGCCGACCAGTTCGCCAATCCCGTGCGCGCGCTCGGCATCGTGCAGTGGATGATGGGATTCGCGGCGATGGCCACGCTGCCGCTGTACCTCATGTCGTTCGAGTGGACGGTGCACCTGCTCGACGCGCTCGACCGCACCGATGCCGGCTATTGGCTGTTCACCGTTGCGCGCTACGGCTTCTGTCTGCTCATCATGCTCCCGGCGACCTTCTGCGCCGGTGTCACACTGCCGTTGATCACGAAGACGCTCCTCGTGGCCGGCAAGGGCGAGCGCGCCATTGGAATGGTGTACGGCGTGAACACGCTGGGGTCGATCGTTGGCGTCATCCTCGCCGGACTGGTGCTGCTCCCCCTCCTCGGTCTCAAGCCGCTGCTCGTGCAGGGAGCGGTGCTGGACATGGTGCTTGGTGTCGTCCTGCTGCGGGTGGCCGCCGGCTCGTCGGCTCCCGGGCGTCGCTTCGCCCTCGCTGCCGCGGTGGGCGTGCTCGCGGTGGCCTCGCTCGCGCTCTGGCGGAACGATTTCGATCAGCGGTTGCTGTCGAGTGGTGTGTTCCGATTCGGGTTCCTGCCGAACACGAATCAGCGTGCGATCATGTACTATCGTGATGGCCGCACCGCGACGGTCACGGTGGGTCGCACGCTCAGCGACGGCAACATCTTCATCGCCACGAACGGCAAGCCCGACGCGTCGCTCGACTCCACGTGGTATCGCAAGCCGGGCACCGCGGGTCAGCGCAAGCCGATGGGCGGCGACGCGTCGACCCAGGTGCTCCTGCCGCTCATCGCGCTGGCACACGCGCCAAAGGCGGAGACGGTTGCCGTGATCGGACAGGGTTCGGGCATGACGTCGCACTTCCTGCTCGGCAGCCCGCACGTGAAGAAGCTGGTGACCGTCGAGATCGAGCCGGAGATGATCCGCGGCTCACGCTACTTCTATCCGGCCAACAAGCGCGTCTTCGACGACCCGCGGTCGCAGTTCGTCATCGACGACGCGAAGTCGTACTTCGCCGCCACCGACGAGCGATACGACCTCATCCTGTCGGAGCCGAGCAACCCGTGGGTGAGCGGTGTATCGGGGCTGTTCACCACCGAGTTCTACTCGCGTGTCAAGCGATATCTCTCCGCGAATGGTGTGTTCGGGCAGTGGCTGCACCTGTACGAGATCAATGACTGGCTCGTGCTCACGGTGCTCGCCGCGCTGCACCAGAACTTCGCGTCGTACGACATGTTCCTCACGTCCGGGGGCGACATGTTGATCGTGGCGAGCAACAGCCCGCTGCTGCCGCGCCCCGACTGGTCGGTGTTCGACTACCCGCTCATCGCCGACGACCTGCGGCACGCGCGTGAGTTCACGCCACGAAGTCTGGAGGCATCGCGCCTCGCGTCGCGGGCCGGGCTCGTGCCGCTACTCGACACCTGGCAGTACCCGAACTCGGACTACTACCCTCTCCTCGACCTGGGTACCGAGCGCTCGCGCTTCAAGGCGCAGATCGCTGGCGGGTTCTCATCGTTGGGATCGGCGCGCTTCAGCATCGTCGCGCCCTTCCTCGGAGCGCGGAGCGAGTTCAGCAACGAGATGACGCCACCGGTCCCCAACATTCCTCGGTCGCGCCATCTCTCGATCGGTGCATCGATCCGCGCGCTCATCCGCGGCCAGCCGCTCGACTCCGCGCTCGACGATCGCACGCAGACGGCGCTCTACCGGTACTGGCGCTTCCAGAATACCATCGACGCCGATCGTGCACCGACTGACTGGCGGAGCTGGGTGTCGGACGCCGCGGCGGTGGAGCAGGACGTGCACGGCGGGACGGCGGGCGTCGTCGATGAGGAGTTCTACACGCAGGTGCGCCGGTTTCTCGACCGTCACTCGGCGCCACCCGAGGCGCGGGCGGTGTTCGACTTCCTCTACGGGATGGCGATCTGGGATTTCCAGGCCGCATCGACGGCGTCCGAGGTGCTGCTGAAGCCGGCAGTCGACCGGAAGGACTGGCTGGATGTGGACGTTCTGCGCGACGGCGCCGTGGTAGCGAAGCTCCGTACCGGCGACGCCCCCGGTGCCCGGCGCGTGATGGGCGCCCTCGCCGCGCGCAGCGACCGAGGACCGGAGGACATGAGGAGCCGACTTCTGGAGTCCTACCTCCGGGCGGCATCGGCGGAAGAAAGACCGCGACTCGGAAGCCGAGAATAAGAGACCGAGAATAAGCGCTGCCAGGGTACCGGACTGTTCTGGTAGCCAGAGGTAAATACCAGTGATTACCAGTAATCCGGCCTGCTGTAAGGGAACGTAAGGTCGTAAGGAGCTCTGCTTATGACCTTACATGCCTGTTACAGCATGCCGGATTACTGGTGATCACTGGTATTCACTCTCTCGCTATCAGCCTTACCCAAGACCCCGTTCGAACCCACCTCGGTGGAGCGCCTTGCCTCCACGGCCAAGCGCGTCGACCTTACGGAACCCTCTTACGCCTCGGGTTCCGTCATGGTCAGATCTCGTCTCACCACTCTCCTTCTCGCACTCCTCATCGCGCCCGCCGGCGCCTACGCGCAGGCGGGGTATCGGCAGCCGCCCGCGCCCATCGCGCAGATTCTCGATGCGGAGCAGACGCCGCAGGTCAGCGTCAGTCCCGATGGAGCGACGCTCCTCTTGCTCGAGCGGAGCGCGCTGCCGTCGATCGGTGAGGTGGCGGCGCCCGAGCTGCGGCTTGCGGGCGTGCGCATTCACCCGCGCACGAGCACGCCGGCGCTCGCCACCTGGTACAAGGGGCTGCGGCTCAAGTCCGTGAGTGGCGGCGCCGAACGGCGCATCGACACGCCGGCCGAGCAACGGATCGGCAACGTACGGTGGGCGCCCGACGGCGAGCGCGTGGCCTTCACCGTGAGCGGGGACTCCGGTACGTCGCTCTGGGTCGCGGAGGTCGCGTCCGGCCAGGCTCGTCGCCTCACACCGGCCAACCTGAACGGCGTGCTCGGCGCGCCGTGTTCGTGGATCGCGCCCACCGCCGGCAGCGAGCGGAGCACTCGTCTCGTCTGTCGCGTAATCGGCAATCGCGGCGCCCCGCCGAAGGAGGCGGAAGTGCCGACGGGCCCGATCATTCAGGAATCGGCGGGTCGCGCGGCTCCCAACCGCACGTACCAGGACCTGCTCGAGAGCCCGAGCGACGAGGCGCAGTTCGAGCATCACTTCACGAGCCGCGTCGTCCTCGTGTCGCTCGACGGCACCCAGACACCGGTCGGCGAGGCGGGGATTCACGTTCAGGTCGATCCGTCACCGAGCGGAGAGTATCTGTTCGTGCGCACAGTGCATCGGCCCTTCTCCTACGTCGTGCCGCTGTGGCGCTTCCCGGCGCGGCTCGCGGTCTGGGACATGAGTGGCCGTCTGGTGAAGGAGATCGCCGACGTCCCCCTGCAGGAGGAGGTGCCCATCTCCTTCGACGCCGTTCCGGTGGGCCCACGCGACGTGGAGTGGAGGGGTGACGCGCCGGCCACCCTCGTCTGGGTGCAGGCGCTCGATGAGGGGGATCCCGCTCGTCAGGCGGAGAAGCGCGACCGGCTGTACGTGCTCGGCGCGCCGTTCACCGGTGAGCCACGCGCACTCCTCGATGTGGCGGCGCGCGTCGACGAGCGCATCTGGTCGCGCGCCAACCTCGCGATCGTGACCGAGCGCTGGTGGAAGGATCGACGCACGCGCACCTGGATCATCGATCCATCCAACCCCGGCAGCGCGCCGCGGCTGCTGTTCGACCGCTCATCGGAGGACCGGTACAAGGATCCGGGCGAGCTCGAGACCTTTGTCGGCCCGCGCGGCACTACGCTGCTCCTCACCACGCGCGACGGACGCTGGGCGTACCTCAACGGCGAGGGGGCGTCGCCGGAGGGGGACCGGCCGTTCCTGGATCGCATCGACCTGACGACCGGCCAGACGCAGCGACTGTGGCGCTCGGCGGCACCGCACTACGAGGTGCTGGTCACCGTTCTGGACGAGAACGCCTCGCGCGCGATCACGCGCCGCGAGTCGGTGAGCGACGTGCCCAACTACTTCGTGCGCGACGTGCGGCGAAATCGCCTCACCCAGCTCACGCGCTTCACCGACCCCGCTCCGCAATTCGCAGGGGTGACATCGGAGCTCATCAGGTACCGGCGGGCCGATGGCGTGGACCTCACCGCCCGGTTGTACCTGCCGGCCGGCTACGACCGGTCACAGGGCGCGCTGCCTTTCCTGTTCTGGGCGTATCCGCGCGAGTTCAAGTCGGCCGATGCCGCGGCGCAGGTAATCGGCTCGCCCTATCGGTTCACCCGCCCCAGCGGTGCGTCACATCTGTTCGTGCTGACGCAGGGCTACGGCGTGCTCGACGGACCGACCATGCCGATCATCGGCGAGGGCGACGAAGAGCCGAACGACACCTACGTGGAGCAGCTGGTGGCGAGCGCGCAGGCCGCGGTGGACAAGGTGGTGGAGCTCGGCGTCGCCGACCGCGATCGCATTGCGATCGGCGGTCACTCGTACGGCGCGTTCATGACGGCCAATCTGCTGGCGCATTCCGATCTGTTCCGCGCCGGCATCGCCCGCAGTGGCGCCTACAATCGGACGCTCACTCCATTCGGTTTCCAGGTCGAGGAGCGTCCGTACTGGCAAGCCCGCGATGTGTACGCGCGCATGTCGCCCTTCACCTACGCCGACAGCGTGCGCGCTCCGATCCTGCTCATCCATGGCATGGACGACAACAACTCCGGCACGTTCCCCATGCAATCCGAGCGGTTCTTCGCCGCGCTCAAGGGAAACGGCAAGGTCGTCCGCTACGTACAGCTTCCCGCCGAAGCGCACGGCTACCGGGCGCGCGAATCCGTGGGACACACGCTGTGGGAGATGGTGACCTGGCTGGATACGTACGTGAAGAAGGCGGCGAAGGAAAAAGCGGAGTGATGGGCGGGGGGGGGTCAGTGATGTGGGTGATGCGAGTGGAGTGAGTGACTAAGGGCCAGGGTGAGGGGCATGAGATAGGGTGATCAACCCATCACCGCATCTCATGCTCTTCACCCTGGCCCGTAGTCACTCACTCCACTCGCATCACTCACTCAGGGACCCTGCCCTAACCGGCCCCCTCACTACTCGTCCAGCCTCTCCTTCAGATTCTCGGCCTGCTGCAGGTGCGCGCGCAGGGTCG
>DATFFQ010000056.1:0-2831 GCA_035249955.1 Gemmatimonadaceae bacterium
CGGCCCGGCCGGCTCCGGACCGTCCGAGAGCCGCCGATGGAGTCGGCCGAGCATTGCCCCGAAGACGATCAGCCCGAGCCCGCCAATGGCAACGAGCTTGTAGATGACGAGCTTGAGCAAAGCCGGTGGAAGGTCCGGCACGACGTTGAAGACGTACCCAAGAACCGCCACGGCACCCAGCGCGAATCCTGCTCCCATCATCACGTCTGCCAGCCTTCGCAGCGACACGAGAAGCTCCCTCGAAAGTCCCGGATAGTTCTACCCCGCAAAGGTGGCTGACCACGGTGTCTTCGCAAGACGTCGTGCGCGCCTGAATCGAGCGCGGCCGCTGGCCTTTCTGGCGCAAAGCCACTTCAGGACGTCACGCCATTACCTTGCATTCTTCGGTACACGCGAGAATGATTAGGGTGGTGCTTCCCACCTGCCCGCCCCCTTAGCGGACCCCCTCCCATGGTGGCGCACGACCCGCACGAGCGCATGAGCGAACGTGCGGCTGACGAGTCGTCAGCCGAGCAGGGAGCGGGCGTCCTCACGGTGCTTCAGCAGACGTTGCAATCGGCGCTGAGCGACCCCGGAGCGCGCCATGCCTTCGTGCGCGCGGTGCGCGAGTTCACCGTGGCCGCGCGTCGCAATGGCAACACGGCCGAGCGCGTGATCATCGGTCTCAAGCAGGAGCTTGCCGCGGTGCCGCGAATCGATCGCAAGGTGGCGGCAGAGCTCGTTGCCTTCGCCGTGAGTACGAGCATCGACGAGTATTACAATCCCACCACATCGGAGTTTCCCACCACGTAGCACGCTCGCCGTCGGCAACGGCGGCATCGCGCCACACGGGCAGAAGGGACGCAACGTATCCTTCAATCGCTGCGGACCTATTCACCTCAGGTAGATGACATGAACCTCCGCCGCTGGTCATGCCACGGCACGCTGCAATCGTTCTGAGCCTCGTGCTCGGCGCGGCGTTGCACGCCGACTGGCACCTCGCGCGCCCATTGCATCATCGCCTCAGCCTCGGTTGGTCCTACCACTGGGTGATCACCGCTGCGCTCTTCGCCGTCGTCGGCTGCTTCATCGCTCGTTCCTGGCCCGCTCAGCGCTGGCGTCTCGGTGCAGTGGTGTTCATCAGCGCCGCTCTGCTCGCCCAGCTCGTCGAGCCAGTATTCGAGGCGCTGATATATGAGCGGCGGTTGGGATACGCCGTCGAACTTGCGCGCTGGCTGGCGTTCGGAAAGAGCATGCTCGCCGGCGGAATCGCATATGCCGGCACGCTCGTGCTGTGCACGCGCCGAAACACCGGGGAATGACGACGTAGCGCGCACCCGAAAGGAGCGGCCTTTCCGCGGCACCACGCCTCGCACCATTCCCGCTCGTTTCGCCATCCGACGTCGCTCACCGATCTCGCTAACTGCTGGCGGAGCGAGCCGACGGCGGTGCTGCGCGAACACCATGCTGACGTGACGCCCCGCCAGCGCGGGAACCTTCTTCGGGCGCCGAGTCTTGCCTCGTCACGATGACGAGCAGCCCGGCGCAGCGACCCGAGAAGGACGTGGCATTTCAGCGGGAGGCGCTCTCGTGCCTTCCGGATGTCACTCGCTTCGCGCTCTCGCTGGCGCGAAACGAGGCGGACGCCGCGGACCTCGTGCAGGAGACGTATCTCCGTGCGTACCGCTCCTGGCACAGCTACGAGCTGGGCACCGAGTGTCGCGGGTGGCTCTTCACGATCTGTCGGAATCTCTTCTTTCGAACGCGGCAACGCGAGCAGCGACATTCCACCTACGAGGATCCGGAGCTCGAGGCGCTCGCGGCCGCCGCCCTGCATGCGTCGGCGCAGCAGAGCGGCTACGGAGACATGTTCGAGCGCATCGATCTCTCCGAGGCGGTTGACCAGGCGCTGATGGAGTTGCCGGAGACATACAGGGAGGCGGTAGTGCTGGTGGACTTGCAGGATCAGTCGTACGAGACGGCGGCGAGCGTCCTTGGCGTGCCGACCGGTACCGTTCGCTCGCGCCTGTTTCGGGGGCGGCGGCTGCTCCAGGAGAAGCTGGTCGCGTATGCACAGGACGCCGGAATCATTCGAAGCGGCCCCGATTCTTCCGACGCGGAGCGCCAGCCATGACGCCGATGCTCGATTGCGACGCGGTGATGCGGCAGCTGTGGGACTATCTCGATGGCGAGCTGGATGAGGCACGCATGACCGCCGTGCGCGAGCACCTGGTGCTCTGCGGCCGGTGCTACCCTCAGTTCGAGTTCGAGAAGACGTTCCTGGACACGCTCGCGCGCGCGCGGCGAGAGCACTCCGATGTGGCGGCCGTGCGGGCGCGCGTGCTCGAGGCGCTTGGCGCCGAGGGCTACGTTGCGGCGTGACTCTCCCTCACGGGAATCCTTCTGCAACGAATACCTGATCGAGGAGGGATGATGCTTACGAAGCCGATCGCGATCGCGATCACGATGAGCCTGGTCGCTGCGTGCGGCCGTGGCGCCGATCAGCCGGAGACGGATCAGCCCGAGGCGCCGGCGAGCACTGGGCCAGGGCGAATGGTGAGTGTGACGGGCGGAGGACCGGTGATCCAGGTGCTACCGGGTCCGGCCCAGTTCGCCGACAGCGCGATGCCGATCATCCAGCGAATGCCGCCGGAACAGCAGCAGATGATGAAGATGATGGCGCGGAATGGGCCGTTCTCCGACCGGGTGGCGGAGATCTCCGGCACATTCACCGGCAACTTCTGGGACCGTGGTCCATCGGGGGACTCCGTGGCCGCGACGGCGGAGTTCCGTAGCCAGGACGGCGCGGCGTGGCGCGTGGTGCTCAACCGCGTGGCGGCGCAGGACCTCTC
>DATFFQ010000057.1:0-19911 GCA_035249955.1 Gemmatimonadaceae bacterium
TCGGCCTCGCGCGACTCGGCGGCGGCGGCCGGCTCGGCCGCCGCTTCCTGCACGACACCGACGGTGAGCAGCTCGGGTGGAAGCTCGCCCCGGAAACCGCGGCCGCCGCGCGGGAAGCGCATCCCACGCCGAAGGGAAGCAGCGTTCGCCGCGGACCTGCCCGCCTGACTTGGTGCGGGCGGTGGCGCCGCTGGCGCGAGCTGATCGGCAATGGCGGGAGCCGACGCCGCGCGCGCCACCTCGTACTCGTCGCCATGCTTCCGTAGATCCACGAGATCGGCGTCGTCGGCGTCACGCAGGATGCGAGTGAAGTGCCGCTCGCTGAGGCTCTCGCTGTCGCGCCCGAGCAGCTCGCGCGCTTTGCGGCGCACGACGGCTGCCGTCACCGCTTCATCGGCGGTGGTGAGCGCTTCCACCGCGCGCCTGACGAGATTGAACGCCTCGTCGCGGGTCAGGCGAAGCCCGGCCATCTCGGGCTCCAGCGCGCCGGCGCTATCCGGCGCCGAGACGGGCGGCGTGAGGGGAGGAGCGAAGGTCGCCGGCATCTCCGCCGTGGTCGCCGTGCCGCGCTCGCGATCACGTCCACGTCCTCGCCCGCGGCGGCTGCGACGGCCGTTGTCCTCACGCGCCCCCTCTCGCGGACGCTCGGCGGTGCGCGCTTCACGTCCCGCTGGCGGCGGCTGCCGGCCGGTCGTCGTGGCGCCATCGCGGCGCGGCACCGGCATCTCGGCGGTGGCCGTGGCCATCTCGCCTTCGGCGACGTCCACTTCGAGCTGTCCGTTCTCGAGCTTGGTGAGCTTGAGCAGACCGCGCTGCGCGGCCTCCTGGCAGAAGCGCGAGAACTTGGAGTATCCGAGGTCTCCCTCATCGAACGTCTGGTCGATGTCCTGCATCACCTGCTTGAGGCGGTCGGCGCGCATCACGTCGCCGTTGCGCTTCATGCGGTGCACCGCTTCGGTGACCAGCTCCCAGGGATCGCGCTTGACCGCCTCCTCATCGCTCGTCTTCACCAGCCCGGCGAGCGAGTTGTAGCTGTAATACTCGTCGCAGTTCATCACCAGCAGGTCGCTCGACGACTCGCGGATGCCGACGCCGATCACGTACTTGCCGTACTCCTTGAGCTTGGTGACGAGACTCGCGAAGTCGGAGTCGCCGGAGAGGAGGATATAGGTGCCGATCTCCGGGCGCGTGAACACGAGCTCCATGGCGTCCACGGACAGGCGGATGTCGGTCGCGTTCTTCTTCGAGGAGCCGTACGCGGGCGCCATGATCATGTCGATCGACGACTCGGCGAGGGGCACGATGTACTGCGGGTAGCGGCGCCAGTCGGCGTAGGCGCGCTGGACGGCGACCTTGCCCTTGATGATGTCGCTACTGAGGAGGTTTCGGAGCTCGTTGCCGAGGTCGGAGCGGATCCCCATCGTGACGTTGTCGAAGTCGATGAGGAGTGCCGCGTTCGGCGCGTGCAGCGCCGGTGCGCCGTAGCTTGCGGTCGGCGCCATCGCCTGGGGGCCGCGGTGCATGGGAGCGACCGCCGCCCGGCTGGGCGTCGTCCTGCTTTGTCGTGAGGTCATGTACTTCCTATCGTCGCTGTGTGGTCGAGCGCGACTACGCGCTCGAGCTCTCGCCGCTTGACCTTCCCGCTCCCGGTCATGGGGAACGCATCGAAGAAGCGAACGAGATCGGGGAGTTTGTAGTCGGCCATCGTGTCCCGCGCGAATTCCTTGATTTCCTCGCCGGTGATGACCGCGCCTTCGACAGGGACGATGCACGCGCAGACCAGCTCCCCCAGGATATCGTGGGGAACACCGATCACGCAGACATCATCCACCGCGGGGTGCGCCCGGAGCTGATCTTCGACCTCGCGCGGATAGATCTGATATCCGCCGCGCACGATCGTCTCCTTGCTGCGCCCTACGATTCGCACGTAGCCATCCTCATCGATGATCCCGAGATCACCGGTGAGAAAGAAGCCTTCCGGAGAGAACGACCGCGCCGTCTCCGAGGGCATGCGTGCATACCCTTGCATCACGTTCGGCCCGCGCACGGCGATCTCGCCGACCGCTTCGGGGCCGTGCAGCGCGCCGGTGACGAAATCCACCGCCTTCACCTCGACGCCCGGGATCGGCCGCCCCACCGTCGTGAACCGCTTCTCCTCCGGATCATTGAAGCGGGTGATCGTCACCGTCGGTCCCGTCTCGGTGAGGCCGTACGCCACCTGCACGTCGCACCAGCGCCGGATGCGTCGCACCAGCCCGTCGGAGACGGGACCGCCGGCGACGATGCCGGTACGCAGCCGCGTGAAGCGGGATGGATCGAACGTCCGCTCCCGCATCAGCATGTGGTACATCGTCGGTACGCCGTGCAGCACCGTGATCTCCTCGCGCTCCATGATCTCGATGGCGCGAGCGGGATCGAACTGCTCCAGCAGCACCACCGTCGCTCCGGCGGCGATGGTGCCCGCGAGGACGCTGAAGCCGAAGATGGCGAACAGTGGGACCGACACCAGCACGCGATCGCTCGGCTCGATCTCCAGCGCCTCTCCCGTGCGCACCGCGGTCTCCACGATCGTGCGATGCGAGAGGCGCACACCCTTCGGTTTCCCCATCGTGCCTGACGTGTACAGCAACGCCAGATCGGAATCGTCGCCGATCGCGTCAGCCGATGGCAGCTCGCGTCCTTCCCCACTCGACAGGAGATCCTCGAACTGGAAGATCCTGTCGTCGTACCACAGCTCCTCCTCACCGACGGTGATGAGATACTGCAGGTCGGGGAGCTCGGCGATGATGTCCTCGAACAGCTGGAGGTAATCGACGCCGTCGTGGCGCTCGACCGTGAACGCCACGGATGCTTCGGCGTGCCGGAGCTGGTACTTGAGCTCGTGGTAGTTGAGCCGCGGGTTGAGCGGCACCACGGTCGCTCCGACCTTCGCGGCCGCGAGGAGCGCGATGACCCATTCGGGGCAGTTGGGCATCACGATCGCGATCCGGTCGCCCGCTTCGATGCCCAGCTCGGTGAGGGCGCCGGCCATGGCTGCTGCCTTACCGTCCACCTGGCCGTACGTCAACGAGCGATCCCCTGCCACGAGGAGCGTACGCTGCGGATGATCGCAGGCGCGCGCCACCATGACGTGGCCAAGGGTCCACGAATTGGGCATCAGACTCCGTTCTCGATGCAAAGCACTCTAGAGCTGCAATTTAAGGGGACAGAAGGAGATAGGCAAAGAGGCCGCGTGGCGGCTGGCGGGTTGGCGCAGGTCGGGTCGGTGAGAGGGGTGACGAGAGTGGAGTGAGTGAACGGGAAGTGACGAGAGTGACGAGAGTGGAGTGAGTGAACGGGAAGTGACGAGAGTGACGAGGGTGGAGTGAGTGAACGGGAAGTGACGAGAGTGACGAGAGTGGAGTGAGTGACAAGGACCAGGGTGAGGAGGCATCAGGCGGTGATGGACCCATCACGCACTTCATGCTCTTCACCCTCGCCTCTTGTCACTCACTCCACTCGTCACCCACACCAGGGACTCTCACTTGGCGCACTACCACCCTCACGCCTCACGTCCCCATCGCCTTGATGATCACCCGCTTCGGGCGCTGGCCGTCCCACTCACCGTAGAACACGCGCTGCCAGGGACCGAAGTCGAGCTTCCCGTCGGTCACCGGGACGATCACCTCGTGCCCGACGGTCAGCGAGCGCAGGTGCGCGGCGGCGTTGTCCTCGCCCGTACCGCTGTTGTGCCGATAGTCGTCGGGGCGCCACGGTGCGATGCGTTGCTCGAGCCAATCGAGGATGTCCTTCCACAGACCAGGCTCGTGATCGTTCACGAACACCGACGCCGAGATGTGCATGGCCGAGACGAGCACCATCCCCTCGGCGATCCCCGCGGCCGCTCGACACGCCTCGACCTCGTCGGTGATGTCGATGATCTCCTGCCGCTTGCTGGTGTTGAAGGTGAGATACGTGGTG
This sequence comes from Gemmatimonadaceae bacterium, assembly GCA_035249955.1. Classification (GTDB taxonomy): domain Bacteria; phylum Gemmatimonadota; class Gemmatimonadetes; order Gemmatimonadales; family Gemmatimonadaceae; genus DATFFQ01. Next base: position 3,961 of record DATFFQ010000057.1, read on the forward strand.
TGTGTCTTCATCGGCGGCAGGCACTCCGTCGCGATCAGCGGCTCACGGCGACGACGCGAGCAAACGTGTAGCGTACCCGATGCTCGCGCGCTCGACGGTCGCTCGGCGAGTCGTTGCCCATCTGCGGGTACGGCGCGAACCTATTGATGCGGCAGCGGGCGATGTCCTCGTTCCGATGGTCGATCACCTCGATGCCGTTCACCCACGCCTGCAGGATGCCATCACGCGCCCCCATCGCCGAGGAGGTCTTGATGCGCCAGCGGATTCGGTGCTCGACGTCGGGCGCGAGCGACACCTGGCGGTCGACGCGTACGCGATCCTGGGCGCCGGTCGAGCGGATCAACGCGAAGGCGAGGCCAAAGTTGCCGTGGTACTCGCCGCTCCCGCCGGGCTGCGTGATCTGGATGTAATTGTTCGTGCCGACGGGGCATCCGACCATCTGCAGGATCGCGTTCTTTTCCTCCCCGTCGACCCCGCGCATGTACGGCGCGTGCACGATGACGCCGTACTCGACGACGACGTCGTAGGCACCTCCGCTCGCGAGCGGAAGCACGCAGACGCCGCCGTTGCTGCTCTCGTTCTGGTGGCTGCCCGGCGCCCAGCGGAACACCAGCGCGCCGTCGCTGAAGTCGAGGGGCCCCGAGGGCCGCGTGTCGCACCCTGGATCACGATCGAAGCCGACATCGAGCAGCACGGCTCGAACCGGAGCCGCGTCGTCATCCCCACCGGACTCTTCCCCGAGCGGCTTCACGACGATCGGGATCTCGAGGCGCGCCCCAAGTCGATTGTCACGGTAGGCGATCGCGACGAAGAGGGTGCCCGACCCAGCCTCGGTGAGGGCAACGACGACGGAGTCGCCGCGGGTCGCCGACCGATCGATGATGAAGCCCGTGCCGAGCCCCCACACCTCGAACCGCGTTGCGTCGCTCGGGAGGGGGCCGGTAATACGGACAGTGGTGCGGTCGCCCACCGTGGCGGAAATCGCGCTGGGCTCCGCGGTGAAAGGCGCCGGCCTGGGGAGGGGAGCGGGCGACTGGCGCTGTGCCTGGGCCGTCATGTCAGTCGACGGCACGAGGACGAGAGCGACGAGCAGAGTGGTGAGGTAGTGCAATGGAGCCATGCCCCTGCATGAAAGAGTGCCCTCGCATCATCGTGGCCGGCCGTGTCCCCGTCAACTCGTGACGTGATCTCGGGGCCGGGAGGCTGGACGCGGCACGCCGCGCCGGCCACCAGCGGCCGATCGCTCGTTCTACTTTGTACACGAAACGCCAGGAGATAGCGTGTACGTGGTTTTTCGCGTACTCTCGACAGCGTATCATTTCGAAACTCCCGTCCCCAGCCGCCGTACGGAGGGAGGTTGAGACGCCTCAGCTTTCGGACCCGCGTTCTCTTGTCGCTGGTGCTATTCGCCGTCATACCGGCGGGCATCCTACTGCTCGGCGGCGCGGTGGTGGTGGGGCGGGCACTGCCGGTGATGTCCGGCAGCGGCGCGTGGGAGCGTGTGGCGGCGAGCGGTGTTCGGGCGCTCGACGCGGCGCGGGAGGCGGAGTTGACCGCCGAGCAGCGACGCGCGCTCGACGCGCACGAGCAGGAGCTGGCGGCCTCGCTCACGCAGGCGCGCCGCTTTCGCTTCCTCGCCACGAGCGCCGCCGTCCCGGTGGCGCTGCTGGCGCTTCTCGCGACGCTCCTGCTGGCGCTCTTTGCCTCACGAGTGGCAGGGCATCTCAGCCGGCAGCTGAGCCGGCCGCTGCACGAGGTGGTGGGGTGGACGGAGCTGATCGCGCGACGACGGCCACTCCCCGACGCGCCGCCGCGGCGCGGCGCGCCGGAGTTCGAGGTGCTGCGGCGCCGGATGCGAAAGCTCGCCGCCGAGCTGGAGGTGGCACGCGAACGGGAGCTGGAAGCAGAGCGACTGGCCGCGTTTCGCGAGACAGCGCGGCAGGTGGCGCACGAGCTCAAGAACCCGCTCACGCCCATCCGCTTCGCGGTCGAGCGCCTGCGACACGACGTGCCGCCGCACCTGCGCGAGACGGTAGAGGTCCTGGAGGTGGAGTCGAGGCGGCTCGAGGCGATGGCGCACAGCTTCTCGCTGTTCGGGCGACTGCCGGAGGGGCCGGCGGCCGACGTGGACGTGGGTGAGCTGGCTCGCTACACGGCTCGGGCCACCGTGCCCGAGCGCGTCCCGCTCACCGTCGAGGTGGAGGAGGGGCTGCCGATGGTGCGCGGGCATCACGACGCGCTGTCGCGCGCACTGTCGAACGTGCTGATCAACGCCGTCGAGGCCTGTCGAGACGGCGGTGCCGTCACGGTTCGCGTGGGGCGTGCCGGCGGCAACGGCACCGACGCGGTGGCGCTCAGCGTGCGCGACTCGGGGTGCGGCATCCCCGCCGCCGAGCTGCCGCGCATCTGGGATCCGTACGTGACGAGCAAGGCGGGTGGCACCGGGCTCGGGCTGGCGATCGCGCGGCAGACGGTGCTCGCGCATCGCGGCACCGTGGATGCGATCAGTGGGGAGGGAGAGGGAACGGAGATTCGCTTCGTCCTTCCGGTAGCGGGTGCATCGCCGGAGGCGGACGACGGTGGCGGCCGGTCCGCCGAGTCCTGACGAGGGGTCCATGAACGTGCCTGGCGAACTGATTCCCATCGTGCTGTTCATCACACTCGGCGTGACGGCGATCGGCTATCCGATCGCGCGCGCCTTCGCCCGCCGCATCGATCGCGACAGCGCGCGGCCCAAGCTGCCATCCGAGGTGACCGACCGGCTGGAGCGGATGGAGCAGGCCATCGATTCGATCGCCGTGGAGGTCGAACGCATCTCCGAGGGTCAGCGCTTCACCACGAAGCTGCTGGCGGAGAAGTCCAAGCAACTCGAGGGTGAGCCATGAGCGAAGCCGACGCACTCGCCTTCATCGCTTTGGTATTGTCACTCGCGTTCACGATCCCGACGACCACGTGGATCTGGACGAGACGACGAAAGGACCTCAAGCCGGGCAGCTCGGTGACTGACGAGCGATTGGCGCGCATCGAGCAGGCCGTGGACGCGATCGCCATCGAGATCGAGCGGATCTCCGAAGGACAGCGGTTCACGACCAAGCTGCTCGCCGAGCGGAAGGAACCGCCGCTGCCTGGTCCGCCGCCCTCGGACAAGCGCGCGTGAGACTCGTCAGGCACACGGCGTGTCGCTGATCCTCATCGTCGACGACGAGCCGAACATCCGGCGGATGGTCGGCGCCCTCCTCGCGAGCGAAGGGTACACGCCGATCGACGCAGCCGACGGTGTGGCCGGCCTGGAGCGCGCGGCCCAGCAGGAGCCCGACGTGGTGCTGCTCGACCTCATGATCCCCGGCGAGCTGGATGGGATGGCGGTGCTCGGCAAGCTGCGCGAGCGGCATCCCGACGTGCCGGTGGTGATGATGAGCGGGCGCGCCGGTCTGAGCGACGCGGTGCGAGCGACCAAGCTGGGCGCGTTCAACTTCCTCGAAAAGCCGCTCTCACCCGAAGGGGTGCTGCTCACGCTGCGCTCGGCGCTCGAGCTGCGGAATGCGCGACGTGAGGCGCGAGCGCTGCGTGAGGATCTGGGCCTCACCGGGGAGATGATCGGCACCAGCCCGGCGATGCGACAGGTGCGTGAGCTGATCGGCCGGGTCGCACCCACCGACGCGCGCGTGCTGATCATGGGAGAGTCGGGCACCGGCAAGGAGCTCGTCGCGGCCGCGATCCATCACGGCAGCGCACGCCGTGATCGCGCGTTCGTGCGCGTCAACTGCGCCGCCATTCCGCGCGACCTCGTGGAGAGCGAGCTGTTCGGGCACGAGCGCGGCGCGTTCACCGGCGCGATGGAGCGGCGAATCGGTCGCTTCGAGCTCGCGCATCGCGGCACGCTGCTGCTCGACGAGGTCGGCGATCTCGGCGCCGATGCGCAGGCGAAGCTGCTGCGCGCCATCGAAGCCGGTGAGATCGAGCGGGTAGGCGGGGGCAAGCCGATCCCGGTCGACGTGCGCGTGCTGGCGGCGACGAACATGGATCTCCAGCGCGCGGTCAACGAAGGTCGGTTCAGGGAGGACCTGTACTTCCGTCTCAACGTCATTCCCATCTCCCTGCCGCCGCTGCGCGATCGTCCCGATGACGTCGGACCATTGGTCCATCACTTCTCACGCGTGTATCACGCGCGCAGCGGCCGGCCGGCACCCCGCTGGTCGGCCGAGGCCATGGAGCTGCTGCAGCGCTACCGGTGGCCGGGAAACGTGCGGGAGCTGGCCAACATCGTCGAACGTCTGGCCATTCTGCATGGGGGTCACGAGGTGACGGCGGGCGATGTCTCGGGAGTCCTCAGGCTGGACGGGAACGAAGCCGCGGTCGCGCAGCGGCTGCCCGCCCCGGCGGCTCTCGATCAGCCGTTGAGCGACGCGCTGGACGAGTACGAGCGCATGCTCATCGCGCGCGCGCTTTCGAGCGCCGGCGGCAACGTGGCCGAAGCCGCACGGCGTCTGCGAACCGATCGTCCGAACCTGTATCGCCGGATGCGGCGACTGGGGATCGGCTGGGGCGCCTGACCGTTCCCGATCGCGGCTTCCCCGAGCTCACGGAGCACCCATGCGCACGCTGATTGTCGCACTGGCGGCAGCGATCACACTGGTTCCCCGCGCCGGACGCTCGCAGGCGCCGGACACGGCACGGGGCGACACCGCCCGTGCCGCGCGTCAGCTGCCGCGCGAAGTGGCGATGGACGTCGCCTGGCTGTTCAATCAGCCGGCGGCGCTGCGGGCCGTGGGACGCGCCGAGGTACGCGCCGGCCAGACGGTGAGTGGAGACGTCGCGGTGCTGGGTGGTCCGCTCGTCATTGCCGGACGTATCGATGGCCGCGTGGTAGTCGTGAACGGCGACGTGCGCTTCCAGCGCGGCGCCGTGGTCCAGCGGAACGTCATCGTCGTCGGTGGCCTCATCGAGGGGCGCGAGCGCGCCACGATCGGCGGCGAGGTGCGCTGGTACCCACAATCCCTGCGCTACCGGCTGGAGGACGATCGGCTGGTCGTCGCCGACGAGGCGGAGGCAGCGGCGGAGGCGGAGGACGGCTGGCTGCGCCGCTGGCTGCGCCGCAACGACGAAAGCGACACCCGTCCGGTGCTGTGGACGGCCAACCCGTACAACCGCGTAGAGGGGCTCCCCATCTCGGTAGGCGTCGCGTTCCGCGACCGCGCACCGCGGCGGCGCGTCGCCGTGGACCTGCTGGGGATCATCCGCTCGGCCGACAGCTTCGAGTGGGATGGCGACAACATCGGCCATGACGCGCACGCGTCGGTGCGCTTCGGCGGCCGGCGCTCGGTAGTGCTGGGTGGGCGCGTGTACGACGTGGTGGAGCCGGTGGAGCGCTGGCAGCTGCGCGACACCGAGATCGGGCTGTCGGCCTTTTTCTTCCACAAGGACTATCGCGACTACTTCAACCGGCACGGCGGATCGGCGTACGTGACGCTGGACGACGGCCGCGGCGCCTCGCTCACGCTCGGCTACGCCAACGAGCGCTGGGGCGCGCGCTCCGATCGCGACCCCTTCTCGCTCTTCGAGGATGGCGATCCCTGGCGCCCCAATCCCCTCATGGACGAAGGAAAGCTGCGCATCCTGAGCGCCACCATCGGATACGACACGCGCAACGACGAGTCGGATCCCTGGACCGGTTGGTTGATCACCGCCGAGCTCGAGCGCGGCACGGGGAACGACATCATGCTGGCTCCCACCTCGCCACTGGCGCGCGCGCCGGGCGCCGGACCGGCGGACGTGAGCTATACACGCGGATTCCTCGACGCGCGGCGATACAACCGGGTCTCGCCGAAGGGACAGCTCAATTTCAGGCTCGTGCTCGGCGGCTGGCTGGGCGGCGACGACCTGCCGCTCCAGCGCCGCTTCTCGTTAGGCGGCGCCGGCGGACTGCCGGGCTACGATTTCCGTGCCGCGGGCAGGAATGGCGAGCTGCTGGACTGTCTGGAAGGCGCGCGCCCCATCGGCCAGCCGGCGCAGTGCGAGCGCATGGCGCTGGCGCAGGTCGAGTATCGCGGCGACATGCGCATTGCCATTGGTGGCCGCACCGAAGGGGTGGCCGAGGAGCGCGGTCCGCTCGACATCGACTTCAATCGCATTCTCTCCTGGGTGATCTTCTTCGACGTCGGGCGTGGCTGGCTGGTCGGCGAGCCGAGCGGCACGCTGCGCTATGCGTCGGACCAGCTCCCGGCGCTGCGCACGTTTCGCAGCGACCTCGGCGTGGGACTCGACCTCGACCTGATCGGGTTCTACATCGCCAAGCCCCTCTCGGGGAGCAGCGATCCGCTCAACTTCTTCGTTCGCGTGAGGCACCGGTTCTAGGTGCGGAGCGCCGCGCTCGCACTCTGCATCGCCGGGCTGCTCGCCGCGCCGCTCGACGCCCAGCCGAGCGCGCGGCTGGAGCTGAGCCTGCCACCGGGCGAGCGGCCTGGGCGGGAGCCGCCGTTCGTGCGCACCACCAGCGTGTTGAGCACGCGGCGCGTTCGTGAGCTGCTGCACAGCGGATTTCCGGCGAGGCTGCACTACCGGCTGGAGCTCTGGTCCACGCGCGGTTGGTTCGACGACCTCAAGGCGCGAGCCGAGTGGGACGTCATCGTGCGCTACAGCCCCCTCGACCGGAGCTACGTGGTCGCGCGCGTCGACGGGGATCGCGCCACGCCGTTAGGCACGTACTCGCGGCTCGACGAGGTGGAGGCCGTCATCGGCAGCCCGTTCCAGCCCGCGATCCGACTACCGGGAGGTCGGGCGCGGCACTACTACAACGCGGTGCTCGACGTGGAGATGCTGTCCGTGAACGACCTCGACGAGGTGGAGCGCTGGCTGCGCGGCGAGCTACGCCCCGCCGTGCGCGGCGAGCGCAATCCAGGCACCGCGGTGACGCGAGGCGTCCGCACCCTGGTGGTGACCCTGCTCGGCGCCGAGGGCGGACACTACGAGGCGAGGACGAGAACGTTCAGGCCGTGAGCGCGTTGTGGGATGCGCGGCTGTGGCGCCTGGAAGGCCGGTGAAAGGGGTGACGGGAGTGGAGTGAGTGATAACGACCAGGGTGAGGGGCATGAGGCCGTGAGGAACCCATCACGCATGTCATGCTCTTCACCCTGGTCGTTATCACTCACTCCACTCGCATTTACCCACATCACGGCACTCGCCAGCCGCTACCCTCTACCCGCCACGCACGCTTTCCAGCTGGTGCAGCACATCCGATCCGTAGAAGAGCCTGATGTACTTCGCCTGCGTGGGGGTGAGGCGGCGTACGGCCCAGGACAGGTGGACGAAGTGCGGCTCGACCGGCTGCACCAGCGGGTGCATGCCGATCTCCTCAGCCATCTGGTTTCCCTTGCGCGTGTTGCACGGGCTGCACGCGGTCACCACATTCGTCCAGTCGTTCGTGCCGCCGCGCGACAGCGGCACCAGGTGGTCGCGGGTGAGCGACTCGCGCGGCCTGAGGTCGGCGGCGGTGCGGCCGCAATACTGGCAGCGGTACCGGTCACGCGCGAAGAGGAAGGTGTTGGTTACCTGGCGGCGGAACCGGCGCGGCACGTGGATGAACCGCACCAGGCGGATCACGGCCGGACGTGGGAGCGTAAGCCGCTCCGAGCGCACCACGCGGTCGCGCTCTGCCTCGACGATCTCGGCTTTCCCATCCAGGACGAGCCGCAGCGCCCGCCGCATGGGAACCATCGTCAGCGGCTCAAACGACGCATTCAGAGCCAGGCATCCAACGACCACATCGTCCTCCGTACCGCACGCAGAAACTCCCGTCCGCAACCACCGAACGGGAGCAGTCTGCTAGCGAGACAACCTCGTCCCTCGGCACCGTTGCGCGCCGGTGCCGGTGCTCCCTATTACACTGACGAAATCGAAAAAGTGCCGCAACCTCTGCCGATCGCGGCAGTACCTGACGCCGGTCGACACCCTCGTCCGAGCGCTCATCGTCCCGCGGATACCTCGGCCGGAACCATGGTGAGCCATCCGTAACGATCCCGGATGTGGCCGCTCACGATGCCCATGTACTGCTCCTGGATGGCCATCGTCACGGGGCCCGGCTTGCCCTCCCCGACCTGGATGTGATCCACCGACCGGATGGGGGTCAGCTCCGCCGCCGTGCCCGTGAAGAACAGCTCATCGGAAATGTACAGCATCTCCCGCGGAATTGCCTGCTCACGCACCTCGTACCCGAGCTCCCGCGCCAGCTGCACGACCGTGTCGCGCGTGATGCCCTGCAGGATACCCGCCGAGATCGGCGCGGTGTACAACACCTGGTCGCGAACGAGGAAGAGGTTCTCCCCGCTTCCTTCGCCGACGAAGCCCGCGGAATCGAGGACGATTCCCTCCACGTAGCCATCCAGGCGCGCCTCGGTCTTCGAGAGCTGCGAGCTCAGGTAGTTGCCCCCCGCCTTCGCCAGCGTGGGAAACGTGTCCGGCGCTGCCCGCCGCCAGCTCGAGACGCAGACGTCGACGCCGCGCGTGAGCGCGTCTTCGCCGAGATACCGGCCCCACTTCCACGCGATGATGAACGTCTCCACAGGGACGCCGAGCGGATACACACCCATCTGCTCGCCGGTGCGGACGACGACCGGCCGCAAGTAACAGTGTCGTAGCTCGTTGGTGGCGACGGTGTCCACGCACGCCTGGACGAGCGCATCCGCGCTGTGGTCGGGCTCCATGCGGTAGATCCGGCACGAGTCGAACAGCCGTCGAATGTGATCGTGAAGGCGGAAGATCGCCGGACCGCCCGGGGTCTCGTAACAGCGAATGCCCTCGAAGACGCTGGAACCGTAGTGTACCACGTGGCTCATCACGTGGATGGTCGCGTCTTCCCAGTTCACGAACTGGCCGTCACGCCAGATCTTCGCCGTGCGCTCCGACGCTGAATCCGCCATGCCATTCCTCGTCAAGGGTACGCGACATGATAACGCGTAAGCGCGCGCTCGCGCCAGCAGCGACACGCGCGCGGTCAGTGCGATGCCGGGTCTTGTTCGCGCCAGCGCCGAAGCGCGTCCGCGGTCTCCCGCACGCGCGTCGAGGACGCGGGATCGGCGCTGGTGAGCCGCCCGCGCCACACGAGTGGACGTCCGGCAACGGCCACGAAACTCGCCCGCGAGCCGCCGAGCGAGAACACGGCCGCCGCGACCGGGTCGAACGCGGGCGTCACGTCCGTGGCGGCGAGATCGAAGGCGGCGAGATCGGCCGACTTCCCGATCTCCAGCGACCCGATGCGATGCGCCAAGCGTAGCGCGCGGGCGCCGCCGAGCGTCGCCAGCTCGAGCCCGTCCTGCGCGGACAATGCATCCCAGCGTCGCGTGCGTTGACGCTGCGCGAGCACGGCCACGCGTGTCTCTTCGAGCAGGTGCATTCGGTCGTTGCTGGCCATCGAATCGGAGCCGAGCCCGACGTCGATGCCGTATTGTCGGAATTCGACAACAGGCGCAACGCCGTGCCCCAGCCTGGCATTGGAGATTGGGCAGTGCGCGATGCTGGCGCCGGCGGCGGCGATGAGCTCCACATCCGCCGCGTCAGCCTGCACGCAGTGCGCGAGGAGCGGGCGCTCGTCGAGGACACCGAGCTCCCGCAGGTACGCGAGTGGCGACCGGCCGTGCGCACGGACCTCGATGCCACGACGACGCAACCCCTCGGCAAAGGGACCGGTGCCACCGGCCACCAGCTCGGACTCGGCCTCGCTTTCGGCGGCGTGCAGCATCATCGGGAGTCCCCGCTCGCGCGCCAGCCGGGCGACGCTCCGGTAGAGCTCCGCCGACACCGTGTAGGGTGCATGCGGCGACACGCCGAGCCGCTGCACCTCGGTCTGCAGCCCACAGAGTCGCTCGAGCCTGGATTCCAGGTCGCCTAACGAGCGGGCGGCATCCGCGGGATCGGGACCGAAGACCTCCTGATACATGATGCCGCGCACGCCCAGCTCCCGCATCACCTCCAGCGAAACGCCGGAATCGCAGCTGTCGGCGTAGGTCGTGATGCCCGCGAGCAGACCCTCGGCCACGCCCAGCCGGGCGGCGTCGAGGTACCGCTCGCGCGTCATGACCGCCGCCTTCGCGCGTTGCAGCGAGACGATCCAGCTCCGGAACGGGGCGTCGGCCAGCAGTCCGCGGAACGCGGTGAGCTCCAGGTGCGTGTGTGCGTTCACGAGCCCCGGGAGCAGCAGCGCATCACCGAGCTCGACGAGATCGCCGTCGGTAGGTGGTGCGTCTTGGCACGGGCCCACGTAGGTGATGTCGCCATCGCGCACGTCGACGACGCCGTCCTCGATGGGAGGCCGCGAGACGGGTACCACCCAGCGTGCCTGATAGCGGGTCATTCGCTCCCCCGGAACCCGACAGCCGGCGAGCCGCCCGACTCAGCCGGCGCGCGAGCGTCCGGCTCCGACCGCACCTCGGCGAGCGAGGCGAGAGCCGTGCTTGATCGGATCGTACAGCTCCTCCTCACGTGCGCCGAGCGCACGGACCAGAGAGAGTGAGAAGCCAATGTCTCCCACCTGCTCGGCGGTGTGTCCATCCGAGCCCAGTGACAGCCGCACACCAGCATCCATCGCGCGGCGCACGAAGCGCGGGTGGGGGCGATACCGGGAAGACACCTCGAAGGTGATGCCCCCGCGCGCCAGCGCGCACACCGCACGCTCTTCGCGCTCCTCGGTCCACAGCTCCTCGAGCGGCATCGTCCGGAACGGAATGGGGAGCAGCGTGGGGTGCGCCAGGATGTCGACCGGCATCTCGAGCGCGAACCGCTCGAGGTTGGCCACGTGCATCTCCATGTACGCATCGGGCGTGATCCCGTCAGGCAACGTCGGCGAGAAGACACTGATGACGCGATCGCCGGCGGGCGCGAAGATGGCGTGCAGCGATCCGATCGTGTGCGTGAAGCGCGACGCGACCTCATCCGGCAGCTCGCGCCAGAGGGCATCGTGCCAGCAGAACTCGCCGCCGCGCGCCACGTCGTGCCGCTCCAGCTCGTCGAGATAGGCGCGAACCGCGTCGACCGTCTTGATGGAGTAGCGCACGTCGCCCGAGAGATGATCGGCGACGCCCGGGCGTACGCCGCGCGCCGTCACCACGGCGATCAGCTCGTCGACGGTCAGTGAGCCGTCGGACATCGTGGTGTGCGCGTGGCAGTCGATCGGCTGCCAGGTCACCGCGGAAGCTTGAACGGGTCGGGGATGGGCCGCGTGGTATCGCGCTGCGGCCGGCCGGGACGCGGCGGCGGGGCGCCGGGCGGTGGCTGGCTCAGCGACGCCGAGTCCGACTGCGCATCGATGCTGAACGGAGAGTGCATGTTGCACTCTTGGATCGGCTCGGTGCCCACGATGAAGTACTCGGACACGATGTCCTCGAGCGGACAGAACGGATTCGCCAGCAGCCCCGTCGTCCGATCCACCTGCATCATGATCAGACCCTCCGGTCGCGGCCAATCCGGCGGCGCTGGACGACGCTGGTAGACCTCGGTCATGAAGGCGGTCCACGCCGGCGCGGCCAGTCGACCGCCCTGGGCGTTGGACTGGATCCTCTGCGGCCGATCGAATCCGATCCACAGGCCCGCCACCAGATCGGGCGTGTAGCCGATGTACCAGACATCGGTGTAGTCGTTGGTGGTGCCCGTCTTTCCTCCCGACGGGTGCCGGAATCCGGCGCCCCACACGGCGCCCGCGGCGGTGCCGCGACGCGCGACGTCCTTCATCATGTCCACCATCAGCCAGGCTTCCTCACGCGACATCACGTGCTGCCGCACGGGCGTCGCCTCCCAGAGCACGTCACCCTGTGCATTCTCCACACGCACGATGGCGTTGGGCTGGGCGCGTATCCCGAGCGTGGCGAAGGTGCTGTACGCGCTCACCAGCTCGATGGGGTAAACGCCGGCGGCGCCGAGATGAATGGACGGATAGGCCGGAATGGGAGAGGAGATGCCGAGCCGGCGGGCCATGGCGATGACGTTCTCTTCTCCCAGCTCCATGCCGAGACGGACCGTGGGCAGGTTGCGCGAGAGATACAGAGCGCGGCGCATCGGAACGGGGCCGTGAAACTCCAGATCGTAGTTCTGCGGCGTCCAATCGGTCCCGTCCACCTGCGGAACGGAGAGTGGAGCGTCCTCGATCATGTAGGACGGCGGCCGTCCCTCGCGAATGGCCTCCGCATAGACGACGGGCTTGAACGTGGAGCCGGGCTGTCGCAGCGCCTGCGTGGCACGGTTGAACTTCGAGTCATCGAAGTCACGGCCCCCCACGAGCGCGCGCACCGAGCCGGTGCGAGGATCGAGCGCGATGAACGCGCCCTGCAGATATGGTGAGTTCGCGACGTTCTGCGACTCACCGCTGGCGCTTCGCGCGAGGTACTGCTCGTAGGTGACATGCTTGAACGAGCCGTACTTGCTGGACTCGACCGCCTTGAGCTGACGCTCCAACGCCCGCTCGGCCGCCAGCTGCATGTCCACGTCGAGCGTGGTGTACACCCTGAGCCCGTCGGTATAGACGCTGTTGCCGAATTGCTCCTCGAGCTGCTTCCGCACCCACTCGACGAAGTAGGGAGCGAGGTCGCCCGCTTCCTGTCGCGGAGCAAGGCGCAGCGGATACGCCTGGGCGAGCCGCGCCTCGGTGTTCTGGATGGCGCCCTGCCGGCGCATCAGCTCGACGATGGTATTTCGACGCTGAATGGCGCGCTCGGGAGAGCGGCGTGGGTTGTAGCGCTCCGGTGCCTTGGGCAGTGCCGCCAGCGTGGCCGCTTCGGCGAGATTCAGGTCGCGGACCGATTTCCCGAAGTACCGCTGCGCCGCCGTCTCGACGCCATAGGCTCCGTTGCCCAGGTAGATCTGGTTGAGGTACAGCTCCAGGATCTTGTCCTTGGAGTACCCGGCTTCGATCGCGCGCGCGACCTTCGCTTCCTTGAGCTTGCGCGTGAGTGTCTTCTCGCGCGAGATGCGCTCAGGAAAGACGTTCCGCGCGAGCTGCATGGGGATCGTCGAGAAGCCTTCGACGTACCCGCCGGCCATGATGTTGCGCACCGCCGCGCCCGCGACACGCACCCAGTCGATCCCGGCGTGATCGTAGAAGCGCTTGTCTTCGGTGATCACGAACGCCTGGCGGACGACGTCGGGGATGTCCTCGAGGCGAACCAGGGTGCGCCGCTCGACACCGATCTCGGTGATGAACCGGCCATCGGCGGCATACATCTTGGACGTCTGCCGCGGCGTGAATACCTCGAGCATGGAGATCGAGGGACACGCCCCGTCGCGGCACACGAGGACCCAGGACGCGTACGCGAACCCGAAACCAAACGCGGCGACAAAGGCAGTAACGAGGAGGGCGCCGCGCCGAAGACGCGGGCGGTCGCGCCAGTAGCGCCGGCTGAACGGCAAATCAACCATGTGGGCGGTATCGATCTCTCAAGACGGCAACACCTTCGCGCGCGCAACCCGCCGCGCGGTGGTTTCGAGGGGGAACGGTGAAGCTAACTTCAATCGTCGCAAGCAGCAACGCACGCGAGCCGCTGACAACCATCCAGCTTCGGACCTATAATTCCCGAATGTCCCTACCTGCCTCCCTCCTGGAAGAGCTCGGCTGGCGCGGGCTCGTTCATCAGTACACCGAAGGGGTCGCGGAGTGGCTTGGCCGCGGCCCGCTCGTGGCATACGTGGGCTTCGACCCCACAGCGCCGAGTCTCCACGTCGGCAATCTCGTCCCCTTGATGGCCCTGGTTCATGTGCAGCGAGCGGGCCACCGCCCCGTGGCGCTGGTGGGAGGCGGCACGGGGATGATCGGCGATCCGAGTGGCAAGAGCGCGGAGCGCCCCCTTCAGTCGGTGGACGCCATCGTGCAGCACGCGCGCGCTATCGGGTTCCAGCTTCAGCGCTACCTGGACTTCGACGGGCCCAACGCCGCCCGCCTGGTGGACAACTCCGAGTGGCTCCGTCCGCTGGGCACCATCGAGTTCCTGCGCGATGTCGGCAAGCACTTTACGATCAACTACATGTTGGCCAAGGAATCGGTGAAGGCGCGCCTCGAGGCCGGCATCTCGTTCACCGAGTTCGCGTACATGCTGCTCCAGGCCTACGACTACCTGGAGCTCCATCGCCGTGAGGGTGCCTCGCTCCAGCTCGGCGGGAGCGACCAATGGGGAAACATCACGGCCGGTGTCGAGCTCATCCGGCGCGCCGAGGGGCACGAGGCGCACGCGATCACCACGCCGCTGGTGGCCTCGGCGTCAGGAAAGAAGTTCGGCAAGACCGAAGCCGGTGCGGTGTGGCTGGATGCGAGCCGCACCACACCCTACCAGTTCTACCAGTTCTGGATCAACACCGACGACCGCGACGTAGGACGTTTCCTGCGCTTCTTCACCCTCAAGTCACGAGAGGAGATCGAGGCGCTGGAGCGCACGACTGCGGGGCGCCCCGATCGTCGCGAGGCGCAGCAGGAGCTGGCGCTGGAGGTGACGGCCAGGACTCACGGCGACGACGCGGCGCGCGTTGCCGCCGAGATGTCGGCTCTGCTCTTCGGGAAGTCCGATCCCCGGTCTCTCTCCGAGCGGGCACTCGATGCCCTGGCGCGCGAGATCCCGTTCACCGAGATCGACATGCCGGCCAACGGAGCGCTCGACACCGCCGAGCTGTTCGTGGCTGCCGACCTGCTGGCATCGAAGGGTGCGGCGCGACGAATGCTCGAGCAGGGCGGGCTCTATGTGAATGGCGAGCGCCTCACCGGCGAAAGCCGCACCGTGCCATCGAGCGCGCTGCTTCCGGGCCGGCACTTGCTGCTGCGGAAGGGCGCCCGCGACTACGCGCTCGTGCGCATCAAAGACGGCTGACGTGTGGCCAAAGACCGTTCAGTCGTTCGCTGCGATGGCGTCCAGCGCGAGCTGAACTTCATCCAGCGTGTTGTAAAAGTGCGGGGCCAGTCTGATGGTCCCCTCGCGCACGGAATGTACGACGCCGGCGCGGGTGAGCCGGGCTGACGCGCGACCCGCATCGCGCGGCGCCAGCGCGACGATTCCGGCTCGCGCCGTGGGGCGCTCCGGCGTCACCAGCCGCACGTCATCGCGCGCGCGACACCACTCCACGGCGTGATCGACCAGTCGATCGACGTGCGCCTCCACCGCGGCGATCCCGACCTCGAGCAGCAGCCCGACACTCTCGGTGAAGCCCACGAGATCCTGGTAGGGCAAGGTCACGACCTCGAACCGGCGCGCGTCGTCGTGGTAGGTGAAGTCGTAGTCCACCAGGCGCGAGAAATCGTCCGACCCGCGGACCGACATCCATCCAACCGCGGTCGGCCTGAGCTCGCGCACCAGCTCCTCGCGCACGTACGCGAAGGCGCTCCCCCACGGAGACAGGAGGTACTTCTGGCCACCGCAGGCCAGGATGTCGATCGCCAGCGCGTGCACGTCCATCGTCGTGCAACCCACGCCCTGGATGGCATCGACGACGAAGTAGATGCCGCGCTCGCGGCAGGCGCTGCCCAACCGATGCAGGTCGACCCGATAGCCGGTGGCGAAGGAGACCCACGAGACGGTGAGCGCGCGCACGCCAGGAGCATCGAGGGCGCGCAACATGGCGTCTTCGTCAGGCAGATTGTTCACGCACGGGATCATCTCGAAGCGAACGCCCTTGTCCGCCAGGGCCATCCACGGATAGACGTTGGCCGGAAACTCGCGATCGGGCGCCACCACCACGTCGCCCGGCTGAAGCGGCAGCGCGCGGGCCGCGAGGTTGATTCCGTACGACGTGTTGACCTGCAGCGCGATCTCCGACACGGACGCACCGATGACTCGTGCCGCCTGCTCGCGCGCCCGCCGCATGATCGCGAGCTCATCGTCGTCGCTGATCAGGTGCGGCCTGGCGCGGCGATCGTTGAAGTCGCCTAGCGCCTGGATGGTACGAGCCGGGAGCGGTCCGGTGGAGGCGTTGTTGAGGTATACCGTGTCG
>DATFFQ010000058.1:0-2068 GCA_035249955.1 Gemmatimonadaceae bacterium
GGGCGGCGCGCACACGGAGACGGTAGTGACCATGCTCGGCGAGGGCGCGGCAATGGTGCGGCGTCGGTGGCAGGGCAGGGGAACATATCGGGGCCGGGAGTTCGTCGAGGATCATCGATGCGTGACGATTTGCGATCGCTCGAGCGGCCGGTGGCGCATTCGATACGAACAGTGCTCGGCGGTGGCGAGGTGAGAGCGGCAGTCGCGTGCCTGGATCGTTAGGCGGCGGAGTGCTTCATTATCCTCGAGCTCTCGATGAACTCGCATGCCGGCGCCGCGGACCCTACTCGGCAATTGCGGCAGTACTCGTTGCAGTCGTACGCCCGGCCGTACAGGAAGGTGATGACGAGCCCGTACTCGAGCCTGATTTGAACGTGTTCGCGCCGTCATCCACCGCCACGAGGTACGACGCGAGCTGGACCATGCGCGTTCGCGTGTAGTCGCGCCGCTTTTCATAGAGGTGCACGGAGAACCGCTCCGTGGATTGGAGCAATGCCGTGAGGAGGAGACCCACGGGGCCCGCGCCGAGGATGTGACTCGAACCCGGGACGGCAGCGTCTCCGAGCGCGTCAAACCGCTCGATCGGGGCATTTGTCTTCTCGCTGAGAGCACGAGTGCAGGCGTGCCCTTGATGAGGGGGGAAGGCAGGTCGTCAGCGCGACAAGCGGGCTCGGAGCCTCGGGAGGCTGCGTGCCTCCACGGCGCGTGGTCGCTCGATCCCGGCAAACCCGCTCAGCGCGAGCCAGGTGGGAAACGCCCGGACGATCTCGCGGAGCCCAACCAGGCGGATGAGATCGGCGCGGCGCATGTCGTCGAGCCGCGCGTCACCCATCCAGACTTTCGTAAGCGCGGCGAGATCCGCATCGACGACCAGGTCCACCTCGAAGCCCGGCTCCTTCAAGCAGACGTCCACGTTCGGCCGCTCGAGGATCAGCCAGTAAGTGTTGGGGCATCGGGCGACTCTCGGCACGCCACGGAAGTCGAACCGGGCCACGACGCGCCGGGCGGGTAAGCGCTCGACGTTCACCCGCCGGTGGATGTCCCACATCAGGAGCCCTGGGTCGAGGTCGCTCGCGTCGATGCGGGTCCGGGCCCACCGTTGGCCCCATTCGCCGAGCCGTTCGATGACCGGGCGAAACTCCTCGCCCGCGGGTGTCAGCGAGTACTCGCGCCCACGCCCCTTCGTCCTGGCCACGCTCCGTACGATTCCGGCATTCTCGAGCTGCTGGAGGCGCTGGGCGAGGAGGGTGCGCGACATGAGCGGCACGCCACGGTGGAGATCGCTGAAGCGGTGGCTCCCGCACACGAGCTCCCGAAGGACGAGCGGGGTCCACCGCTCGGCGAAGATCTCCGCGGCCTTGGCGACCGGGCAGAACTGGCCGTACCCCTTCATCGTGAGTTGACGGTAGCGTGCGCCGGGCGCACGCCGCAAGTCCATTTTTTGTGCTTTCCTGCTCGCCGCCGCCGGCGCCATCCTGCCGATGACGAAGGAGGTGCGCCATGTCCGTGAGACAGATGCTCGAGACCGACCGTCGCCACGACGCTGTTCTCGATGATGCCACCCTCGCCAACGTGACGCGGCATTTCAAGGGTGAGCTGATCCGTCGCCACGATCCGCCGTACGACGCCGCCCGCCGCATCTGGAACGGCGCGATCGATCGCAGGCCCGCGCTCATCGCGCGCTGCACCGGCGTCGCCGATGTCCAGGCCGCTGTCCGATTCGCACGCGAGCACGATCTCGTCGTCGCGGTGCGCGGCGGCGGCCACAACGTCGCCGGCACGGCCGTCTGCGATGATGGGATCGTCATCGATCTTTCCCCGATGAAGGGCATGTGGGTCGATCCGGCCGCTCGAACAGCGCGAGCGCAGGCGGGACTTCTCTGGGGGGAGTTCGACCACGAAACCCAGGCCTTCGGGCTGGCCACGCCCGGCGGGATCATCACCCACACCGGCATCGGTGGTCTCACGCTCGGCGGGGGGCTCGGCTGGCTGATGCGCCGACACGGGCTCACCTGCGACAACGTGCTCTCGGCCGACCTGGTCACCGCCGACGGCGAGCGCCTTCGTG
>DATFFQ010000059.1:0-20223 GCA_035249955.1 Gemmatimonadaceae bacterium
GTGGCGCCCGCCGGCTGCTGCTGCGCCCGGCGTCGCATGCTCCAGGCCCGCTCGGCGTCCAAAACGGCAGCCGATTCCAGCCACTGGACCAGCGCGTCGAAGTCGCGCAGCGCGTCCACTCGTGAGCCGCTTCGTATCTCATCCGTGTTCACGAAGTCGAGCCAGAGACGCTCGCCGAGGAACACGAAAGGCTGCGCGGCTTGAAAGGTGAGAGTGGACTCGGCCATGGCTGCCGCCGTCGTCGGAGTGGGACACTAGTGTATCCCGCCTCGAAAACGATGGCAAGGCGCGCGTGGACCGTGACAGAGCACGCAGGCGGCAATAGCTTTTTCGGCATACGTCGCAACTGCGGAGCGTCGATGCGCTGGTTTCCCTCACGTCTCATGGTGGCGACATGCAGCGCGGCCAATCCGGCATGAATACCCGCGCCGAGCTCATCGCAACCTATGCCTCGGCGCCCGAGCGACTGCGCGCCGCGGTGCTGGGGCTCAGCGAGGAGCAGCTGGCGACGCCGCGCGCCGAGGGAAAGTGGAACACGCATCAGATCGCCGTGCACCTGGCGGACAGCGAGCTGCACTACGTGCTCCGGGTACGCCGCATCATCGCCGAGCCGGGCACGGAGCTGGAGAGGTTCGATCAGGACGCCTGGGTCGACGCGCTCGCGCCGTCGACGTCGATCGTGTCGGCGGTCGATGCATTCGGGCTGCTCCGGCGTATGACCACCGAGACGCTGCTCGCCGTGACGCCGGTGCAGTGGGGGCACATCTGCACGCATCCGGAGCGCGGGCCCATGGGACTGGACCAGATGCTCGAGATGCTGGCCTGGCACGGCGACCATCACATCAACCAGATCCTCGAGCTGCGCGCGCAGCGCGAGTGGTGACCTCCGCAATGCCCAAGAAACCGTTCGTGATCTCGGAGTACGTCCGCTGGGGAGACATCGACCTGGCCGGCATCATCTGCTACGGCGCCTACATCAGATTCTACGAGCTGGCGGAGACGGAGATCTTCCGCGCGGCGGGGCTGCCGTTCAAGGACATCTTCGAGCGGTTCGACATCTGGCTGCCGCGGAAGGTGATGCACACCGAGTTTCACCACCCGGCGCGACTGGACGACAGGCTCAAGGTGGTGACGTATATCAGCCGCGTGGGCCACACGTCGCTCACCATCAACTTCGACGTCATGAGCGCCGATGGCGCCAAGCTCCACGCCGCTGCCTACCAGGTGCTGGTGTGCGTGAGCCGGAAGACCTTTGCCAAGCAGCCACTGCCGGCGGAGGTGGTTCGCGCGATCGAGCCCTTCACGATGGATTGTGAGGAGGCGCGCCGCGCCGCCTAGCCGCGCGGGCCGAAGCATGGTTTGGGGGTGAACCGGATTCGAGGAGGGGCGAGCCGGCACGCGGCTGCCACACCAGACGATCTTTCGCCTCCTCGCATCCGTGCGCGCGCATTATCTTCGCGCCCACCATGCCGGCATCCCCTGCCGCTTCACGGCGATCGCTTCCGCGTCCCACTCAACTGATCCTCTATCTCGCCGGATGGGCGCTGCTCGGCGTCTTCTTCGCGAGTCAGGGCGTGATCTACTCGGCGTACCGTGGCGACCCCGTGCCTTGGGGGAACATCGTCGGCCGGGCGATGGTGGACTGGTACATCTGGGCGGTCCTGGCGCCGTTCGTCTACCTGCTCGGGCGTCGGTTTCCACTCGCGCGCGGCCACCTGTCACGAGCGATCGCCGTGCACGTGCTGGCGAGCGCGGTCTTCGCCGTCGTGCGGATCGGCGTTCGCGTAGGAATCTCGTCGGCATTCGGCTGGCCGGCCGCGCCGCCGTTCAACCTGATGCTCATGGCGCAGTTCCACGTGTCCATGGCCACGTACTGGGTCATCCTCGGCGTGAGTCACGCGGTGGCGTACTACCGGCAATATCGCGAGCGCGAGCTGCGTGCCTCACAGCTCGAGGCGCGACTGGCGCACTCGCAGCTCGAGGTGCTCAAAGCGCAGCTGCATCCGCACTTCCTGTTCAACACGCTGCACGCCATCTCCACGCTCACCTATCATGATGCAGCGGCGGCAAACCGCATGGTCGCGCGGCTCAGCGACCTTCTGCGGATGACACTGGAGCAGTCGGGCACACAGGAAGTGCCGTTGCGCGACGAGATGGAGTTCCTGGAGAAGTACCTGGAGATCCAGCAGACGCGCTTCGAGGAGCGCTTGCGGCTCGCGGTCGCGGTCGAGCCGGGAACCCTCGACGCGCTGGTGCCGAGCCTCGTGCTGCAGCCGCTGGTGGAGAATGCGATCAAGCATGGCATCGCGCCGCGCCGTGAAGGCGGACGGGTCGAGGTGAGCGCGGTACGCGCCAATGGCGCGCTGGAGATCCGTGTGCGCGACGATGGGCCGGGCCTTCCGGCAGGGCGCGTGCCGGAGCACGGAAGCGGACTCGGCCTGGCGAACACCCGCGCGCGTCTGGCGCACCTCTACGGGGATCGCCATCGCCTCGAGGTGCGCAATCACCCGGCCGGGGGCGTGGAGGTGACCCTTCTGGTGCCGCTCAGGCTGGCCCATTCGCCGGCGGCCGTCCACGACACGAGCACCGACGATGGCGACTAGAGCGCTCATCGTCGACGACGAGCCGCTGGCGCGGCTTCGTCTGCGGACCCTGCTCGCCGACGAGACGGACGTGACCGTCGTGGGCGAATGCGCCGACGGAGGAAGGGCGATCGATGAGATCGAGGCGAACCGTCCGGACCTGGTCTTTCTCGACGTGCAGATGCCCGAGCTGAGTGGGTTCGACGTGATCGAGGCCGTCGGACCGTCGCGCATGCCGCTCGTCGTGTTCGTCACGGCGTACGACCAGTACGCGCTCGAGGCGTTTCGCGTGCACGCGCTGGATTACCTGCTCAAGCCGTTCGAGGACGAGCGCTTTCGCGCCACGATGCAGCGTGCGCGAGAGCGCCTCAAGGTGGCACGACCGGGTTCGGACGCGCGCGTCCGTGCGCTGGTCGACGACATGGCATCCGCCCGCCGCTACATCCAGCGGCTCGTCATCCGCTCGGCCGGTCGAGTGTACTTCGTGCGCGTGGACGACATCGACTGGATCGAGGCCGCCGACAACTACGTGCGACTGCACGTGGGACGCACGTCGCATCTGTTGCGACAGACGCTCAAGGACCTGGAGCAGCAGCTGGACCCGGAGCGCTTCATGCGCATTCACCGGTCGACCATCGTGAGCCTCGACCGCATTCAGGAGCTCCAGCCCTGGTTCCATGGCGAGTACATCGTGATCCTGCGCGATGGGACGCGGCTGCGCACGAGCCGGACGTTCGCGCGCAAGCTGGTGGAGGTGAAGTAAGGAGTCATTACCAGTCATCCTTGCATGCGGTCACTGGACGTAAGGTCGTAAGCGCCGCTCATCACCTTACGACCTCTTACCGCAGGCAGGATGACTGGTAGTCGCTGCTAATTACTAACCCTCGAGCGCGTCCTCTCTGTAGGCCAGCCACCCGGTCGTGTCCTCGGCGACCAGCTCGATGTCGGTGCCGAGTGGGAGGGTGAGGTTGGGAACCTCGTGGCCGGCAGGGAAGTCGGTGAGGATGGGGACGTTGAGGTCGGAGACGAGGTCGAGGAGGAAGTCCTCAAAGTCATCCTCCTCTGACCGGTCGATCGAGAGCTGGCCGAAGACGACGCCGCGCACGGGGCGAAGGAGGCCGGCGGCGCGCAGGTGGACGAGACGCTCATCGAGCACGGACATCGGGTCGCGCGTCTCCTCGAGGAAGAGGATCGCATCGCGCGTGTCCACCTCGTACGGTGTGCCGATGGTCTGCTGCACCAGCGAGAGATTTCCGCCGACCAGGCGTCCGGAGGCCCGGCCGGGGCGCAGCACGCGCGCGATGCCCCGGCCGATCCGCATTGTCGGCCGGGGCGTGGTGAGCGCGGCGAGGAGCGAGACCATCGTGGGGTCGCGCGCGCTCGGGATCAGGTCGTCCACCGTCGGCCCATGGAATACGCGCAGGTTGGCGCGCCGCATGAGCCACAGGTGGATGACGGTAATGTCCGAGTAGCCGACGAAGACCTTTGGATTGCGGCGGAAGATCTCCGGCTCGAGGTATGGGAGCATGCGCACGGCGCCATACCCGCCGGTGCCGCCAATCACGGCCCTCACTTTGGGATTGAGCCAGATCCCCATGAAGTTCTCGGCGCGGCGCTCGTCCTCCAGCCGCTTGAAGCGCCGGCTGACGGTGATCTCGGGGTCGAGCACGACCTCGAAGCCGCTGCGCTCGAGCGCCTTGACCCCCCGAAACAACCATCCCGGCCGAGGTGTGTACGATGGCGCCACCACTCCCACCGCATCGCCCTTGACCAGCGCCGGTGGCCGGAGCAGTGGCGATGGCGCTTCGCCGTCAGGGCTCATTCGGTGGGCTCGGCATCGGCGCAATCGTAGCGGTGACCGGGGGGGCGGGGAAGTCCCTCGCGGATGCGGGAGGGAGTCGCATCGCGCATCCCGCATCCCGCGCTATCTTTCACGCATGACCGCGTCCGACGGCAGCTACTTTCGCAAAGGGTTCGGCCTCAAGGCCGAGGTGCAGGGCGTCCTCGACCGTGACTACTCTGGGGACCTGGTCAACCTGTTGCGCGAGCAAGACTTCACACTCTCGGTCGGGGATCTGACGATCCGCCTGGCCAGAGAGTTCGGCTTCTGCTACGGCGTGGAGCGCGCGGTGGATTACGCGTACCAGGCCCGTGCCAAGTTCCCCGACCGCCGGATCATGCTGGTCGGCGAGATCATCCACAACCCGCACGTGAACGCCAAGCTCCGGGCGATGGGCGTCGAAATCCTCACGCCCCTCTCCGGCGCGTCGGGTGCGCCGGGCGGCTTCGACTACGGCACCATCGGTCCATCCGACGTCGTGATCATCCCCGCGTTTGGCGTCACCATCCACGACTTCGAGACGCTGCGCGGCATCGGGTGCGTGCTGGTGGACACGACGTGCGGCTCGGTATTGAACGTGTGGAAGCGCGTCGAGAGCTACGCGCGCGATGGGTTCACGTCGCTCATCCACGGGAAGTATTATCACGAGGAGACGCGGGCCACGGCGTCGCAGGCGGAGAAGTATCCTGGCGGACACTACATCGTGGTGCGCGACATGGCCGAAGCGCGGCTGGTGTGCGACTACATCGAGGGGCAGTGGACGCGCGACGCCTTTCTCGAGAAGTTCGCGCAGCGCACCTCGCGTGCCTTCGACCCCGACGCGCACCTCGCGAAGATCGGCGTCGCCAATCAGACCACGATGCTCGCGCGGGAATCGCTGGCGATCGCCGAGGAAGTTGGCAGGTCGATCGCGCGGGCGCGCGGGGAGGAGTATCGTGCCGCCAACTTCCGCTCGTTCGACACGATCTGCAGCGCCACGCAAGACCGGCAGGACGCGGTTCGCGAGCTGCTGGCCGACCATCTGGACGTGATGCTGGTCATCGGCGGCTACAACTCCAGCAACACGATCTCACTGGCCGCGATCTGCGCGGAGCACGTGCCGACGTATCATGTGGAGGACGCCACGTGCATCGACTCCGAGCGCGGCACGGTGCGCCACAAGCCGATCGGTCAGGCGGATGAGATCGTAACCACCGGCTGGATGTCCGCTCCCGGCCCACTGCGCGTTGGCATCACCGCCGGCGCGAGCACCCCGAACAACAAGATCGGCGAAGCGATCTCGCGCGTCCTCGCGACGCGTGCCGCTGGGTAGAATCGCACATCGCGCAACGAGCCCGGGGTAACCGCCACGAGCCGTTGCTAACCACGGAGACACAGAGGGCACAGAGGATTCACAGAGGGTACTGCGTAGCACGGAGCTCCTCGCGCCACGAGCAGCTTGAACCACGGAGACACAAAGACACAGAGGAACCCGAGGAGAAGAGGAGCTGCTCTCCTGTGGTGCCTCTGTGTCTCGGTGCCTCTGTGGTAAAACACTGCTCGTAGCGCGATGGGCTCCGTGCTACAAAGGCCCCTCTGTGAAAACTCTGTGCCCTCTGTGTCTCTGTGGTTAGCCAGCCTGGGCTCGTTGCGCGACGGAGTGTGTCAGTCGACCACCTTGCCGAACGGAGCCAGCTGCTCGGCGATCGTCTTCTTGTCGCCCACGACGACGATCGTCATCTGATCATCCTTCAGGTACGTGCGGGCGATGCGCTGCACGTCGGCCGGTGTCACGGCGTGGATCTTCTGCACGTATGTCTGCAGGAAGTTGTCGGGCAGACCGTGCAGGTCGACGAGCTGCAGCTGGCCGATGATCCCGGCGCGGGACGAATTTCCGAGGACGAAGGTGCCCGCCAGATAGTTCTGGATCCCGCGCAACTCTTCCGCCGACGGCGGTACTGCTTGCAGGCTGTCGATCTCGTGGAAGATCTCCTTGAGCGATGCACCGGTGACGTTCGTGGTGACGTCGGCGACCTCCACCCAGAACGCGCTGCGATAGCGCGCCGAGACCTGACTGAAGGGCGAGTACGTGTAACCCTTCCGCTCGCGAATGTTGCTGGTAATGCGCGAGCCGAACGATCCGCCAAGGAGGGCGTTCGTCACCTGCAAGGCGACGTAGTCCTCGCTCGATGGGTCGGGGACCGGCAACCCCATGTAGATGGTGGACTGCACGGCTCCAGGGCGGTCGATGAGGTGAATCGCCCGCGAGCTGGTGGGCTTCGGGATGTTCGTCACGGGTGCCGGGCCGCGCGCCCAGTCGCCGAACGCGTCGCGGATGGCTCGTTCCATCGTCGTGGCGTCGAAGCGGCCCGACACGTACAGGTGCGAGCGCGCCGCGCCGAAGTTGGCCGCGTAGAAATCGCGGACCTGCTGAATCGTGTACCCTTGCAGCTGGTCCGCGGTTGGGAACATCCGGCCGGCTGGATGCTCGCCGTAGATCACCGCACGGAAGCGCTCCTGCGCGAGCGGCTGCGGCTGCGACTTCGCGATCGTCACCTGCCGCACGCGGTCGGCCTTGAGCCGAGCGAGCTCCGTCTCGGGGAACCGCGGATTCCTCGCCACATCGGCGACCAGGGCCACCATGCGGGGGCCGAACTCGGAGAGCACATCACCGCCGATCGTCGTCAGGTCTTCGCCGAAGGCTACATCGAGCGCACCACCCATCGACGCCACTTCCATGGCGAGCTGCTCGGCGGTCCTCGTCCTGGTGCCCTGCTCCATGAGGTCGCTCATCAGGTCGCCGAGCCACGTTTGCTGCGCCGTCTCGTTGACGTTGCCCACGCGCGTGGCGAGACGCACGGTCACTTTTGGTATCGTGCCGTAGGGGACCAGCGTGACCTCCATCCCGTTCTGCAGCGAGAACTCGCGCTTGGGCGGAACGGTGAAGTTGCTGGGTGTGCCGGGGGCAGGCGGCGCTTCACGCTGCGCGGCGGCGGGAAGCGCGGCGGCGGTGATCGCCATCGCCACGAAGAGAGAGGTCCTGATCATGGAATGGGCCGCTCCTGTCGCGCACCCTTGGGCTCGACCGTGAGAATGGTGCGGTTCGTGGGACGCAGGTACTCCTGCGCCGTTCGCATCAACAGCTCGGGTGTCACCTTCGCAAATTCATCCTCGATGCGATTGATCCGTGACGGGTCGTCGTCGAAGAGCGCGAACGACGCCAGCAGGTCGGCGCGGCCGAACCCGACCAGTGCCTCGATGCTGCTGTAGAGGTCGGAGCGCACCTTGACCATCAGGCGATCGAACGTGGCGCGGTCCACCGGACGTGTGCGCAGCTCCTCGATCACCGAATCCATCACGGCGATGATCGAGTCGGCCGCCTTGTCCGGGTCGTGGAAGAGGAAGATGTCGAGCAGCACCGGCCCATTGATGTTGTGCATGTTGCCCAGGAGGTTGATGCCGCCGTTCACGTTCCCGGCGAGACCACGTCGCTGGACGATCGCCTGATAGAGCCTGCTGTCGCGCCCCTGGGTGAGGAGCTGGTTGATCATCCCCATCGCGTAGTACTCGGGGCTGTTGCGCGGCGGCATGTGGTACGCCACCGCCAGCGCCGGCCGGGGCGCCAGCGAGTCGACCTTGCTGAACCGCTTCTCGCGCTCCTGCCGGGGCTCGGAGATGTCCGGCTTGCGCGGCTGCGGTGCGGCGGGGATGTCCGAGAAGTACTTCCGAATCCACTCCATCGTCTGCCGCGGCTCGAAGTCGCCGCTCACCACCAGCGCCGCGTTATTGGGCGCGTAGTACGTCTTGAAGAACGAGCGCACGTCCTCGAGCGTGGCAGCGTCCAGATCCTCCAGCTCGCCGTAGAAGTTGTGGGCATTGTACCAGTTGGTGTTCGCCCGCTGCGGCATGTCGAGCCACGGGAATCCACCATACGGCTGATTCAGCACGTTCACGCGCACCTCGTTCTTCACCACCTCTTGCTGGTTCTTGAGGTTCTCGGCGGTGATGTCGAGTCCGCGCATCCGGTCGGCTTCGGCCCACAACATGGTCTCGAGCGTGTGCTTGGGCACGATCTCGAAGTAATTGGTGAAGTCGAAGCGCGTCGAGCCGTTGAGGATACCGCCGTTGGACTGCACGAGACGGATGAGGGCCATCTTCCCGAGGTTCTCCGAGCCCTGAAACATCATGTGCTCGAAGAGGTGCGCGAAGCCGGTGCGGTCGCGCGGCTCGATGCGAAAGCCGATGTTGTAGTAAACGGCGACGGTGACGACAGGCGCCACGGTGTCGCGCGAAAGGACCACGCGGAGGCCATTGTCGAGCTTGTGATACTCGACGGGAATGTCGATCCGCGTGCCGGGAGTGCGTCCCGTCGGCGCGCCCTGGGCGGGCAGCGACGGGGGCACCACCGCGGCCATGACCGTTGCGACGGCCAGCGTCGCTCGGACCGCGATGCGTAGGCGTGACCTCATGCAAGTCTCCGTTGGCGGCGCAGCACGGAACGTACGCCACCCCATTGGTACGTGAAGCAGGAATGTGGATCTTAGACACCTCGTTCCGCAGCGGTCAAGCGTCGTGATGCGTATGCTGACGTGGCCATTCGTGGTCCCACAACTGGTCCCCGCGCTCCGCGATCTGTCCCACGGACGTTGCTGCTTCGTCCCATACCGTCTACCGTGCCAGCTGGCCGCGCGGAGGTCGGCGTGCGCCGTCTCACGTCGACACACGCGTCATATCGCGTCAGAGGAGAGAGGGTGGGTGGATTGAAAGGCTCGGTGCGCGCGCTGCCGTACGCCGCTCTCGCGCTCGCGGTCGGGGGATCGTTCGCCGGCCTGCAGGCGCAGCGTGGCGAGGCAGAGAAGCCGCGCCTGCTGATCACGCCGTTCAGGACGGACAGCGCCAACGACGGCCAGGGCATGCGAGCCGCCGATGCTGTCCGCTCGAGGCTCCAGAAGATCACCGACGACGAGGAGGTCTGGATCGTCCGGAAGCGCGACTACGAGAACCTGCTCGCGCAGGCGGGTTATCGGGTGGACATCGCGCTGAACCCAGCCGATGTACGGCTGGTCTCGGCGCGAATGCGCGCCGACGAGTTCCTCGACGGAACGCTCATCCAAACCGCGACGGGCTTTCGCATCGAGTCGCGGCTCGTCCTCCTTCGCGACATGCGGTTGGCACAGCCTCTACCGCCGGTCGAGGGACGCGACCCACGAGCGGCCGGCGAGGCACTGGCCGAGTACGTCCTGGCCGCCAGACGGCAGCTGCCTCACGAGCGGGCCTGCGTTGCGCGTGCTCGGGAGGAGAAGTACGAGGAGGCTGTGGCGGCGGCGCGGGCCGGCATCGCCGCGTACCCTCGCGCGACGCTGGCGCGCCTGTGCCTGGTGAGCGTGTACTCGCTCCAGCGCAGGCCGGCCGACTCGATCTCGGCCATCGCCAGGGATGTGCTGGCGATCGATTCCACTAATAAGGTAGCGCTCGAGCTCTCGGCTGGAGCCGACGAGGCACTGGGGCAGTCGGGGAGCGCGATCGAGAGTTATACCAGGCTCCTCGCCGCCGATCCCAACAACCCGGCGCTGGTCGAGCGCGTGGTAACCACGCTGGCGCGTGGTGGCAACATCGGGTTGGCGAAGCCCGCCATCATCAAGGCAGTGGAGGACAATCCGGGTAGCATCACGCTCCTCCGCCTGAAGTGGCTCATCCTGCTGGCCTCGCGCGACTGGAGCGGAGCGATCGAGGCCGGCGAGGCGCTGGTGCGAGCCGACAGCAGTTACGCGGACACGACCTTCTTTGTGCGACTCGCCAGCGCGTACCGGGCCGACGGACAGACGCAGCGCGCCGTGGGCACGCTCACGCGGGCGCTGGAGAAGTTCCCGACCAACTCGGCGCTCTACGTCCTGTACGCGCAGTACGTGAAGGAAGAGGGCGACTCGGCGGTCACGCGCGGGCTGGAGCGGTTTCCGAACGAGTCCGGGCTGCATGCGCTGCGCGCGCAGGCGCTGCGCGGTGAAGGAATGCTGGAAGAGTCGCTGGTTGCCGCGCGACGCGCGGTAGAGCTCGACCCGAAGCTTCCCCGAGGATTTCTCCAGCTGGCGCGAACCCAGTTCGACCTCGACCAGCCCGACAGCGCGCTGGCATCGCTCGAGCAGGCGATCGCCAACGGCGACGATTCGACACTTATCGCGCAATACGCCCTCGGACGCGGGAACGTGCTGTATCGTCAGGCGAACGAGGCGAAGTCGCGGGATACGTACCAGCTGGCACTGCGCTTTGTGGAGATCGCGAACCGACTGCGTTCCACGCCGCAGTCCAGTCTCCTTCTCGGTCTCGCCGCCTTCTCGGTCGGGCAGTCGGCGGTCACGGAGGCGCCGGCGAGCCGGAGCTGCGATCTGGCCCGACTGGCGGAGCGCTCGCTGGGAAGAGCGGGTTCGGCGCTCCCGCAGGGCGAATCGGTCGCGCCAGACGCCGTGCGCCAGTACATGGAGTATCTGGGACAGCTGCAGCCGGTGGTGCAGAGCCAGCTGCAGGTGTTCTGCAACAGCGGTATCCGGTAGGAGGTGGCTCCGCGCCTCCGGGCGCGGCGCAGCGTGGTCCGGGTGACCGCCCTTGCAACGCGTGCGTCCACGCGGTGTATAATTGGCTGCACCCACCTTCTCCTCCCTTTTTCTTCGCGGGCAGCTCCTCCAATGCTTCCCCTCGCGCGCGGCCTCGCTCTGGCCGCCACCGCCGCGCTCATGTCAGGGCCGGCAGACACCCTGCGCGTGATGCGCGTATCGCCCTCCGGTGAGGCGACGCCCACGCAGCCGATCACGGTCACGTTCGACAGGCCGGTGGCCGGTTCACTCGACTACTCGGTGGATGCATCCCGCGTCTTCCGCATCGATCCCCCGGCGCCAGGCCGGGTCGAGTGGAGAGATCCGGTGACCATCGCGTTCTACCCGCTGGCGCCGCTCCGCTCCGACACGCGGTACCGAATCACGGTTGCCAACACCTTCAGGGCGATGGATGGCAGCCGGCTGCTCGACCCGTTCGAGTACACCATTCGGGTCAAGGGCGCCACGCTCCTCACGGGCTCGCCGGTGGGCAAGGAGATCGTCGCCAAGCACGTCGTCCCCGACTCGCGGTTCGAGCTGGTGTGGAGCGCGCCGGTCGATCCCGATCGTGTGGCCGCGGCGAGCTACCTGGAGTTCAACTCGCTGTGCCAGATCGACGAGCGCATCATGCGGCTGGACGGCGTGCGCGTGAGACCGGTGCGCGAGAGCGATCCGTGGACGTACCGGGCGCCGCGCTACGAAGAGGGCATGCCGCAGGAGCCCGACTCGCTGCGCCGTGTCGTGGAGCTGGATCCTCGCGCCAACCTGCCCTATGGGTGCACGGGGGACCTCGTGGCGCCGGCGGAGCTCAACACCGGGAACACCAAAGGGCTCGTGCGCTGGCCGTTCAGCACCTATGGACCGCTGCGCATCGCCGAGACGAGCTGCACCGGGAGTCGCTACTGCCCCACGGGCCCGATTCTCGTCGTCTTCAGCACGCCGGTGAAGGGGACCGAGGTGCAGCGGCGCGTTCGGATCCTGCCGGCGACACCGTTCACGCTCCGCGACTCGACGGCGGAATCGGATGCCTGGGTGTTGCAGGCGAAGCTCAGGCCGCGAACCACATACGCGATCGTCGTCGACACCGCGATGCGGGACGTGTTCGGGCAGAAGCTGGAAGGGAACCCGGCGTCGGCGGTGCGGACCACGGGGTACGCGCCATCGGTGAGCTACCCGTACGGCCGTATGCTCGTCGAGCGAAACGGCTTCGCCACGCTGGCGGTGCAGCACGTGAACGTCGACACGCTGGTCGCGACGATCGCTCCGGTGCCGGACACGCTCGAGTCGCAGTTCCTGCGTCGCTCGGTGTGGGGCTGGGGCGATCTCTGGAAGTCGGTCGCGCATCACGCCACGACGCGACGCCTTCCCGTTCGCGCGGGAAACGATGCGGTCACTGTCACCGGCATCAAACTACCGACACCGGCGGCGCGTGGCCCTCGTGCGCCGACGCTCTACGCGGTGAAGGTCTCCGGTCCCGTGCCCGACAGTGGCGAGAGGCAGGGACCCAACATCGCGCTCGTCCAGGTGACGGACCTGGGCGTGCACGCGAAGGTCGGTCCCGAAAGCGGTGTCGTGTGGGTGACTGGCGTGGAGGATGGCATGCCGCGCGCGGACGCCACGGTGACCCTCTACGACTTCAACGGGCGCAGCATCGCCTCGTCACGCACCGATGCGCGAGGTATCGCGCGGCTGGCCGGATATCGTGGATCGCCGACCGCGGGCACGGAGGAGAGCGAGGATGAGTGGACCGGCTTCGAGGGTTACGTCGGGGTCGTTCTCGGCGGCGACCGCGCGCTCATCGGCATCAGCCAGTACGACCCCGACCTGAGTCCCTGGCGGTTCAACGTGCCGGCAGCCTGGGGCAGCGACCGGCTTCCGGTCGCCGGCGCCGTGTTCACCGAGCGCGGCATCTACCGGCCCGGCGAAACCGTATACGCCAAGACCATCGTCCGCGAGGGCTCGTTAGGCGCGCTGGCTGTGCCGGCGCGGGACTCGGTGCGATGGCAGTTCAAGGATCGTGAGGGTGGGACGCTCGCCGACACCGTCATGGCGCTCGGCTCGTTCGGTACCGCGCAGCACACGCTCGAGCTTCCAGCCACGGCGCCACTGGGTCACTACGAGCTGGTGGTGCAGGCAAAGCGCCCGTCGGGGTGGGTCGATCTCACGCGGACGAGCTACCGGGTGGCGGAGTATCGGCCGCCGGAGTTCCTGGTCGACGTGGCGACACAGGGTGAGGCCCGCCTGCCTGGCGACACACTTCACGCGACGGTGCAGGCGCGGTATCTCTTTGGCGCGCCGATGGCGCGCGCCGCGCTCACCTGGCAGGCGCGGCAGACGCCCGTTTCGTCCCAGGGAGTGCCGATCCCGAACACGGATGGGTACTACCTGGGCGAGAGCGGCTGGTGGTGGGAGGAGGGACGCGACGAGTGGAACGCCGACGTCTTCGCCGGCGGCACTGACACACTCGATGCCGGCGGCGGGCGTGCCATCGCCGTCGCGCTCCCGGCGCCCGCGAAAGGACGCGCGGCACGCGTCACCTTCTCGGCCTCCGTCACCGACGTCAACCGCCAGGTCGTCGGATCGTCGGCCACCGTCATCGTACACCCGGCGTCGATCTACGTCGCGGCGAAGACGCTGGGCAAGGAGTACTTCTGGCGCGCCGGCCGGCCCGAATCGGTGGCCGTGCTCGCCGTGCGCCCGACGGGCGAGCGCGTGAGCGGCGTCGCGATCAGCGGCACCATCGTGAGGCGGGAGTGGCACCAGGTGCGCCGCGAGCGCGGCGGGATGTCCGAGGTGGTGGGCGAGTGGGTATCGGACACCGTCGGGCGATGCGCGCTGCGCAGCGCGAGCGAGCAAGTGGTCTGCGGCGTGACGCCCACCTCGGGAGGAAGCTACATCGTGTCCTTCCGCGCGACGGACGAACAGGGGCGGGTAGCGAGCACGAGCTTCTACCGGTGGGCGACGGGTCCCGGGTGGGTGCCGTGGTACGACGAGAGTCGGTTCAAGATGGACGTGATTCCCGATCGCGCGCGCTACAGCGTGGGCGACACGGCCACCGTGCTCCTCGCGTCGCCCTTCACCGACGCGGAGGCGTGGATCACCGTGGAGCGCGAGGGACTCATCGAGCAGCGGCGCATGACGATCACGTCCGGCTCCACATCGCTGCGGCTCCCCATCACGGAGGCGTACGTTCCGAACGCGTTCGTGTCGGTGTTCGTGACACGCGGGCGGAGCGCGCCGCCGGGCCGACTGGACGACGCCGGTCGCCCGACGATCCGCGTGGGTTACGCGGAGCTTCGCGTGACGCACGAGGTCAAACGCCTCACGGTGAATGTCGAGCCGGTGGCGTCGGAGTATCGTCCCGGCGACACCGCGCGCGTCCAGGTGCGGGTGCGCGATGCGAGCGGCGCCGGCCAGCGCGCCGAGGTAACGTTGTGGGCGGTAGACGAGGGAGTGCTCGCGCTCACTGGATACGAGACCCCGGATCCGCTCGACCTGCTGTACCGCCCGCGCGGCCTGGGCATGCGCCTGGCGAGCAATCTCGTGTCGGTGGCGCCGCAGATTCCCGAAGGAGAGAAGGGCGCACGCTCACCCGGTGGCGGCGGCGGCCAGAGCGGCACCGACATCCTGCGCTCGCGGTTCAAGACGACGGCCTTCTTTCTCGGATCGGTGGTCACGGCCGCCGATGGTCGTGCCGTGGCATTGGCGAAGCTTCCCGACAACCTGACTACGTTCCGGGTGATGGCGGTCGCGGTCACGGCCGGCGACCGGTACGGCAGCGGACACTCGCCCATGCTGGTAACGCGGCCGCTCATCGCGCGATCCGCGCTTCCTCGCTTCGTGCGCGCCGGCGATGAGTTCACCGCCGGTACGGTGATCAATCAGCGCGGGGGTGGGACGCCCGCCGTCGAGGTCACGGCCGATGCTCGTGGAGTCGCCCTCCGCGGCGCGCGCAGCAAGCGCGTGACACTGGAGGCCGGCCGTGGCCGCGAGGTGCGCTTCGAGTTCCGTGCCGGAGAGACAGCCGGCGACAGCGCCACGTTTCGTTTCGGCGTGTCCGGTGCCGGCGACGCCGATGCGGTGCAGGCGCGGCTCCCCATTCGCCCCGACTACCAGCCGCGCACGGTCGCGGCGAGCGGCGTGGTCCGCGACACGGCATCGGTGGAGCTCACGCTGCCGGCGGACGTCGATCCGGCGCGCTCGCGGCTCACCGTCTCGTTAGGCAGCTCGCCGCTGGCGATCATTCGCGGCGCGGAAGCGCACTTCCGGGTGTACCCGTACTACTGCACCGAGCAGGTGATCAGCACGGCCTGGCCCCTGGTCGCGCTGTACCGGGCCCGCCAGCTCGGCGCCGGCGATTCGCTGGCGCTGCGGCGGGCGAGGCGCCAGATCGAGATCGCGGCCTCGACGCTCGCGTCCCGGCAGCGCGCCGACGGCGGCATCGGCTACTGGAGCTCCTCCGACTGGACGTCCCCATGGCTGAGCGCCTATGCCGGCACGCTACTCTTGGACGCACGGGCAGCGGGTGTGCCGGTGAGCGATACGGTGCTGTCGCGGCTGGCCGGGTATCTGTCGAACGATCTGCACAACGCGACGACGCCGGTGGTCACGCAGGTGGCGCACTGGTATGACCGTCATGCGACGCGGCTGGCCGACCGCGTCGCGGCAGTGGACTTCCTGAGCCGCTTGGGCCGCGCCGACGTACCGGCGGAACACCAGCTCCTCGCACTGATCCGACAGCTCGCGTGGGAGGATCGCGTGCGGCTGGCCGAGGTGATCGCCCGGCGCGGCATGACGCAGCAGGCCACCGCACTGCTGTCGCCGGCGTGGGCCCAGGTGAAGGTGGAAGGACGCCGCGCCACGCTGCCCGACTCGGTGCGCTCGGAGTTCTACTTCCCATCGCGCGTACGTCCGGTCGCGCGGCTTCTCACGGCCACGCTCGCGGTGGCGCCGGACCATCCGCTGGTGGGCCCGCTCGTCGAGACGCTCGCCGACCAGGCCCGGTCCGGGATGCTCCTGTGGAACACGCAGGACAACGGCTCACTGGTGTGGGCGCTGTCCGAGCTCGAGCGGCGTCAGCGGGGACCCGCTGCCGGCACGCTCCGTGTGCGGGCGGGCGATCGCGTGCTGCTCGAGACGGGTCCACGCGTGGCGACGGATTCGTCCGTGCCGCTCACGGGGCTGCTGCGCGATGGGAGAGACGGCGCGAAATCAGTCCGGCTCGCGATCGATGGGGAGGGTTCCACGGCCGGCCGCTACTACCACGTGGCGGTGCGACTCGTGCCGCTCCGTCGACCGGAAAGACCGGTCGACGAAGGAATCCAGGTGGAGCGGTGGTACGAGCGCTTCGATTCGCCGACGCCCATCGCGTCCGTGACCGAAGGAGAGCTGGTGCGGGTGCGCCTACGCGTCACCGTCCCGGCCGACCGACACTTCGTCGTGCTCGACGATGCGCTTCCCGCTGGACTGGAGGCGGTCGACCTGAGCCTCCGCACCGCGGCCGCGGTGCCGGGCCCCGGCGCCGCTCGGCAGGACGAGGGCGAGCTGACGGGGGAGGGGCGGGAAGGACACTGGTACTACGGCAGCTGGGATTCCGGATGGTGGTCGCCGTTCGATCACAAGGAGCTCCGCGACGATCGTGTGGTGTACTTCGCGACCGTGCTCTGGAAGGGCACGTACACCGCGAGCTACGTCGCGCGCGCCACGACCCCCGGTGTGTTCGTGCGCCCACCGGCGCATGCCGAGGAGATGTACAACCCGGAGGTGCACGGCGAGAGCGACGGCGGCGTGTTCCGTGTGGCCGAGCGGCAGTAGGCATCCGATGCGCCTTGCGCGTCGCGTCCTGTTCGGCGCCGCCGTATCGTTAGGCACGGCCGTGCTTGCCGCCGCAGCCTGGATCGCGTGGCCGCTGCCCGAGGATCTCGTGAGTCGCGAGCCCGTGCCCGCGGTGCGGCTCGAGGACCGACACGGGCTCGCGCTCCGAACCACGCGGGCTGAAGACGGCAGCCGCGTGCGCTGGATGTCGCTGGCCGAAATCGACCCCGATCTCATCGCCGCGTTCGTTGCCGTGGAGGATCGCCGGTTCTACGAGCACCCCGGGGTCGATCCGCGTGCCGTGGCGCGGGCGGTCCGCGACAACCTGCAGGCTGGCCGCGTGGTCTCGGGTGCCTCCACGATCTCGATGCAGACCGCGCGCCTGCTGCGCCCGACGTCGAGACGGTGGACCGGGAAGCTCACGCAGGCGCTCTGGGCGCTGCGGCTGGAGCGGCATCTCGGCAAGCAGGAGATCCTCGAGCAGTACCTGAATCGCGTGCACCTGGGGCAGGGGACCGTCGGTGTCGGCGCGGCGGCGGCGCTCTACTACGGCTCATCGGCGGCGGACGTGAGTCTCGCGCAGGCGGCCACGCTCGCCGGCATCGCGCACGCGCCGTCGAGCGAGAACCCGCTCGCGTCGTCGCGCCGCGCGCGCCGGCGCCGACAGCACGCGCTCGCGGCGATCCAGCGGAGCGGCTATGCCGATGCGGCGGCGGTGGCGCTGGCACAGAGCGAAGCGATCGCCGCTCGAGTCGTGGCGCCGGACTTCCTTGCGCCGCACTTCACCACGCGCGCGTTGCGGTGGATGAGCGACTCGGGCCAGCGCGAGCAACGCGTTCGGACCTCCATCGACCTGCCGCTGCAGCAGGCGCTCGAGCGGGAGGTGCGGCACACCGTGCGTGTGCTCGCCGACCGCGGCGTCCATCAGGCCGCCCTGGTCGTGCTCGACAATCGACGTGGCGAGATCCTCGCCTGGGTGGGATCGCCGGACTTCTGGTCGGATACCGCCGGACAGACCGATATGGTCGTGTCCGCGCGACAACCGGGATCGACACTGAAGCCATTCCTCTACGGACTGGCATTCGAGCGCGGATACACCGCAGCATCCGTCCTGGCCGACGTACCGCGCACGTATCTCACGCCGACGGGACCGTACCGCCCGCGAAACTACGATCATCGCTTTCACGGCCCGGTCCGCGTTCGCGAGGCACTGGCCAGCTCGTACAACGTACCGGCGGTCGCGCTCGCCGAGCAAATCGGGGCCGGCAGCCTGCTGGAGACGCTGCGTCAGGCGGGCTTCGCCTCCCTCGCGCGGAGTGCCGAGCACTATGGACTCGGACTATCGTTAGGCAACGGGGATGTGACGCTGCTCGAGCTGGCCAACGCGTATCGTGCACTGGCGAATGGCGGCGTCTGGCGCCCGTACCGCTGGCGCGCGTCGTCCGCGGGCACGCCGGACACGGGACCGAGCCGGCGCATCATGTCGGGTCGGTCGGCGGCCCTGGTGCTCGACATCCTGTCCGATCCCGAGGCGCGCATTCCGGGCTTCGGCGTCGCGACTCCGTTCGATTTCGGGTTCCCGGTGGCGGTGAAGACGGGCACGAGCCGTCATTTCACCGACAACTGGGCGGTCGCCACCACCGGCGCATTCACCGTGGCGGTCTGGGTGGGGAACTTCAGCGGACGGCCGATGGAAGGCGTGAGCGGGATCACCGGTGCCGGGCCGCTGCTGCAGCGCGCGGTGCTGGCCGTCGCGGCGCGCCATCCTCCTGGCGCGTTCGTCACGCCTCGCGAGCTGGGATTGCGGCCGGTGTCGATCTGCCGGCTGTCCGGTCTGCGCGCCGTCCACGGCTGCGCGCAGGTGACCGAGTGGTTCATCCCCGGCACCGAGCCCGGGCGCGGGTGCGATTGGCATGGTGACGGTGGCGTGCGGCTTCCGGCGCAGTACGCGGAGTGGGTCGAGCAGAGCAGGGCACTTGGCGCACCGCCCGCGTACGGCGCACGCCCCGATGGGCCGACCGCGCCTCTCGATGAGCGGTTCCGCATCGTCTCACCACGTGAGGGAGACCGCTACGACGTCCCGCCGGGCGTGGATGCGAGCTTCGCCACGATCGGTCTCCGCGCTGCCGGCGGAACGAGCGGGGCGGGCGTCCGCTGGCTGGTGGATGGTCGCGCCGCGCGAGGCACGCGGCTGCCGCTCACACCCGGAGAGCACGTGATCCGCGCCGAGGGCAGGGCGGGCGAGGTGGACTCGGTGCGCATCGTGGTGGCGAAGCGGTCGCTTCGCTGACCGAGCGTCGCCCCAACACAGTCAAGCTGCCGTGCTCCGACGCTTCGCCGGATCCGCTCCAGCTGTTCTCGTGATCCCAGGCCCACCGGGCTCGTCGCGCGAAGGACGGCGGCGCCGGCTCAGGCCGAGAGCCACTGTACGCTGCGCGCGACGACCTCCGGATAGTGGAGGATCTTTCGGTGGTTCAGGCCCGCGGTCGAGACGAACACCGAGTCGGGCCATGCATCGGCGACCGCGCGTCCGTCGGTCTCCGGCACCTCGGCGTCTGCCCAATCATGAAAGATGAGCAGCGGGATGCGCATCGTCCGCGCGGCGGAGAGGACGTCGAAGGAATTCCAGGTGACGTGAAAGCGGCGGCAGATGCGTTCGCGCATCGCGGCCACGGTGGCTGGTGCGATCGCGAGGTGTCGCGCGAACTGCGCGACGTACGCGGCCGGATCGGCGCTCGGGGCGAGGAACAGCGCACGCGTCGTCTCGGCCCCGTCGCGAAGTGCGAGCGTGATGGCGGCGGCGCCCATGGAGTGTCCGACGATCGCGAAGCAACGGCCCGATGCCTGCGCGACGGTGCGTGCCGCCGCGGCGAACTCCGGAAGCGAGGAGCGCTTGCCTGACGAGTGACCGTGACCGGGCGCATCGAAGGCGACGGCGGAGAATCCGGCACGGACGAGCGCGGGAACGAAGCTGGCGAACTGCCCGGCGCGTCCGCCCCATCCGTGGACGAGCAGCACGAGCGGCCCGCTGCCCCACCGCCAGGCGGCGAGGCGACTGCGATCGAGCTCGACGTCGAAGCGGACGCCGGTGGCGAGGAAGGCGCGCTCGCGGTCGGGGTGAGGGTGTCGCGGCGGAGTCCTGAAGAGGTGCTCGGCCACGACGGCGGCGCTGTTCGGTGCCACGGCACCGGCGGCGCGGAAGCCGGCTCGAAGGACGCGGAGACGGACCGGTACGGGCGCCCTTTTAGTACGAACGATCGTGCTTTTCGTGGGCATCCCGACGCCGCTCGGCGTCGCGGCGATGCCGCCCATCCGGGGGCCGGCGGCGGGTGTCATGATGCGCTGTGAGCTCATCGAGATCTGGGGGCTGAACGGCTACGGGGGTTTCGTCCGCGAGGCCTGCCCGGCTTCGCGGGCGTTC
>DATFFQ010000060.1:0-5254 GCA_035249955.1 Gemmatimonadaceae bacterium
TGGTGCGCTTTCAGTCGGTGTTCACCGTGATCCGGGACGAGCAGCCGCGACGCCTCACCGACCTCGCCATGCGCTGTGGCTACTTCGACCAGGCGCACTTCGTCAAGGAATTCCGCGAGTTCGCCGGCGTCCCTCCGTCTGCCTACCTGAGCGACAGCCACGACCTCTCCGATCACTTCACGGGCACCGGCGCCGAGTGATCGCGCTCCGCGGCCATGGCCGATTCGTACAAGCGGCGCCGCCCCGGAGGTTGTAGAGTGTCCACGCGCAGTGCTCGCGCACCACACCTCAGCCACCGACGACCATGCTCCCGATCCTTCATTCCGCAACGCGCGTACTTGGAACAGCGCTGATCGCGCTCGGCCTGGGGGCGTCCGCTCCCGATGCGGTGCAACCCAGGGCGACCCTCGATCAGCTCGCGTTCATGTCGGGGTGCTGGCGCGGCTCGTTCGGCAACGGCGGCACGATTGAGGAGTTCTACACGAGCCCATCGGCCAACCTCATCCTGGGTAGCACCCGCTATCTCCGGGACGGCCGCGTGGTCGACTTCGAGTTCACCATGATCACCGCCGGGGACTCGGGGATCGCGATCATCCCGCACCCCAAGGGCGTACGCTCGGTTCGATTCCCGCTCAAGGAGCTGGAGGGTTCACGCGCGGTGTGGGAGAACCTCTCGCACGACTTCCCGAAGCGCATCATCTACCGGCGCGAAGGGACGAGCGAGCTCGTCGCCCGCATCGAAGGCGATGGTCGCGGCATGGAATGGCGGATGCGCCCGATGGACTGCGCCGCCGGAAAGTAGCCGGGCGCCTCGCCGACTACCCTCTTCGCTTGTCGCGCGCCTCTTCCCGCACTTCAGGGTTGGGGTGATCGCGCTCGATCTCCTCGAGCAGCCGGTTGGCGGCGTCGCTGTCGATCTCGGCGATGGACTCGACCGCCTCCTTCTGCACGCTGAGCGCGGCATCCTCGAAGGCCATCCGCCGTAGCTCGTCGAGCACCTGCTGCGATGGCGGCAGCTCGCCGAGCGTCTCGGCAACTTCCTCGCGCGCATCGGCACTCGGGTGCGAACGCGCGAGCCGGAGGAGGTGCGTCAGGCCGCGCTGCTCCGGCACCTCGCCAAGCGTCTCCACCGCCTCACTCTGCACCTCTTTCGAGCCGTCCGACACCGCGATCTCCGCGAGCGCTTCCGCGGCGCGATCGGAGTTCTTCTCGCCCAGCGCCTCGACCGCCTCGCGTCGGACGTCCCGGCCCTCGACGACTTTCACCAGCTCCAGGAGCGCGTCGAGCGATTCGGGCATCCGCATCTCCCCCAGCGCCTCGACGGCTTCGGCACGCACGCGGGATGACCGATCGCTGGTGGCGAGTCGCTTCAGGATCTCGAGCGAGTCCTGCGTGTCGTGATAGGCCAGCCCCTCCGCTGCCTGCTCGCGAATGTCGGATACCGCATCACTCTCCAGCACCGACAGCAGGAATGGCACGACGACGTTGGAGGTGCGGTGCACGGAGATGGACGAGACGAGGGCCTTCTTCATGCGCGTCGGGCTTGCTCCGGCGTACAGGCCGGTGAGAAAGGGCAGGCTTTCGTCGTCCGAGGCGTTGCCCAGCCAGATCACCGGCCTGCCCTCGAGCTCGACACCCGCGGCGAGCGTCCTGATCTTGAGCGCGGCTGGTCTCGCCAGCTCGGATGACAGCGACGAGTAGCGCAGCAGGATCGCCGCGGCGGAGTCGGTCGTGAGATCGGCTGCTGGTGCGTCGCGCACCTCGCGCCGCGCCTCCGACAGGCGCCGCGACATCGAGGGCTCCTTCAGCTCGTCGAGCTGCCAGCCCTCGCTTCCCGATGCGATCATGTCGCGCCCGCCTCGCGATGCCGGAACGGCGTAGCCGATCCAGTAGCCGCGCGACAGCGACCGGCGCGCAGCCTCCTGTCGCGCCCACTCCAACCGCGACTGCAGGGGATCGGAGGGGCGAGGGTGGAAGATGATGTCCTGCGCCCTGGTCTGCTCCCCCGCCCCGCTCGAGTCGGCCGCGGGCCGCGCGCCCGCCACTTTCTCGTTAGGCAACCGCGCGGCATTCGACAACGGCGCGGCGCTAGGCAGTGACGCGGCGTTAGGCACAGGCGCAGCGGCCGCCACGGGCAGGGCGATGGAGCAGGCGCCGAGCACCACCGGCAACGCCAACCGGCGCGAAAGCGCGCGCCGGTCGCTCGAGGGCGCGAGAATGGCGAGCAGTCGTCCCTCCAGCTGCGACGGACGCGCCATCGCCAGCGCCGCCGCCGGAAGCGAGCGGAAGGAGCGCGCCATGTCGAGCAGCTGCGATGCGTATTCCTCGGCCACGGTCCCGCTACGCAGCACGGCGTCGTCGCACGCCCGCTCTCGCTCGGCGCGCAATCGCGCCGTCGCGTGCCAGGCCAGCGGATGGAACCAGTACAGCCCACAGGCGACGTGCGCGACGAGCTGCGCGAGGCAATCGTGTCGCTTCACGTGCGCGAGCTCGTGCAGCAACACCACGCGCCGGCGTGTGGCGCTCCAGCGGTTGGCGTCGGCCGGGAGGATGATCGTGGGACGGATCACGCCGCACGTCATGGGGACGGCGATGTCGGCGCTGATCAGGAGCCGTGGCCGCCGGCGGATGCCGAGCTCCAACGCGAGAGAATGGGCAAGCGCCGACCAGCGTCCATCGACCAGAGGAACGGCGCGCCGAGCGTGGCGGGCGAGGGCGACGAGTCCGGCGAGCGTCCAGAGGATGACGGCCAGACATCCCGCCGACCAGATGAGGAAGAGGCTCGTAGTCCAGTCGAACGTCGCGCCGCGGGTATTCGCGCGCGCGGCCAACGATTGTGGCTGTGGCCCGAATTCCCTGCCCCGCAGTTCGGCGCTGTGCTCGCGGGCTACGCTCTCACGAGCAGCGAATGCCGCCTCGCGCTCGAGCGACGAGGACGTCCCTGCATAGGGGACGGCGTGCGGCGCGATGGGAGCCGGGCCGATTCCAACACGCGGTACGCGCACGCCCCAGTTGGGGAGCACGGCCGAGAGCGCCGGCAGCGTGAGGAGTGTCACGATGCACGTCGCCCATATGAGGTGTCTGCCGGCGGCGGAGTGCGAGCGCGACAGTCGCGAGGCGAGGAGCGCCAGCAGGAGCAGCGCCGTTGCCTTGATGGTAGCCTCGAGCGCGACGCTGCTCCACGCGTTCGCGATCGGCTGGACCGGATCGATCCACGATGCGAGGTAGCTCATTTCTCGTCTCCCTGCCGGCGCGCCTCTTTGACGAGGCGGGTCAAGCGCTTGAGGTCGTCCTCGGACAGTCTGGTGTCGGACATTTCCAGGATCGCCGCCGCCGCCTGCACCCTGGAGCCGTTGAAGAACGTGCGCACGAGATGCGCGAGCGCCGAGCGTCGGGCCTGCTCGCGGGGCACGGTGGGCTTGTAAATGTACCGTGGCCCCTGCTGCTCGTGCTTGAGCTGGCCGCGCTGGACGAGCAGCCGGAGCGCCGAGCGCACGGCCGAGTAGCTGGGTGCGTCGGGGAGCTCGGCATGCACTTCGGCGGCGGTGGCCGCACCGTGCCGGTAGATGATGTCCATGATCTGCCGCTCTCGGCGGCTGAGCTTGGTGAGGCCGGTGGAGGATGGTGCCATGCGGGTGTGGTCGGGGTATCGGCCGCATGCTGAAAAATCAGCACTATGCGGAATTTTCAGCATGCGTGCCGATCTGTCAAGGGGCCGGGCCGGAACCGCGGCGCCTGACGAGGCAGCCGCGCCGTCATCGGCGCGGATGGCGGAAGCGAGTGACCGGCTTCTTCCCTACCCTGAGCGACGCCGGTACGACCGCTGCTCCCTGCTAGTGTGGCGCCTCGTCCTGCCGGTCGCGGTTGGCGGTGCGGGTGTCGCCGCCACTCCCCTCGTAGTCCAGCGGCTCGCGTGTGTCGGAGCTGTTCCGCGGTCCCCGACCGCCGCCGCCGTAGCCGCTCACGTGCTGCTCGCTGGTGCCATGCAGAGGCTCGGAGCCGGCCCGCTCCACGTCGCTGGCCGAGCCCGGCGTGCCGGCGGAGTCAGGGGCTGGCGTGCTTCGGCTGCGCTGATCGTCGCCCTCCTGCCTTGCACCGAACGCGCGTACGCCTTCGGCAGCCTCGGCGCCGGCGCCGGTGCGTTTCCCCGCGCCTGACGTGCTGCCCCCCTCCTGTCGGTCCGAGCTCTTGCCACCCGACTGATTCCGGTTGGGCTCGTCGTCCTCCAGTACCGCGCCCTCGAGCCCTTCGGGGACGCTCTGGGAGCTCGGGCCCGAGCGACCGTGGCGCTTGCTGCCGCGCTCCGTGCTTTCGGCGTTGGGGTCGTCGCCCGTGCCGCCGCGACGAGGCGCTCCACCGCGCGTAGATGTCGTATCGTCAGGCACTTGGCTGTCCTTTGGGTCCGCCATGTCCGTCTCCGTCGTTGGCTTGCTGCCAGTCTCGCGCGGCACCGATGGGCGGGCACCTCGCGCACGATCCTCGTATCGGCTGAGCAACGCATATGTCGCACCGGGCCGGACTTAGGGAGCGGGGAAGGGAGGTTCGCGTCTCGTCGGCGCTCGCTGCCACCCAGATCCCCGCGACCCTTCGCGATTCGCGAATCGCGAAGAGCCACCGGAGGGAGGAGTGGATGATGGGGTCCCGCGACTACCAGACGTGGAATCGCCGTGTGGAGCCGCGCGGCTGGCGTCCAGAACGCAGGGTTACGGGCATCCAGAAACGCAGCGTGACAGGCATCCAGAACGGAAGGCTAAAGGCATCCAGAACGCAGGGTTACACGGATGAACGCGGATGAAGGCGGACAAAAGGGCAATGTGTTGGGGTCGCGCGAGCGAGGCTCCGTACGCCACACCCACCAACAATCGCCCTTTCTCGTCCGCTCCGTCCGCGTTCATCCGTGTAACCCTGCGTTCTGGATGCCGCACGCGACCTCGATATTACAGCCATGATAGCGCCATATAACGCTCAGTAACGCGACATTATAGCCCGTCAGGCGCAGATTCACGCTCAGGTGGCATACCGATCGTTGTGCAAGAGGCCCACCGGAGCACGGCCACCGACGCGGTAGCGCACGGGCAACCAGGGGAGGGGCATGACGGATTTCATCGCCGGCAAGCGGGGCATTTAGTCGCGGAAAGCGCCGTAAATCCGTGACTTCCGTGCACTTCGGCTGTCTTTCTATCGAGGCGGGTTCCTTCCGCCGCCCGATGCTCTGACTCCCCCGGATCGGTCCAAATTGCAGGCTGCCGAGCTC
>DATFFQ010000061.1:0-5349 GCA_035249955.1 Gemmatimonadaceae bacterium
GGCGCGGAGCACCGGCAATTCGATTTCTGGCTGGGCGAGTGGAACGTGACGCTGCCCAATGGAAGACCGGCCGGGACGAACAGTATCCAGTCGATCAACGCCGGCTGCGGCCTGCGCGAGGAGTGGAAAGGCGCCGGCGGCTCCACGGGCACGAGCCTGAACGCGTTCGATCCGACCTCCGGCCGCTGGCACCAGACGTGGGTCGGCAGTGATGGGACGGTGCTTTTCCTGGATGGCGGTCTGCGGGACGGCGCCATGGAGCTCTCCGGCGTCACGACCGGCGCCAACGGCGCCAAGACCCTTCACCGGATTCGGTGGACGCCGTTAGGCGGCACCCCCGCCGCGGTGCGCCAGCTGTGGGAGAGCTCGACTGACGGCGGCAAGACGTGGGCGGTGGCCTTCGACGGCAAGTACGAGCGGCGGTGAGGGTCAGGGTCCTCAGGGTCCTCAGGG
Organism: Gemmatimonadaceae bacterium; assembly: GCA_035249955.1. Lineage (GTDB taxonomy): Bacteria > Gemmatimonadota > Gemmatimonadetes > Gemmatimonadales > Gemmatimonadaceae > DATFFQ01. Next base: position 454 of record DATFFQ010000061.1, read on the forward strand.
TCCTCAGGGTCCTCAGGGTCCTCAGGGTCCGAAACCCTGAGGACCTAGCACCCTGAGGACCCTGAGGACCCTGAGGACCCCGAGGACCCTGCAGTCAACGCTCGATACGCGCCACTCGCGCCGCCACACCCGGGCTGGCCCCATAGGCTGCCCATACCACTCCGGTGCGCGGGTCGATGTCGAGATGCCTTACGAGCGCACCGCGCGTGGGGAGGTCGTACGCCGTAAACCGCGCCGTTCGAGGATCGAACCGAAACAGAGCGTCAGCCGCTCCCGTCCCAATCCACACATCGCCCCGCTGGCGGTCGACGCGCACCACATAGGGCGCAGCGTCCCTGACCGGAAGGTCCCACTGCGTGAAACGCCCCGTGGCAGGATCGAGCCGCGTCAGCTTCCCACCGGCGTATTCGGGAATCCACACCGTGCCGGCCGCGTCGAAGTCGAACCTTCGCGGTCCGGAATGTGGCGTCGGCATGTCGAACGTACGGAACGCGCCGGTCGCGGGATCGTGCCTCACGAGGCGGTTGCCGCCGAGCTCCGAGATCCAGATTGCGCCATCGGGGGCGACCCGGAGCTCGTACGGGATAGGGCCACCGTCGACCTTCGCGAGCGTCGGATGCGGAGGTACGTCACGGAGCGTGAGAGCACCGCTGGCGGGATCGAGAAATCCGATCTGCTCCGGGTCGCGCGTGAAATGGCCGTTGAACCATACGCGACCGGCCGCGTCGACACCGATGCTGTGCGGGTACATCCCGATCTCGTGCGTCTTCCAGAGGCCCAGCGCCGGATCACGTCGCGCAATGCGGCGCGGGCCGCCGAGCAGCACCCACCAGGCGCCGCGATCATCGATGACGACGGCCCGTGGATTGGCGCGCTCCACCGGGATGTCGAATGACTCCAGCGCGCCGCTCGCCGGATCGAGCCGGTACATCTTGTGAGAGAACATCCCCGTGATCACGACCTTCCCCTCGGCATCTACGGCGACGTCGTGCGGGAGGTCCTGCGCCATGGGCATCAGGTACTCGCGCACCTTCGGCGAGCCGGGAGGCGGTGAGGGGACGACCGTCGCGAGCGAGGAGTCGGTAATCCAGCGGGCGAGCCACTGCGACGTCGACGCGGGCTCGCGCGCCGCGGAGATGACCGGGAAGCTCGTCCTCGCCCCCGCGTAGCTCAGCATACGGTGCGTCACCGAGTCCCATTGCATCGCGGTTCTCGCGCGCCCGCCCGGCGCGGCGACTCGAGCGTCGAAGGCGTGGCACCCGGTGCAATCGAGGATGAATCGGCGTTTCTCATCTCCGTCGGGCAGGAGTCGGAGCAGCTGCGATGCGCTGGCCGACGCGAGATCGGGAACGGCAGTCGTCGGCGCGGACTGTGCCGACGCGACCGACGCCAGGAGCGCGAAGGGCAGCGCAATGGGCAAGGCGCGAAGCGTGTTCATCTGCCGCGGGTTGCGAGTGAGGGACGTGGGGGCGATAGTATCGGCGCCACCCATCGCCGGCCAGTCTTCGCGGCCAACTCACTCGTAAGAATTCCGTTCGTGTTCTCGCCATGAGACTATACCAGACCGCATTGCGCATAGGACTTCTCATCGCCCTTCCGGTGGGCCTTTCGGCGCAGCAGCCGGCGGCCGATCTCATCGTCACGAATGCGCGCATCTACACGGTCGATGAACGTCGACCGTTCGGCGACGCGATGGCGATTACGGCGGGACGCGTTCGGTTCGTCGGATCCGATCGCGGGGCGCTCGCGATGCGGGGCCCGCGAACTCGCGTCATCGATCTCGAGGGCCGCACCGTCATCCCGGGGATGGTGGACGCGCACGCGCATCTCCTCGGACTCGGCATGGCGCTGCGCACGGTGGATCTCCGGGGCACGAAATCGTACGACGAGGTGATCGCCCGGGTCTCCGCGCGCGCGCGAGCGGTGCCCGCCGGCACCTGGATCATCGGCCGCGGCTGGGACCAGAACGATTGGGGCGACACGCGCTTCCCATCGCACGAAGCGCTGTCACGCGCCGTTCCCGATCATCCGGTGTATCTGACCCGCGTCGATGGTCACGCAGCCCTGGTGAACGCGCGAGCGATGACGGCGGCGAATCTCACGGCGACGGCCACGAACCCGGAAGGCGGCCGGATCGAGCGACTCCCGGACGGGGCGCCGTCGGGCGTCCTGGTCGATCGCGCGATGGGTCTCGTGCAGCGCGCGATTCCTCCGGCACCACGCGACGAGGTACGGGCAGCTGTTCTCGCCGCGGTAAAGGAGGCCAATCGCTGGGGGCTTACCGGAATTCATGATGCGGGCGTCGGCCGGTCGACGATCGATGTCTACGAGGAGCTCGCGCGCGAGGGGCGTTACGATCTGCGCAACTACGTCATGATCTCGAGCGACGATGCCACGCTCGATCATTATTTCAAGCGTGGAGCGCAGAGCGGCCTGCATGACGGGCGCGTGTGGATTCGCTCCATCAAGATCAGCGCGGACGGCGCGCTGGGGTCGCGCGGAGCTGCCCTGCTCGAGCCGTACAGCGACTCCCCGGAGCACTCCGGGCTCATCACGACCCCGCGTGAGCGCATCGAGCAGGTAGCGGTGCGGGCGCTGCGATCGGGGTTTCAGCTCAACGTGCACGCCATCGGGGATCGCGCCAATCGGACCGTGCTCGATGCCTTCGAGGCGGCGTTAGGCACGGTACCGACGGCCGACCATCGGTTCCGCGTCGAGCACGCACAGATTCTCCATTATGCGGACATCCCGCGCTTCGCCGAGCTCGATGTCATTCCCTCGATGCAGGCGAGCCACCAGACGAGTGACATGTACTGGGCGGGCAACCGGCTCGGCCCCACGCGCCTCCTCGGTGCCTACGCGTGGCGAGCGCTGCTCGAGACGGGGGTGATCATCCCCAATGGGAGCGATTTCCCCGTCGAGCAGGTCAACCCGCTGATCTCGTTCCACGCCTCGGTGTCGCGCCAGGATGAAAACAACTGGCCGACCGGCGGATGGTTCGCCGAACAGCGGATGACGCGCGAGGAGGCGCTCAAATCGATGACGTTGTGGCCGGCGATCGCGGCATTCCAGGAGGCGGAGCTCGGCTCGCTCGCCCCCGGAAAGCTGGCGGATTTCGTCGTGCTCGATCAGGACATCATGAGCGTGGCGCCCGAGCGAATCCTCGCGACACGCGTGCTGGCGACGTACCTGGCGGGACGGCCTGTCTACGAGCGATCGGCTACACCCGCCGCCACACGCGCCGAGGTGGGTGCGCCATGACGCTCCCAAGCCGGCCCCCCGCGTCGCTCCGGACGCTTCACCTCATCCGGCTGGCGATCTTTGGAGGAGCGCTGCTGTTCGGAATGGTCACGTGGTGGCTGCGTCGCGAGACGCCACCGCCGATGGACATGGACATGGGTCCGCTGCGGTTCGTCGGGTACGCGCTCTGGGTGAGCGTCCTCGTCGCGCTGGCGTTTCTGCGAGGCCTGTTCGGCAAGGCCGCCGACGCGGCACGGCGGACGACGCTTCTCATCATCTCCTGGGCCGCGGCGGAGACGCTGGCGCTGTTCGGCGGCGTGGTGTGGTATCTCCATGGCGACTCCCGATGGTACGTCGCCGGCATGTGCTTCATGCTCGCCACCTTCATCCTGTTCCCGCTGGCGCGCGAGTAGCGTGCGGGTCGTCTCGCTCCTCCCGTCGGCGACGGAGATCATCGCCGCGCTCGGGGCGCTCGATCAGCTCGTCGGCGTCACGCACGCGTGCGATTATCCGCCGCAGGTCACCGGCCTTCCGCGCCTGACGAGCACGCACGTCGATGGCACGGCCGCCCCCGATGCCATCGATCGTGAGGTTCGTGAGGCGACGGCGCGCGGTGCGCCGCTCTATACGGTAAACGAACCGCTGCTCGCCTCACTGCGACCGGATGTGATCGTGACGCAGGCACTGTGCGACGTGTGCGCGGTCCGCGAGACGGATGTGCGCGCGATGGTCGAGCGCCTCTCCCCTGCCCCATCCATCGTCACGCTCTCCGGTACGTCGATCGACGGCATAGGTGCCGACATCGAACGCGTCGGCGTGGCGATCGACGCGCACGACGAAGCCGAGGAGCTGCTGCTGGGACTCCGTGCACGTCTCCGATCGCTGCACGATCGCCTGCGCGCCGCGCGTGCGCCCCGCCCACGGGTGGCCGTTCTGGAATGGACGGATCCGGTCTACAGTGCGGGTCACTGGGTCCCCGAGATGGTCCATCGCGCCGGCGGGGTCGAGGTGCTCGCGACCGCTGGCGAGCACTCGCGGGCGATCGCACTGGCCGACGTCCAGGCTCAGTCGCCGGAGCTTCTGGTGTTCGCACCGTGCGGCTACGACCTCGAGCGGGCCACTCGTGAGGCGCGCTCGGTGCTTGCTCGAGATGAGTGGGGCTGGGCGCGCGGTCTCGACGTGTGGGCGATCGACGCGAACGCACTGGCGAGCCGGCCAGGGCCGAGGGTCATCGATGGGGTCGAGGTGCTGGCCGGAGTGATGCACCCTTCGGTGTTCGGGGCGCCGGCGGGCGATCGGGCTGCCTTCGTCGGGCAACGAGCCGTTTGAAAAGCAGTTGCACAGAGACGCACTGAGACATCGCACAGAGACACACGAAGAACTTCAACTGCAAATGCTCTTCAAAAGGCTTTCGCCGTTGTAGTTCTCTGCGTGTCTCTGTGTGATGTCTCTGTGTGTCTCTGTGTAACCGCTCTTCGGGCGCGTCGCGCGACGAGCTCGATCTCCTCTCACTCGCTCGCGAAATCAATAAACCCTTTCGCCTCATCCGCCCCCAGCAGGGTCACCGAAATCCGCGCCCCCTTCTCGAGTCCTCGAACACCCCTCACCAGCCGTCCCTCGATCCCCTCCTCTCCCACCGTGCGGACCCAGACCGCC
>DATFFQ010000062.1:0-2687 GCA_035249955.1 Gemmatimonadaceae bacterium
CGCAGCCAGAGGCCCGTCCCCACGCCCTGGCGAAAGAACGCCTCGGTGATGCCTAACGGGTAACCGAGCGCCCACGCCAGGCGTGTGACGGCATATACCACCGGCACGAGGACGGCAATTGCCACGGCCGGCTTCCCCCACCGTGCGGCCGCCTCGCGCGTCGCCCACGACGGCTCCACGTCTCCTCGACCACAGTGCGCGCACGCGCCACGCGTGCGGCGCTGGTACGAAACGGCACTCGCCGCCCACAGCACCCCGCCCACCATGCACACTCCCTGGTTGACGAGCGGCCAGTCGATCGCATCCGCAATCCGCAGCTCGGTGAGCCAACCAAACGGCGCGCCGAGCAGCAGGATTGGTGCGTACGCGACGAGCACGAGGATGCGAAAGTCGGTGATCACGAGCGCCAGCGTCACGGCGAAGGACCAGGCGACGGCGAGCAGACTGGTGCGGACCGCACCTCGGCCCGCGCCACGCGCCATCGCAGCGGCGGCGACCGTGCCGAGCACGCCGAGCAACGCGATCAACGGTCCCGTCGTCTCCGGTCTGGCGTCGGCGAGGACCGAGAGGCGGGCACCTGGATCGTACCCGGTCCCGAACGGGAAGCCGCGGCCCCCGAGCGCCCAGTACGCACCGAGGCAACCGTAGACGAGCGACCAGAGTGCGGCTGCCCAGCCCACCCAGAGGGGCCAGGCCCGCCACCATCGACTCGGATGCGGGCGCGTTGCCGCGTGCGAGGAGAGTGATTCGCGCGGTCGTGCAGTCACGCTGTGAACCTTGTGTGGGCCAGCAGCTTAGCCCACCATACCTACCGCGCCGTGTCAGGTGCAGGCTCGGCGAATCGATAGAGGATTTCCTTGTCGCCGCGCACCATGCCGAACTCCTCGCGCGCGATCCGCTCCTGTACCTTGGGATCGGCGATGATCGACCGCCGCACCGCCTCGAGCGAATCGATCTCGCGCCGCAGTGAGTCGATCGCCACCTGGATCTGCTGCTTCCGCACACCTTGCTGCACGAGATCCCAGGTGCCGTACTCCCCTCCCTCGACGGCAAACGCCACCGCCGCGAGCGCGACGAGGACGAGCACGAGACGGCCGATCTTCTTCTTCACGGCGCGCGGCGCGTGGCGCGTGGCGCGCTACAGCCCATACACCGCCCCACCCGGATACTCCGCCGCCTCGTCGAGCATCTCCTCGATGCGCAGCAGCTGGTTGTACTTCGCGACGCGGTCGGTGCGCGACGCGGAGCCGGTCTTGATCTGACCGACGCCCGAGCCCACGGCGAGATCGGCGATGAACGTGTCCTCGGTCTCACCGCTCCGATGCGAGATCACCGACAGGTAGCCCGCCGAGCGCGCCATCTCGATCGCCTCGAGCGTCTCGGTGAGCGTCCCGATCTGATTCACCTTGATGAGGATCGCGTTCCCCACCCCGCTCTCGATCCCGCGCGCCAACCGCTCGGTGTTGGTGACGAAGAGATCATCTCCCACCAGCTGCACACGATCGCCCAGCGCCGACGTGAGCGCTTCCCACCCCTTCCAGTCATCCTCGGCCAGCCCATCCTCGATACTCACGATCGGGTACTGCTCGAGCCACCCCTTGTACAGCTCGATCATCCCGTCGGCGTCGCGCGAGCCCGCCTCGCTCTTCTTGAAGTGGTAGAGACCATCCCGGTGGAGCTCGCTCGCCGCGCAATCGAGCGCCAGCGCGACGTCCTTCCCCGGACGATACTTCGCGCCCTCGATGGCGTCGATCACGAGCTTGATCGCCTCTTCATCGTTCGGCAGGTTCGGCGCGAAGCCTCCTTCGTCGCCCACACCGGTCGAGAGCCCTCGCTTCACGAGCACTTTCTTGAGCGAATGGAATACCTCGACCCCCATGCGCAGCGCATCGGCGAACGTGCTCGCGCCCACCGGCACGATCATGAACTCCTGAAAGTCCACCGTGTTCGTGGCGTGCGCGCCGCCGTTCAGGATGTTCATGAGCGGCACCGGCATCGTGCGCGCGAGCGGTCCACCGAGATACCGGAACAGAGGCAGCCCCACATCCATCGCCGCGGCACGGGCCGTCGCCATCGACACGGCGAGGATCGCGTTGGCGCCAAGCCGTCCCTTGTTCGACGTGTCGTCCAGCTCGATCATCGCGCGGTCGATCGCCATCTGATCCGTCGCTTCCATGCCGCGCAGCGCCGGGAGTATGGTCTCGACGATGTTCTGCACGGCGGTCTGCACGCCTTTTCCCAGGTATCGCGACGCATCGCCGTCACGAAGCTCCAGCGCCTCGTGCTCTCCCGTGCTCGCCCCACTCGGCACCGCCGCGCGGCCCTCGCTGCCACTGATCAAGGCCACCTCCGCCTCGACGGTGGGGTTCCCCCGACTGTCCAGAATCTCCCGCGCGATGATGTCGATGATCTCGGACATGTATGATGATGTAGGTTATTACTATGTGATTAAATTATTATGCGACATTTACTTCTGTATCTGACATTCTGCCGTTGCTGTGCACCCCGTACCGCTCGAGCTCGGCCGCCATCGCAACCCACACCCGGCGCAGCAGCTCGTCGCGATCCTCGTACGTCATGCCCGCGGTCGGGATCGGCTCGAGCAACGTGATCTCGATCTCACCGGCACGGACGGCTACGTCGCCCTTCCCCTGGATCTCCTTCGTCCCATGGACGACGCACGGGAC
>DATFFQ010000063.1:0-29919 GCA_035249955.1 Gemmatimonadaceae bacterium
CATCATCGGCATTCTGGCCGCGATCGCGATTCCGAAGTTCGCCAACACGAAGGAGAAGGCCTACGTGGCGGCCATGAAGAGTGACCTCCGCAACCTGGCCACCGCCGAGGAAGGGTACTTCGCCGACAACCAGACCTACACCACCGACCTCGGCACCGCCTTCCAGTCGAGTCAGGGCGTGACCGTGGGCAGCTACGCCGCCGACGGCAAGGGCTGGAGCGCGCAGGCGACGCACACCGGTACGAGCAAGAAGTGCGATATCTACGTCGGCAGCAAGGTCGCCGGCACCTCGAAGGACGGCGTCCCCGAGTGCGCGTAAGCCGCCGGGTGATTTAGACCGAACGGTAACGCGAGTCATGCGACGGGTCCGGCGCAAGCCGGGCCCGCTTCGCATCCGGGTACGTCGCGCCGGTCGCATCTGCGGCGCTACCTGGCGGGCGCGCCGATGTGGCGCGCGGTGAGGACATCGTGCACGCGCTCGGCCAGCTGCTCGCGCGTGGTTCGATGCAGGGCGACCAGGTTGTTGACGACGATCACGCGGGAGCCGGGCGTCGACGTCGTATCGAGTGTCGCGGCGTCGCGCGCACGTGCCTCGGCGCCGTCGTAGACGAACAGCACCAGCTCGCTCCCGCTCACGTGAAGCACGTCACCGTGTATCGACAGCGGTGCGTGACGAACCGAGCGGCCGGAGTCGGCCACCACCAGTCCCGCCTCGGTGAGTCGACGTACCACCTCCGCCTTGTTCCACTGGTCGCGCGCCGCGGCAGTGCTCTCGGCGGCGATGGTCGCGGGATCCTTCGGTGTCGCAGCCGGAGCCTGCACGGTGGGAGGACGCGATGCGCCATCTCTGCCGTCGCAGGCAGGGAGGGAGAGGACCCCGAGAATGAGTGGTAGCAGGGCGCGGCTTCTTCGTCTCGCACCCCCATCGACCTGCTCGTGCCGTCGGCGCCGGGCGGCCCAGCGGCGACTCAATCCGCTCGATGCACCTGAGGTTGCCGGGTGTCCCACCGGAGCGCCTGCGGGGCTGGGCGTATGCGGCCGGCGGTGGCTGCTCGCACCACCTTCGAGGTCATCTCGCGCGTGAGCATCGGCAGGTAGAGAAAGCCAGCGATGCCGTTGGTGTCGAGCAGGTGTGATTCGTCCGGCCGTCGCGTCAGACTGACGGCGATCACCGGCACGCGCGAGAGCTGCGCGTCTTCCTCCCATTCATTGAGTGGAGCCGTGACCAACAGATCGTACTCGCAGAGAACGACGTCGGGGAGCGCGCTGCGCGTGACGTTCATTCCCTCCTCGAAGCCGACGACCGATGTGGCATCGACGTCGGCGTCCTGGACGAGTGCGCAGATGTGGTCGCTCAGGTATCGGTGTCGTGCAATGCAAACTGCGCGCATGTGCCTCACGGTGGGGGGTCCAATGGTGCTCCGCGCCAACCGGCACGACAGTCCAACATATACGGGGAGCACGGATCCGCGACCGTGATGGCTGTCACACAATTGACCACCTCGCTCGTCCCGAGACCCCCGCGAGGCGGTCCAGGCGCGGTTGACCGGAGCCGCGTGGGCCGGTAAGCTCTCCGCCATGCTGCTCGGCGTACCGCGGGAGATCACTCCCGGCGAACGACGTGTCGCGCTGGTCCCGGAGACGGTGGAAAAGCTCGTTCGCTCCGGGGTCGGCGTGTCCATTCAAGCCGGCGCCGGCGCAGCCTCCTTTCTTGCCGACCATGCGTACGAAGCGGCGGGCGCCACGATCAGCACGGACGCCCGATCGCTGTACGAGCGGTCGGACGTGATCGTCAAGATCAATCGCCCGCTCGAGCCGGCCACGGGATCGCGGGATGGCGTGAACGAGGTCGAGCTGCTCAAGCGGGGCGCGCTGCTCATTGCCGTGCTCCAGCCCTTCGCCAACCCGGAGCTCGTGCAGCGGCTCGCCGAGCGCGGCATCACCTGCATCAGCATGGATGCGATCCCGCGCATCGCGCGCGCGCAAGCGCTCGATGTCCTCTCGTCCATGAGCACCGTAACGGGCTACAGCGCGGTGCTGCTCGCGGCATCGTCGCTTCCTCGCTTCTTCCCGCTCCTCATGACGGCCGCCGGTACGATCACGCCGGCGCGTGTGTTCGTGATCGGCGCCGGCGTGGCGGGGCTGCAGGCCATCGCGACGTCGCGCCGACTCGGTGCGGTGGTCGAGGCCTTCGACACGCGGCCGGCGGTGCGCGAGCAAGTGCAGAGTCTGGGCGCTACCTTCGTCGAGGCGGCACTCGGAGCGCAGGACACGGAAGACCAGCGCGGCTACGCCAAGGAGCTCTCGGAGGATGCGCACCGGCGCGAGCTCGAGCTGATCGGCGGCCGTGTGCGCGATGCCGATGTCGTGATCACCACCGCGCTCATCCCGGGCCAGCGCGCGCCGACCCTGATCACGACCGACATGGTTCGGGCCATGAAGCCCGGCTCGGTGATCGTGGATCTCGCGGCGGAGTTCGGCGGCAACTGCGAGCTGTCGCGACCGGGCGAGTCGGTGAGCGAGCATGGCGTGACGATTCACGCGCCGCTGCACTTCAGCTCGACGCTGCCGGTGCACGCCAGCCAGATGTACTCCCGCAACATTGCCGCGCTGCTCGCCCTCATCATCAAGGAGGGCGCGCTCCATCTCGACTTCGACGATCAGATCATCCGCGACGCGTGCGTGGCGCACGACGGCAAGGTCGTGCACGAAGGGGTGCGTGCGCGGCTGGCGGCGGTCGCGTCGTGACGGTCCCGCATCTTCATTGGAGGTCGCGTGGTCGGTGAGCTGTTGGTCGCCATCTACATCTTCGTCCTTGCGGTGTTCGTCGGCTTCGAAGTCATCACCAAGGTGCCGACGCTGCTGCACACGCCACTGATGTCGGGGTCCAACGCCATCTCGGGCATTGCGATCATCGGCGCCATCGTCATCGCCGGACGGCTCGATGAGCCGTTCAACACCATACTTGGCGTGATCGCGGTGGCGTTCGGTGCGATCAACGTCGTCGGAGGATTCCTGGTGACCGACCGGATGCTGCGGATGTTCAAGCGTAAGCCAGACGAAACGCGGTGAACGGCGCCGAGGACACACGCCAGCTCGTTCAGCTCGCTTATCTCGTTTCCGCCGTCCTGTTCATTCTCGGCCTGAAGCTGTTGTCGTCGCCGAGAACGGCGCGGCGCGGGAACGTGCTGGGCGCGATCGGGATGCTGCTGGCCATCGCGGCCGCGCTCTTCGAGCGCGAGGTGGTGCGCTTCGAGTACATCGCGCTGGGCGTGGCGATCGGCGCCATTGTCGGCGCGTGGATGGCGGTGGCGGTGAAGATGACCGCCATGCCGCAGATGGTCGCACTGCTGAATGGCTTCGGCGGTGGCGCGTCGGCGCTGGTGGCGGCGGCGGAGTTCAACCTCCTCATGCGACGCGTGAGCGATGCCTACGCCGCCGATCCGTCGGCCGCGACCATTCCGCTCGACGTCTCGGTCAGCACCATGCTGGCGATGCTGATCGGAGCGGTGACCTTCACCGGCAGCATGGTCGCGTTCGCCAAGCTGCAGGAGCTGATGACGGGGCGTGCGGTCGTCTTTCCGCTCCAGAAGACGGTGAACCTGACGATATTCCTCGGCATTCTGGCGCTGGCCACCTATCTGGTCGTCTCGTTCGCCCGACCCGACGTGGCGTTCGCGCATCCGGCCATCTTCGTGGCGATGGCGGTGCTGTCCCTGGCGCTGGGCGTGCTGCTCGTGGTGCCGATCGGCGGCGCCGACATGCCGGTGGTGATCTCGCTGCTCAACTCCTACTCGGGGATGGCGGGCGCCGCGGCGGGGTTCGTGCTCCACAACAACGTGTTGATCATCAGCGGCGCCCTGGTGGGAGCCTCCGGTATCATCCTCACCCAGATCATGTGCCGCGCCATGAACCGCTCGCTCACGAACGTGTTGTTCGGCGCGTTCGGGGCCCAGGCCGGCACGCAGGCGATCGCGACGGGTGATCGCACCGTTCGCTCGGTAACGCCGGAAGACGCGGCAGTGATGCTGGCCTACGCGCGCTCGGTGATCGTCGTGCCAGGGTACGGTCTCGCCGTCGCCCAGGCGCAGCACACGGTACGAGAGCTGGCCGCGCTGCTGGAAAAGCGAGGCATCGACGTGAAATACGCGATCCACCCCGTTGCCGGGCGCATGCCGGGCCACATGAACGTGCTGCTGGCCGAGGCGGACGTGCCGTACACGCAGCTGTTCGAGATGGACGAGATCAATCGGGAGTTCGAGCGCACCGATGTCGCGCTCGTCGTCGGCGCCAACGACGTGACGAACCCCGCCGCTCGCACCGACCCGTCGAGTCCGCTCTTCGGCATGCCGATCCTCAACGTGGATCAGGCCAAGAGTACGATCGTGATCAAGCGCAGCATGGCCGCCGGATTCGCCGGCATCGACAACCCGCTCTACTACCTGGAGCGTACCGCGATGCTCTTCGGCGATGCGAAGAAAATGCTGACCGCGCTGGTGACGGAAGTGAGTAAGGTCTGAACCAGCGTCTTCGCCACGAGGACCGGCTATGGCTGGCGCTGGAGCCGGCCGCTGCGTGGAGCGGCGATTCGGCCGTTGAGGCGCTCCGTCACGTGCTGGAGCAGGAGATCGACGGCGCGCGGCGCGGTCGCGCCGGTCTTGCACGCATCGGCGGCCTCCGGGATCTGGTACCCATCGCCGCCCTGACAGGCCGGATACACGCCGAACGTCACACGCAGCGAGTCCCCCGGTGAGACGACGGCGCCGTCGCTGCGCCGCACGTCACCCACGATCCGCGATCCGGAGGGCCGCGCTGGATCGTAGCGAACCTCCACTCCCGACATCTGGAGAAACGCGCCGCGACCGACGCTGCGGTCGGACAGGCCGTGCTCGAGCACTTCGCGCACGCGTGCACCGGTGAGCGGAAAGGTGACGTTGCGGCTCTCGTCGGCGAAGAGGAAAATCGACTCGAGATGGTAGTTGGTGATCGTACCCGGACCGATCACATCATCGATGCGCATGTTGCCGGCATTGATGAGCGCAACATCCGCCCGCGTCCCCAGGCGCAGCGCGTCGGTCACGAGGTTGCCGAGCGAGCATTCCCGCGATCGACACACGTCGTCGCGCCCTTCCAGGGGCTCGGGAGCCGTGCCGACCACTCGCTCGGGTCCGAGACGCTTCACGAGACTGTCGCGCCATGCATCGACCACCGCGGCCGTTGCCGCATCGGTCTCGACGCTCGCATCGATGCGCACGAGCTGCTGCTCCGATGCCCAGCCGCCACCCTGACGTGAGAGCGTCACCACCTGCGCGCTGCGGGCGTTCGCGTCTGCCTTGACCACGCGACGCTGCCCATCCACCAACACGTTGTGCGCGGTGTGCTCGTGTCCACCGAGAATGAGGGCGACGTCGGACTCTCGCGCGAGGAGCGCGCTGTCGGCGGTCACATCCTGATGGGTGAGGCCGACGATGAGCTCGGCGCCGAGGCCCTTGAGTGTCTCGATGGCCGCGTGCGCCGCGCTGTCGGGATCGGCGCAGCGAACGTAGCTACGATACTCGCCCTGGATGGTGACGGCGAAGAGACCGACGCGAATGCCGCCGGTGGTGAGAGTGTCCCAGGGAGCAACGCCCGGAAACGCCGAACCGTCGGCCAGCGCGCAGTTCGACGAGATCCACGTGAACCGCGATGCGGCCACTCGCGCGATGAGCGTGTCGCGTGGCAGCTCGAACTCGTGATTGCCGAACGTCGCGTACTCCAATCCCGCTGCATTGAAGGCGTCGATCATCTGACGTCCACCGTACCACTTGCTGAGCAGACTGGGCGAGAGCACGTCGCCGGCAAGCACGAAGATGGCATCGCGCTCGCGATCGAGCGCCCGGTGCACCGTCGCCAGGCGATGCAAGCCACCGGTGCCGTCCCGCGACGTGTCGGGAACGTACACGTCGTTCACGAGCAGGAAGGTCGCCGCTGGCCGACCGGCAACGGGGCGCGCGACCGGTGCACACGCCGCGAGAGTGACGAGTAGCGCGAGAAGCGGACGCAGCGATGTCTGGTGCATCACGTGGAGGGAGCGATGCTGGTACATCACGTGGAGGGAAAGTGACGGGGCTCCGGCTGGCGCCCCCCCGTACCGTCATCAAACCTCCTCACGCACGCCTCGTCCAGGTCGAGTGCACCGGTGGCGGTGCCGCGCGCGCCCTTACGGACCATCAAGAAGGCTGACTACGGCCGGCGGGGGGCGTCTCCATGCCGGCGTCGGCCCTTTTCTTCAGCAAGAGCACAGCCACTCCGCCGCGAGACAGCCGTCGGCCCAGCAATATCCTGTGTTTCAATAGCTTACCCGGTGTCCGGCAGGCTCTGGCCGGGAAGCGTGTGCCACCATTGGATCGTCACAGTACGATGCAGGTACCACGCGAGATGTTGCGAGGGCTCCACATGGGGACGAGCGCAAGTCCGTGAGCCCTCACGGCACCTCGTAGGCGACCGCGCGCGCCGCGATCCGCGCCGGCGACCGAGGATCCGTCGCCAGCACGACCCACCCCTCCCTCATGGCCCGGCGAGGCACGAACCCCATCCTGAGCTCGGCGCGCTCGGCCGGCCGGCCATCCACTCGCACCACCACTTCGATCAGCACGTTCTCTGCCGTAATCCCGCCGGCGTTCCGCACCGTGACCGGCAGCAGGAATCCTGCTTCGGTCGGCCGCGCGGCGCCGGTGCTCACCAGCAGCGCCGGCGGCGACGCCTCATTGGCAACGGAGTCGGCAACGAGGAAGCCGAGCGTCCCGATGACGACCAGGAGGCCGATGCCGAACACCGACCACTCGAGCCAGTTCTTCTCGATCCGCCTCATTGGAGCAGCAGTCGGCCGGCCGATGCGCCGAGCGTAGCGACGAACGCGAGCACGAGCACCTGCGATGCAACGAGCGCCGTCCCCGCCCCATCGAATCGCCCGAAGAACCAGAGCAGGAGCGTCGATGCGACGAGCGCCACGGCGAAGGTGATCACGCTGCCGACGAGCGCGTTCGCGATGCCGCCGTGCGACACGTACCGGTCGGCCCCGGTGAAGCCGGAGTAGTACAGAATCAACCCGCCGAGCGCGACCGCCAGCAGCGATAGCCCGAGGAGTCTCCACGTCGTCGTGTGCGCGGCGATCATCGGAATCTCCTCCGTGGGCGCGATGTTCGCCGCGAAGAGCACGGCGCCACAGAACGCGATCACGAGTTGTCCGTAAAACCAGCCGGCGCCGCGTGCTTCGCGTGCGGTGCCGGCTCCCCGCATGCCCGTGTCCTCGCGGACGCGTCCGCCATTGCGCTCCCGTGGCCACCCGCCAAGCTGTGCGGTTCCCACCGACACACCCACGGCAACCGTCATCGCCTCGATGACGATCTTTCCGATCAGCTCGTGCGCGCCCTCGTCCGCATCCAATCGCCCGAGGAGGAAGAGCATCAGCGCAGAGATGAGAAGTCCCAACCCCATCTCCTCGATCGAATCGATGCCCACCTCGATCCAACTATCGTCGCGGCGAAGTCCCACGTACCGGTTGTAGCCGAGCAGGAGCACGAACGTCACCAGGACGTAGACGATGAGCCGCTCCGGTCGCACGCTGATCCCCGCCCACCACATCTCCATCGTGTAGATGAGCGGGAGACTGAATATCAGTCCTCCGGCGATCCCGCGCCCGTACTCCCGGAGCGACTCGCTCACGGGCGGACCGCCTCGATGCCTTCGCTCTCGCGTCATCGCGTCGTAGCCTCCACCGTCGGTTCTACCAGCGCACCCAATGCATGCACGGCATCGGTCGTGCCGCGCGCACTGCGACCGGTATCGGAATGCGAGTTGTGCGTGCATATTCTCATTTCAGCGTTCCCAGGAGAGTCCGATGCATCACGTGGTGTTCCTCCGGCGCGTCCAGGAGCTCGGCGACATGGATTCGCGCGAGGCAGCGGAGCGTGCGGTCCGCGCCACCTTCGAGACTCTCGCCGAGCGAGTGACGCAAGGCGCCACGACGCACCTCGCCGCGCAGCTGCCCCGGGAGCTCGCCCAGTACCTGCTGCGCCGCGGTCCACGCGTTCAGGAGCTCTCGACCGACGAGTTCTGGAGCCACGTGGGACACCGTGAGCGTGTGCAGACTGCCGATGCGATCCGCCACGCCAGGGCGGTGTTCCAGGTCTTGCGCGAGGCGGTCTCAGCGGGCGAGATGGAGCATTTCGCGGCCGAGCTGCCGGCCTCGCTGCGTGCACAGCTCGACATCGATCGCCCCGATCCGCGACCATCGGGAGGCGCCGAGCTCCGAGCCTAGAACGTCCATGCGCGCGGCGGTCATCACCGGCCCCGGCGGTCCCGATGTGCTCGCGCTGCGCGAGCTGCCTGATCCGGTCCCCGGAGCCGAGCAGGTGCTGGTGCGGGTGCGAACGTCGGCGCTCAACCGCGCCGATCTCCTGCAGCGCCGCGGTGGATACGCCGCGCCATTGGGATGGCCGTCCGACATTCCGGGCATCGAGATCGCCGGCGAGGTAGCGGCGCTGGGTCCCGGCGCGACGCGCTGGCAGCGAGGGGATCGCGTCTTCGGACTCGTCGGTGGCGGCGCCCACGCCGAGTACTGCGTGGTGCACGAGCGAACGCTGGCGCGCCTGCCCGACGGCCTATCATGGCGTGAAGCGGGCGCGATCCCCGAAGCGTTCATCACGGCGCACGACGCGCTCGTTACCCAGACCAATCTTCGCCCCGGTGAGCACGTACTCATCCACGCCGTCGGCAGCGGTGTCGGACTCGCCGCCGTGCAGCTCTGTCGCGCGCTCGGCGCCATCCCCTACGGCACGGCACGCACCGCGGACAAGATCGAGCGCGCGCGAGAGTTGGGGTTGGAGGATGGCGTCGTCGTCGCGGGCGACCCGTCGGCGATCGCCGCGCCCGTCGCGAGATGGACCAACGGTCGTGGCGTCGATGTCGTGCTCGAGCTGGTGGGAGGCGCCTACGTCCCGGCCAGCATCGCCGCGCTCGCCAACACGGGGCGGCTCATGCTCGTGGGTCTCGTGGGCGGCACGTCGGCTCCGATCGACCTTGGGCGTGTGCTGCGCCAGCGGCTCACCATCCGGGGTACGGTGCTCCGCTCACGTCCGCTGGAGGAGCGGATTCAGGTGACGCGCGCGTTCGCGGCCGAGGTGGTGCCCTTCCTGGAACGGGGCATCGTCGCGCCGGTGATCGACAGCACGTTCCCACTGACGGAGATCCGCGCTGCCCATGAACGGCTGGAGAGCAACGCCACCTTCGGGAAAGTGGTGCTCGACGTGTAGAACACGAGCGTGGGTTGGTCAGTGAGAGGGTGCCGAGAGTGGACTGAGTTACCCTCTCATCGCTCCCGCCGCGCGCCACGCGCTATACTTCCTCCATGAGCCATCCCGCCTCGTCACCGCCGCCGGCTCCGGACGGTTCTGCTGCTGCCGCCCGCGATCCGCTGCTCGTGCGGCTCATCGCGTCGCTGCATCGCATCGCTGAATCGGGATGGTCGCGTACGGCCGTGCTCGGTTGGGGCGTGCTCAACGGATCGGTGGTGCCCGGACCCAGCGATGCCGTGCTCGTGCCGCTCGGACTCGCCGACCCGCGCCGCATCTTCGACCTCATGTGGTGGGCGATCGCCGGCTCGGTCATCGGCGGACTCGTGGCCTTCGGCATCGGCGCCTTCGCCTTCGACCAGATCGGCGAGCCGCTGCTCGCGTGGCTCGACGTGAGCCGGGACAAGGTCGAGGGACTGCGCGATTGGTTCGAGCAGCGTGGCTGGATCGCGGTCGTGCTCGGCTCGTTGCCGATGGCATCACCGAAGCTGGCGTCGATCGCCGCCGGCCTGTTCGGCGTGCCGGTGCTGCACTTCACGCTCGCCATCCTCGGCGTGCGAACGGCGCGCTTTCTTTTGGTGGCGATTCTGCTGCGGTACGCGGGATCGGCGTTCGCGCGGTGGCTCGAACGCCGCATCGGTCATCCGATCGCCGCGCCGCCCGTGCCGCGCTCGAAGCCTGCGCGCTAGGCGATCGCGCGCAGCAGCCTCACCGGGATGCCGCCGCTGCGGGTGCGAGCGAGCTCCTGGAAGGCGAGCCCGGTTTGCCGCTCGAGCCTCGCGCTGGCGGATATCATGGACACCGACCATCCAGGGCAGCGGCGCCTAACGACGGTCCCGAGCGTCGCGTAGAGATCACGCAGCGCGTCGCGCTCACCGACGCGGGTCCCGTACGGTGGATTGGTGACGATCCACCCGGCTCCGGCGGGCGGCTCGATCGCCGAGATCGGGCGTCGAACCAGCTCCACGTCCGCTGCGACGCCGGCGCGCTCGGCGTTGGCGCGCGCCGCGTCGATCGCGCCGGCATCGCGGTCGGAGCCCTGAATGGGCGCCGGCGCGCGGGCCAGTGCCCGCGACGACGCCTCCTCGATGAGTGCGCTCCACCGGCCGGGATCGCGCTCGGGCCAGTGCTCGAAGGCGAAGCGCCGCCGGACGCCGGGGGCGATGCGCCGCGCGATGAGCGCCGCCTCGATGGGAATGGTTCCCGACCCGCACATGGGATCGAGGAGCGGCGCATCCGGCCGCCATTCGCTGGCCAGCAGCGCCGCGGCGGCGAGCGTCTCGCGCAGCGGCGCTTTCGCCGTGGCGAGCCGGTATCCTCGCCGGTGCAGCAGCGCCCCCGACGAGTCGATGCTCACCGTGCAGCGATCGTGCAGCAGACGGACGACGACCAGCTGATCGCCCGGTTGGTCGCTGTCCTCGTCTCCCGCGCCTAACGAGTGCGGCGCGCCGGTGCCGCCTACGCGGCCCTCGATGGCACCGGCCACGCGCTCGCCGACGGCATCGGAATGGTACAGCCGCGACTTGCGGCAGGTTACGTGCAAGCGCAGCGCACCATCGGGGGACACGAATCGCTCCCACGGCAGGCGTCGTGTTCGCTTCTCCAGCTCGCTGAAGGAGGCAGCGTGGAACTCGCCGACTCGCGCGATGACGCGGCTCACGGTGCGCGACCACAGGTTCGCGCGGTACACGGTCTCCAGCGGACCCTCGAACGACACACCGCCCGCCTGCGTTCGGCGCGGGACGATGCCCACCGCGCGCAGCTCCGACGCGGCAATCGATTCGAGCCCCGGAGTGGTAATGGCGAAGAGCGCGAGCCGGCTTTCGCGAGCGACGCTCACCGCTCGGCCGGCGCGGCTCACCGCCCGCGCCGCGATGATCGCCGCGCCGACCGAGTGCGCGGGCGCTTCGCCGTCCGAGCCCGATCTTTGGCGTCGTGCTCCAGGCTGCGCCAGAGGTACCACGAAGCGATGGTGCAGTGCGGACGCCAGCACGCACCGATGGAGTGTACGCGCTGCGACGTCGGCATCTTGCGCAGCCCGTACACGCGCCGGATGGCCTTGCGAACCCCCAGGTCCAGGTCGGGAAGCACGTTTGGACGGGCAAGACGGAAGATCAGGAACATCTGCGCGGTCCACACACCAACGCCCTTCACCTTCGTGAGCGCATCGATCACCGCTGCATCATCGAGCTCGTGCAGCCGCATGATCGGCACCTCCCCCGACTCACACTTGAGCGCGAGGTCGCGCAGGTAGGCGATCTTCTGGCGCGAGAGCCCAACCGCGCGAAGCGCCTCGTCAGGCGTTTCGAGCAGTTGGCGCGGCACCGGTGCGCCACCGTAGTGCTCCTGCAACCGGCGATGGATGGTACTGGCCGCTCGGCCCGAGAGCTGCTGGTACACGATGGCCCGCACGATGGCATCGAAGTGCGTGCCGTTGGACACAGCCTGGAAGCGGCAGGGGCCGACGAGCTCGATCACGCGCCCCAGGGTGGGGTCGACGCGCTTCAGATGGTTGATGGCTTTGCGATGCATGCGAGGAATGTAACGGTCGGCCACGCCGCGCCCGCTCGGCGAGCACGCAACCTGCACCGTACGCAGGCGAAACGTCAGCCCCGAGTCGCATGTTCCCTGCCCCTCCGTCGAGTCGCACCGCACACACGCCGAGCCCGTGGCCCGCAATCGCGCTGGCCGTGCTCGCGATGGGCGGCTGCGGTGGCAGGATCGACGAGGCCGAAGCGCGCGGCACCATCGTGGCCGATACCGATCGCGCGGCGCACGACACGGACGCTCCAACGGCGGTGCGCCGCCTCACCGGCGACGATGCCACCCACGTGCGCATGCGCAACGTCTATTTCCGCCTGAGCGACCGGATCGTGCTCCACGTCCGCCGCCTCACGGGTGAGATGCGCGCCACCACCCCGGGCGCTCCGATCAACTTCGACGACAGCCGCTCCTTCAGCATCGCCATCGACTCGGCGGAGGTCGGGATGTCGGAGGCTGCGCTGAGCGCACTGCTCAACGAGCATGTGTTCGCCTATCGCGGCGCACCGCTGCGGCGCATCCGCGTCACGATGGAAAACGGGAACGTCGTGCAGTCCGGCGTGCTCCGGAAGGCGATGAGTGTTCCCTTCACCATTACCTCGACCGTGTCGGCCATGCCTGACGGGACGATCCGCCTGCATCCGGTGAAGACGCGCATCATGGGAATCGGTGCGCGCGGCCTGATGCAAGCGCTCGACATCGAGCTGGAGGACGTGATCGATGTGACCAAGGCACGAGGGGTGACGGTTCGCGGCAACGACCTCTACCTGGATCCCGACAGCCTGCTCCCGCCACCGCGCATCAGCGGTCGCGTGGTCGCCGTGCGCGTCGAGGGACGCTCGCTCGTCCAGACATTCGCGCAGACTCGCCGGTCGCGCGCCGAGCAGGCGGCCGAGGGTGGAGATGGGCGAGGCAACTACATGTACTATCGCGGCGGAACGCTCCGCTTCGGAAAGCTCTTCATGGTCGATGCGGACATGCGCATCGTGGATGCCGACACGAGCGACCCCTTCGATTTCTCGCTCGATCGGTACAACGAGCAGCTGGTTCGCGGCTACTCGGTGACACTCCCCTCGCTCGGGCTGGAGGTTCACATGCCCGATCTCGCCGACGCCGCGACGGGTGGGCCCAAGGTGGCCGCCGCGCCGCGCCGGCCGTAGCTCCCAGCCAGCCGTTCCCGGAGCCGCTCCGGGGACAATTGACAGCCGCGCACGGCCAGCCGATCCTCTCGGAATGGGCATCACCCGCGAGGACCGCTTTCCCGTCACGCGCTATTCCATCATCAACGCCGTCCGCAGCGACGATGAGCACGTACGGGCCCGGGCGCTCGAGACGCTGACGGCCGCCTACTGGCGCCCGGTCTACAAGTATCTGCGCCTCAAGTGGAACGCGGCCCCGCAGGACGCCGAGGACCTCACGCAGGATTTCTTCGCGACGGCGCTGGAGAAGCGCTTCTTCGCCCGCTACGTCGCCGGGCAGGCCCGCTTCCGCACCTATCTGCGCGTGTGCCTGGATGGCTTCGCGTCGAACCAGCGGAAGGCTGCGAGACGGCTGAAGCGCGGCGGTGCGGCGCGCCACGTGTCGCTCGACTTCGCGCTCGCCGAGGACGAGCTGCGGGCGAGCGAGCTCCGTGACGACGTGGACACCGAGGAATTTTTTCGCCGCGAGTGGATACGCGCGCTGTTCAGCGACGCCATCGATGCCCTTCGCATCCAGTGTGAGCACGCCGGTAAGCCGGTGCACTTCGCGGTCTTCGAACGGTACGATCTGGACGCGGAGGGCGCGCGCTCGATCACCTATGCGCAGCTCGCCGCCGAGCTCGACATTCCGGTCACGCAGGTGACCAACTACCTGGCGTTCGCGCGGCGCGAGTTCCGACGGCTGGTGCTCGAGCGGCTGCGTGAGATCACCGGCAGCGACCACGAGTTCCACGCCGAAGCGCGCGAGCTGCTCGGCGTCGACCTGACATGAAGTACGTCTCCGATCAGACGATCGACCATCTGAGGCGTGCCGCATCGCTCCCGGATCTCACCGGCACACGGTACGAGCTCATCGACGCGGTCGGACGGGGCGGGATGGCCGCGGTCTACCGCGCGCGCGATCGGGAGCTGGATCGCCATGTCGCGCTCAAGGTCTTGAGCGTGCCCGAGGTCGCACCGGATGCCGCGGCGCGACTGCTGCGCGAGGCGAGAACGCTGGCCAGGCTCGAGCATCCGGGGATCGTTCCCGTTCACGACGTGGGGACGCTGGCCGACGGACGCGTGTTCTACACCATGAAGCTCGTGCGCGGGGGACGACTCGACGATCACGTCACGGCCGGCGCGTCGCTCACCGAGCTGCTGCGCATCTTTGGACGCATCTGCGAGGCGGTGGCGTTCGCGCACGCGCACGGTGTGGTGCATCGCGACCTCAAGCCCGAGAACATCATGGTCGGGCCGTTCGGGGAAGTGCTCGTGCTGGACTGGGGGATCGCCAAGCTCCTGGACGATGCGATCCGCACGCCGGCATCAACCGCCACCGCCGCGTTCGTGGCGTCGGAGCCGATCACCGGACATGGCACCGTGCTCGGCACGCCGGGCTACATGTCACCGGAGCAGGCTCGCGGCGAGATCGCCGAGGTCGACGAGCGCTCCGACGTCTATTCGCTCGGCGCGATCCTCAGCTACCTGCTCCGGCATGGGCGCCCGCACGACGACGGGTCGGCGCGCGTGCCCCGACCGCTTGCCGCGATCGCCGCCAGGGCGATGGCGGCCGACCCGAACGCGCGATACGCGGCGGTCGCCGAGCTGTCGGCGGACATCGAACGATTCGGCGAGGGGCTTCCGGTGAGCGCCTACCGGGAAGGGCTTCTCGAGCGCGCCCAGCGGCTGTTCAGGAAGTATCGCGTCCCGATCGTGCTGATCGTGGCGTACCTGGTGGTACGGATGCTCTTGCTCCTGATCGCCGGCGTGTAATGAGAATCGGTGAGACGTTGAACGGATGGAAGGAGCGCGGTTGGCACACCGCGGGTATTCAGGCACGTCCTCACACTCTGCCAGGGCTCGATCCATGAACAAACTGGTGCTCGGCCTGCTGCTCGGAGGCATCCTCGGCATCTTCGACGGGTTGACGGCGTACTTCACGCCAGCCGCGCGCGCCGACCTCGGCGGTATCGTCGTCGGATCGACGGTCAAGGGGCTCATTGCCGGCGTGTTGATCGGGCTCTTCGCGAGGAAGGTGAATTCGCTCCCGCTCGGCATCCTGTTCGGGCTGACCGTCGGGGCACTCCTCGCCTTCATCGTCGCGTACATGCAGCGCGGCTATTACTTCCAGATCATGCTGCCGGGCAGTCTGGTGGGAGTCATCGTCGGCTACGCGACACAGCGGTACGGTGAGCGGCGGGCGGCATCGAAGACGGCGTGAGCCGTTTCGGCCGGCGGCGTTGAACGCCCGTTAGGCGGCGACCGTCACCCGCGCGTCCGAACGCTGGCGCGCGACAGCCGCCGCCGTCCGCGGCGCGCCGCCATGCACAGCACACCACCCACAAAGGCGGCGGCGAGCAGTGGCCAGCCGATGATCCAGGCGATCGTCCACCCGCGTGGAGGCTGGTCCTTGACGAGCCTTGGCAGCGCCGTCATGCCGGCGCTCAACAGCAACCCTCCCTCGATGTGCTTCACCAGCAAGATCAGGAGCAGGGAGGGTTGCAGCATCGTGGGCTACCTCGGCGACGCCTCCTGAACCCTGGCGCCGCGGACTGGCTGGAGCTGGTGGGAGACACCGGCGGGATGCCTGATAAGGTAGGGTCCCAGCGCGATGTAGTCCAGCTTTCCAGCGAGGAACGCCCGCAGGCAATCGTCCGCCGTACAGACGATCGGCTCCTCGTGCATGTTGAAGCTGGTGTTGATGATGCCCGGCAATCCCGTGCGTTCGGCAAACGCCTCGATGATGCGATGGAAGCCCGGGTTGTGCTCCCGCCGCACGATCTGCGGGCGAGCCGTTCCGTCGAGATGGACCACGCCCGGCATTTCCCGCCGCATCCACGGAGTGCAGTGAAAGGTGATGGTCATGAACTCGGCCGCGTGCTTCGCGCCGTCGGCCGCCGATCCGAAACAGCGATCCACCTCATCGGGCAACACGGATGGCGCGAACGGCATGAACTCCGTGCGCTGGAGATTGGTGTTGAGCCAATCATTCACGCTGCGATCGGTGGGTTGATACAGGATGGAGCGGTTGCCGAGGGCGCGCGGTCCGTATTCCATGGCGCCATGCGCGCGCGCCACGACGTGGCCCTGCGCCAGCAGATCCGCGATTTCGTCCTCGATCGATTGTGACAGCGGCTCCGGTGCCAGCGCGTGCTTCCGCATCGCGATCTCGATCTCGCTCACGGCGAGCGGCGTGCCGAGGTATACGTGCGGCAACGGGCTGGAATCGCGCGGCATCATCCGGTCGAGCGTTCCCGGAAGGCAAGCGGCGAGCGCCGCACCGACGCCAAGTCCGCCATCGCCCATGTGCGGGAAGATGAACACGCGGTCCACCTCGGCGAGGTTCAGCACCTCCTCGTTCACCCGCACGTTGGCGAAGACGCCTCCGGCCAGCGCGACGTCGCGCAGCCCGGTCTGCCGGGCCCAATGGCGCACGTAGCGCCGCACGAGCTCCTCGGTGTGCGCCTGGATGCTCGCGGCCAAGTCCTCGCGCGTCCAGCCGGCCGGCAGTCGCCGCCGCAGCTCGGCGAGCGCTTCGTGGAATACCACGCCGCCATCGTTGAAGAGACGGCCATCGCGCTCGTCGATGAATTGTCGCAGCACGGACAGGTATCGTGGCTGCCCGTGCGCGGCCAGGCCCGTCACCTTCCCTTCGTGCCGCATCGCCGCGAAGCCGCAGATGTGCGTGAGGTAGGCGTAGTAGTTGCCTAGCGAGTTGAACGCCGACGTGTGATGCACGTACTCCAACCGGCCGTTGCGCGCGGCATAGATCAGCGAGCTCTTGCCGTCGCCGCCACCATCCATCGACACGATGAGCGCGTCGTCGAAGCCGCTCGTGAAGTACGCCGACGTGACGTGCGCCAGGTGGTGATCCACGAAGCGAATGGGACAGGCGACGCCGTACTCGCCGCGCAGCACGCGGGTCACCGCCGAGCGACGGTGCCAGTAGCTGGGCGCCAGCGCCGCATAGTAGGCCGACTCGAGAACCGGCAGCCGGTTGCGGTACCGTGAGAGCTTGCCCGCCAGATGCTTGATGTGGCCGCCGATGCCGTGATACTCGCGCTCGTCGCGCAGCCAACCCCTGAAGGGCTTCAGCTCGTCGTTGAAGAACTCTTTCGTGCCGCCGACGATGACGGCATCGATGCTCTCGATCGGCCAGTTGCAGAGGCGGAGTGTCTCCCAGATGGCGCGGCGAGGGAATCCCTCGACCAGCTTCATCCGCGTCAGTCGCTCTTCGTTGACGGCCGCGACGATGCGGCCGTCCTCGACGGCGGCCGCACCACAGTCTCCTTCGGTGATTCCAAGGACTCGCATGCGTTCCCTTTGATTGGGCTGGTCGCCGAGAGGCAACTCTCTTGCCACACGATCGCGGGTCGGTGGCGCCGGCGCGTGTACATTATGTGTACTTAAGCGACCGGTTGCCAGTAACGAACAGCGCGGATCGCACAGGATGTCGCGGCGGAGCTACAGGCTTCGTTCTGTGTTCGGCTGGTGAGTGATGGTCACGAGCGCTCGCCGGCGACCGTCAGCGACGTGTGCGCTGGCGGGCGGCGGCGCGCTCCAACTCCTCGGCGAGCTGCATCAGGCGACCGGCATCCTGGCGGTACAGTCGCGCCAGTGCGCGCAGCCGCGCGGCCGTCGGTGCGTGCGGACGCATCGGATCACCATAGGCGTAGAGCAGCGACGGCGATACCTCGAGCCTGGCCGCGAGCGCGCGAACGGTGAGACGGGACACGAGCTCCAACGCGCGCCGGAGCGAGTGCTTGGCATCATGGTTCGACGTGGTCCGATGTGTCACGGCGGTGATCCCTCGCCTGCTCTCAGAGTTGCTCGAGCCGGCGCCGCACCGAGTCGACGTGGTCGCTCAGCACATCGAGTAGCTGCGCCGCATCGTCCTTGCTCAGCGTGTCGATCGGTTGGTGCACGGAGAGCGTGAAGCCCCCATCCCGCCGCGCGGCCAAGCGGATCGCGGCACTCTGCCAGGTGATCGACTGATGACGAGCGTCGGTTGCAGCGTCGGACGCGAGACCGAGCGCTTGTCGCGTGAGCGCCACCAGGCGCTCGGGGTTCGTCACCTTGATGAGTGTGCGCAGCGATCGATACGACAGGCGGGTCAGAGCCTCCTCGGCGAGCGCTGCGTCGCCCGCTCCGATCGCGCGGACCACCGCCGGCGAAAACGTCCGGCCGATCGCCAGCAGCTCCGAGACACGGCCGATGCTGTACGCCATCGCGCCGGCGAGCGCGCGAACGCTGTCGCCGCCGAGCCCCGCTTCGCGGCGACGCTGCTGGACGCTGCGCAGCAGCACCGCTTCGTGCCACGTCGAGAATTCGGCGCGCAGCCGGTTGCGGCGGAGCACGAATCCCGCGGCCTCGTGCTCGGCGAGCGGGCCGATGACGCGCACCGGAACCTCGGTGAGGCCGGCCAGCTTGGCGGCAACGAGCCGCCGGTGACCAGCCAGCAGCTCGATGCCATCGCGGGTCCGGCGCGCCTCCAGGGGACTCTCCACGCCGTGCGCGGCGATGTCCGCAGCGAGCTGGGCGAGATCGCGGGCCTCGTGATCCAGCGCCTCGAGCAGGCCATTTTGCCGCCGCACCAGTTTGTCGAGGGAGCCGGCGGCATGGATCGCCCGGAAGACCGCCTCCACGGCGCGCGACGACGGGCGCCCAACTGGCTGATACTGCGAGTCGCGCAGGAGTCTGATGCTGCACCGGAGCGCGGTATTGCCGTCGGCGCGGGACGTCGGGCGTGTCGCGGGAGCGTCGTTGCCGCGCGTCGACACGCCGTGTGACGAGGCTGATGCGTGGTGCCGGCGGGCGCCGCGCTTGGCGGCCTTAGCGGCCATGGTGGCCATGGGGATCCGAGGTGGGCGCGTGGTTTGAAGCGGGGAAGCGGCTGTGTTCAACAGTTGAACGCGTGCTCGACGCAGGAGACGTTGTCGAAGAGTGGGCATGCATGCCCCAACATGTCACCAGCGTCCCGATCGCGCAAACCAGATCAACGCAGCTGGCGCGCGACGGCCTCGATGTCGGCGAAGAAGTCGGCCTCGGCGCGCGCGCGCCGCTCCGGCGGCGCCCGCAGCACCGACGACGGATGCACCGTCGCCATGACCACCTCGGCCAGCTCCGACTGCTGCGGCTTGCCCCGCTCGCGCGTCACGCGGAACTGCTTGCCCAATAGCGCCTGCGCCGCCGTCGCACCCAGGCAGACGACCACCCGCGGCTTCACCACCGCCAGCTCGGCCTCCAGCCATGGGCGACAGGCACGAATCTCGGTGTCGTTAGGCTTCTTGTGGATGCGGCGCTTCCCCTTTTCACCGCGCTCCCACTTGAAGTGCTTCACCGCGTTGGTCACGTACACAGTCGAGCGATCGATGCCCGCGCGCTCCAGCGCTTCATCGAGCAGCCGGCCAGCCGGTCCGACGAACGGCCGGCCGGCCAGATCCTCGCGATCACCAGGCTGCTCGCCCACGAACATCACGCGCGCCGTGGCCGGGCCTTCGCCGAATACCGTCTGCGTGCCGGTGGTCCACAGGTCGCACGCCCGGCAATCAAATGCCGCGTCGCGCAGCCTGGGCAGCGTGGGCCGCGGCGGAATGAGCTCCGGAACCGTGATGGACGAGGACACTCGTGGCATGGGATGCGCTGCTGATCTGCATTGGAGTCAGTGCAGCGAGGGCGGCAAGCGACGTGCCGCAGGGACCCGATCCTCACCGGAGCGTGCACGAATTGCCTCGAAGCGTACGCCCCTGACATATTACTACTCGATGGGCGCCTCCCGTGTGGTGAGAACGACATTCGTCGGCCGCTTGATGGCGGTCCTGACCGGTGTTGCCCTCCTGTTTGCGTCGAGCGCGCAGGCGGCTGGTCTCCACCGGTGCCCCGTACACGACGCCACGCCGGCCGTCCCGTCGTCGCTGCATCACGCGGCAAGCGAGCACGCGGGGCACGGCGGCCCGATGGACCACTCCGGGACGTCGTCGGATCAGCAGACAGCACACTGCTGCTGCATCGATCAGGGGTGCTGTTCGGCGCCGCTTGTGTCACTGCCGGGCGGCATCGCCGTGCCCGAGCTGCCCACACGCTTCACGCTCACCCCGCTGATCGCCGCCGCGCGTCGCGCGCCCGGTGTCGTCCCGTACCTCACTCCGCCCTCGACCGGCCCACCCACCGCTCGCGCGTAGCACGCGGCGAATCAAATCCGGTCGCCGGCACCGCCCGTATTGCGATTGCTCCCCGCCGCGGGAGTCGACGCGCCGCGCGGATTGCCCGGCTCCAATACGAGGATCAAGGGGGGTGGAACAATGGCGCTCACAGGTAGCGCGTTGTCGCGTACGGCAGCGATCCGGGTGCTGCGGCACCTGCCGCGCGCCGGACTCGCGATGCTGTTCGCATCTATCGCGTCTGGCGTGGCCGCCGCGCAGGCCGTCGGCACCATCGATGGAGTGCTCGTGATGCGCGGCACAGGCACGCCGATCGGCGAAGCGCAGGTATTCATAGAAGGTACGCGGCTGGGGAGCATCAGCGACGGGAGCGGACGCTTTCGCATCGTCGGTGTGCCGGCGGGAGACCACGTGCTCGTCGCGCAGCGCGTCGGGATCGCCACCGAGCGTCGACCGGTGACGGTGGTGGCGGACAGCACCACCCGGGTCCGGTTGGAGCTGGGCGAGGCGGCAGCGGTGATGGCGCCGGTGGTCGTGAGCGCCACCCGCGAACGGCAGCGGGCGACCGAGCCTTCGTCGAGCATCACCGCGCTGGACGGAGCGGAGATTCGCCGCACGCGCGCTGCGCATCCGGCCGGCATCATGAATCGCGTGCCAGGTGTGTACGTGTCACAGCTGTCGGGCGAGGGACACAGCACGGCGATCCGCCAGCCGATCAGCACCAAGCCGCTCTACCTCTACCTGGAGGACGGCGTCCCGACACGCTCCACCGGCTTCTTCAATCACAATGCGCTGTACGAGGTGAACCTGCCGCAATCGAACGGCCTCGAGGTTCTCAAGGGGCCGGGCACCGCGCTGTACGGAAGCGATGCGATCGGTGGCATTGTGAACGTGCTGACTCGTCAGGCGCCCTTGGCACCGGCGGTGGAGCTGGGGATCGAGCGCGGTGCCGACGGCTACATGCGATTCCTCGGCTCCGCCGGCTCGACGTTCGGGGTGCACGCTTTGCGCGCCGACGCCAACGTCACCCGCAGCGACGGCTGGCGTGACGACGCCACCTATCGCCGCGAGAGCGGCACCCTTCGCTGGGATTACTTCGCTCCCGGCGGCTGGACGATCAAATCGGTGCTCGCCGCATCGGTCGTCGATCAGCAGGAGCTCGTCGCTCTGCCGGAGGGCGAGTTCGAGCGCCGGCCCGAGCTCAATCTCTCGCCGATCGGGTTCCGCGACGTCCGGGCGATCCGCGTCTCGGCGGCCATCGAGCGTGAGCGAGGACCGTCGCTGTGGAGCTTCACCCCCTATGCGCGCGACAACGTGCTCGAGATCCTCCCGACCTGGCAGCTCACCTTCGATCCACAGGTATGGGAGACGCGCAGCCGCTCGTTCGGCGTGCTCGCCCGGTACCGCCGCGACCTCGCTCCACTCAGCACGCGGTTGATCATCGGCGCCGATGTCGAGGTGAGTCCGGGCAGCTTCACGGCCGATGGCATCGCGACCGAGCGCAGCGGGCCGGACCGAATCTGGTCATCGTTCTCCCTGGTCGAGCGCCATTACGACTACGACGTCACGTATCGCGCCTTCTCACCATACGTGCACGCCGAAGTCTCCCCCGCCAGCCGCGTGCGCATCGATGCCGGTCTTCGCTACGACCAGAGCGGCTACGACTATGCGACCAACCTCGCACCGGTAGCCACCGGACGGCACCGCCGGCCGCGCGACACGGATGTCACGTACCACCAGCTGAGCCCGAAGGTCGGCGTCACGCTCGATCTGCATCGAGCGGCGAACCTCTTCGCCTCGTACCGGGAGGGATTCCGCGCGCCGTCGCAGAACCAGCTGTTCCAGCAGAACGCCGCCGACAACACCGTCGATCTGCAGCCGGTGAAGGTGGTCAGCTACGAATTGGGGGTGCGCGGCCAGGTCGGGCAGCGAGTGTTCTACCAACTCTCGGCGTACGACATGCGCCTCACCGACGACATCATCACGCTGCTGGTGGCCGACGGAGCGACGGCCAGTCGAATCGCTACGAACGCCGGGGAAACGAGACATCGGGGTCTCGAGGCAGGAGTGGGCCTGGCACTCGCGTCCTCGGTTCGGCTCGACGCGAGCTACGCGGTGTCCGACCAGGAGTACGTGGACTGGGTGCCGACCGTGGGATCGCGCCGGGTGGACTACAGCGGCAACGCCATCGAGGCTGCTCCCGAGCAGCTGGGCAACGTGATGCTCACGTTCTCGCCGTCATTCCTTGCCGGCGGCCGTGCCGCGGTCGAGTGGTCGATGGTGGGTCGCTACTGGATGGACCCGGACAACACCCGTCGCTACGCCGGGCACGACCTGATCAATCTGCACCTCAACTACTTCGTGACGCCGAGCGCGGAGCTGTTCGCCAGGCTCTCGAATCTCACCGGCGAGCGCTTCGCGGAGCTGGCGACGTTCGATGCGGTGCAGGGTGCGACCTACGTTCCCGGTGCGCCGCGGGCGCTTTTCGCCGGTGTCCGCTACAACTGGCAGCGATCGGACAGGGAGAGCGGCCAATGATGAGGACGATCGTCGCGGCTGCGCTCTCGGTTGTGACCGGTGCCGCCACGGTGTCGTGCGCCCGGTCGAGCGAAATTCGGTTCGCTGACGCTATCGTGGTGAGCGCCCCGACCCAGGTTGGCGCTGCACCGATGTTCGCGATCTCGCCGGATGGCGCGCAGGCAATCGCCTGGATTTCGGCGCCGGGTGGAGGGAGCGATGGCCAACTGTATGTGCGAACCGGCGACACCACCACTGTGCTCAGCGATTCGCTCGGTCCCATCGAGCCGCATGGAGAAGCGCCGCCCAAGCTGGCCTACGGGCCGGACGGCTCGCTCTACGCGCTGTACGTGGTTGGCAAGGTCGTTCCAGGACGCCGCTTTCCGGCCAGCGCGCTGCGTATCGTCAAGTCCGCCGATGGTGGGCGAAGCTGGACCGCACCGCGCACCGTGACCGACGATAGCACCTTCGGATCGCACAACTTTCATGCACTGCACGCGGCGCGCGACGGGACGGTATACGTGGCGTGGCTGGATGGAAGGCACGGCAAGTCTGCCGCGTACATCACGCGCTCCACGGACGGCGGCGTGACCTGGGAGCACAACCGCCGGGTGGCCGAGGGAGAGGCGTGCCCGTGCTGTCGCACGGCGATCGCCACGGCGCCGGATGGAACCGTGTACGTGGCGTGGCGAGCGGTGCTGCCCGGAAACGTGCGCGACATCGTCGTCGCTCGATCGAGCGACGGCGGGCGAAGCTGGAGCGAGCCGGTGCGGGCGCACGCCGACGACTGGGTGTTCGAGGCGTGCCCGCACGCGGGACCGTCGCTGCGGGTGGGGAGTGACGACCGCGTGCACGTGGCCTGGTGGACCGGAAAGGAGGGCGTGGCGGGGGTGTACTACGCGCACTCCAGCGACGGCGCGCGCAGCTTCTCGAATGCGGTTCCTCTCGGAATCGCGGAGCTGTCGCGCCCGGCCCATGTGCAGGTGGCGCTGGGCGAGGACGATGTCGTCGCTGTCGTGTGGGATGATGGCACGAAGCAGGAGCCCGACATCGTCCTGCGCATCTCACGAGATGGCGGACGACGGTTCGGACCGGCGCAGCGGCTCAGCTCTCCCGGCCGAGTTGCCGGGTTCCCCGTGCTCGCGATCACGAATGACGAGCTGATGGTGGCCTGGTCGGAGCAGAGCCCGGAGAGCGCCCACCATCACGCGTCGGTCCGCCCCGACCCGAAGGACCCGACATCCGTGATGGGGCTGCCCACTGTCGGTGAGACGCAGGTGCTGGTCCGAAGCGGACGGCTGGACTGATGGGCTGCCGGTCGGTACCAGCCAATGGACTAACGGGAGTGATTCCCAGAGAATAGGAGGACCCTGTGTCGGGCCGCCGAGCTTCAGACCCTCACCGTACTGTCCGACCAGACGCCCAACGCAGCCACCCCCTTCCCATTCAGGAGCCAACCACCGATGCGCCGGCTCGTCAACTATTTCCTGCAGGGACTCGTCGTCATCGCTCCGTTGGCGCTCACCGTGTATGTGTGCTGGCTCGTCTTCTCGACTATCGATCGCTGGCTCGGGATTCCGATCCCCGGGGTGGGGTTCGTGCTCACTGTGCTGGTGATCACGCTGGTGGGCTTCCTCGCGTCCAACCTGTTGGCGCGCGGGATGATCTCGGCAGTCGAGTCGATCATGAACCGGTTACCGTTCGTCAGGCTGCTCTACTCCTCCACCAAGGATCTGCTCAACGCCTTCGTCGGGGAGAAACGGCGCTTCGACAAGCCGGTCGTGGTGTCCCTCACTGCGGACGGCACAGCCAAGGCGCTGGGCTTCGTCACGCAGGACACGCTCGATCACCTCGGTCTCTCCGAGCACATCGCGGTCTACCTGCCGCAATCGTACAACTTCGCCGGTAACCTCCTCCTCTTCCCCGCGCGACACGTCACCCCGCTCGCGAGCGAGAGCTCGGCGGTCATGGCGTTCATCGTCTCAGGCGGCGTGACGGGCGGATAGCGGGGGACTGGGGACTAGGGATTGGGGATTAGGGAGGTACGCGGGACGCGGACGCGAACAGACGGAGCCCTCTGTTCGGCCGCCTAGCAACGGACTAACGGTAGTAACTACCAGTAATTCAGTACTGAATTAAGAGAGTAAGAGCGTAAAGGGGCACACCCTTAGGCTCTCATCTCTCAGCTCCTACTAAATTACTGGAAATCACTCCCTCTAGTCCGTTGCTCGGTGGCCCGATAGAGGGCTCCGCCGGCGCATCCCGCACCCCGGGTCCCCAATCCCCAGTCCCCAGTCCCTACTTCCTGAGCTCCCAGACGAGATGCTTGAGCTCGGGGATCAGGATCTTCGTGAGCGCCAGCTCCACGGCGGCGCGGGAGCCGGGGAGGACGACCACGAGGCTCCGCTTCGCGCCCCCGGCGACGGCGCGCGACAGGATCGCGGCGGTGCCGATCTGCTCCTGATAGCTGAGGAAGCGGAACAGCTCCCCGAATCCCGGCAACTCCTTGTCGAGGAGCGGGCGCACCGCCTCCACCGTGCGGTCCTTGTCGCCCAACCCCGTACCTCCCGTGAGGATCACCGCGTCGGCGTCGTCGCCCACCAGCGAGGCGACGTGACTGGTCACCTGTGCTTCCACGTTAGGCAGCAGCCGATAGCTCACGACGGAGTGCCCCGCCGCCACGAGCAGCTGCTGAATCAACTTCCCCGACTCGTCGGTGGCCTCGGTGCGCGTGTCGGAGACGGTGATGACAGCGCACCGGATGCGCTCCAGCGCCGAAGCCCGCCGGCGGTGCTCGCGGGTTCCCTCGGGCAGCGTCATGTAGCGCGCACCGACGGCCGCCGACTATGCGAGCGCGGCATCCAGCGTGAGCTTCACGTTGCCCTTGAGGGCCTGCGAGACCGGGCACGCGTCCTTCGTCGCCTCCGCGATGCGGAGAAACGTGTCGGCGTCCACGTTCGGCACCTTCGCCCGTACCGTGAGGGCCATGGTGGTGATCTTGAACCCCTCACCAACCCGCTCGACCGTGCACTGGGCCTTGGTGTCGATCTTCTCCGGCGGCGTCCCATTCTTCTCGAGCCCCACGCTGAGCGCCATGCTGTAGCACGCCGCTTCGGCGGCGGCCAGCAGCTCCTCGGGATTCGAGCCGGAGGCGTTCTCGAAGCGAGAGCCGGCGGTATAGCTCCCCGAGATGCCGGTCTCTCCCCGGTAACTTCCCTTCCCTCCCTTGAATCCCCCCTCCCACGTCGCGCTGGCGGTGCGTGTCGGCATTGGTCTCCATCTCCGATAGGATGTCGTCGGTGCTCTTGGAACGGACCATCTTTCCCCACTACCTTTCCTGCATGTCCGAGTCCAACTCCTCTCAACAGCTGCCTCCGTCCATCGAGCGCCTCTTGCGGCATTTTCGCACGATGTCGAGGGAGGAGAAGATGGCCGCGCTCGTGCAGTACGCCAAGAAGCTGGAGCCGTTGCCCGAGCGCTTCAAGGATGTGGACCGCGGCAATTTCACCGTGCCCGAGTGCCAGACGCGGGTCGACATTTTCCCCGAGGTGCGGGACGGGCGCTTGCACTTCTACGCCGATCTCAACGTGCGGCAATCTCCCACCATCGCCGCGTTCCTCTCCATTCTCTTCTCGGCGGTCAACGACGAGCCGCCCTCGACGACCCTCGCCATCCCCGCCGATTTCGCGCGCGTCGTGATGGAGAGCATCGGCCTCGGCACCCGCGAGGTCGGACTCAACGCGATGGTCACGAGGCTCAAGCGCTACGCCCGAGACGCCGAGTCGGCGGCAGCCTAGTGCAGGTGACACGCCCGGCTCCGGCGAGCACGGAGGAGCTCGAGGATCTTCTGTCCCGACCGACCGCTGGCGTCCTCCGCACGCTCGAGCGCACGCCGGGCGACCTCGTCGTGCTCGGCGCGGCGGGGAAGATGGGCCCGAGCCTGTCCCGCATGGCGCGCCGCGCCCTCGACGAGCTGGGTCGCACCGACCGCGTCATCGCCGTTTCACGATTCTCGAATCCCGAAGCAGAGTCGGATCTGCGCGCCGCCGGCATCGACACCGTACGATGCGATCTCACCGATCGTCAGGCAGTCGCCGGACTCCCCGATGCGCCGAACGTCATGTTCATGGCCGGGCAGAAGTTTGGCACCAGCGAGTCGCCCACGCTCACCTGGGTCACCAACACGGTCGTACCGGCCATCGCTGCCGGCCGCTACGCCGGATCGCGCATCGTCGCCTTCTCGACCGGCAATGTGTACCCGCTCAGCCCGGCGCGCTCGCGCGCGCCACGCGAGACCGACCCCGTCGGTCCGGTGGGCGAGTATGCGACCTCCTGTCTTGGCCGCGAGCGTGTGCTCGAGTTCTACGCGTCGCGCCGGCGCTCCCCGCTCGCAATCGTCAGGCTCAACTACGCCAACGATCTGCGATACGGCGTGCTCACCGATCTCGCTACCCGGATCATCTCCGGGGAGCCGATCGACCTGCGCATGGGGTACGTCAACGTGATCTGGCAGGGCGACGCCAATGCGCGCGCGATCCAGTGTCTGGAACGTGCCGCCCTACCACCGTTCGTCATCAACATCACGGGCGGTGAGACGCTCTCGGTGCGCGAGCTGGCGATGCGCCTTGGCGGGCTACTCGGCAAGCAGCCGACGTTCACCGGGCAGGAGACGTCCGACGCGCTCCTGAGCGACGCGAGCCTGTCGATGGAGCTCTTCGGCGCGCCCGAGGTGCCGACCGACCTGCTGGTGGAGTGGACCGCGGCCTGGCTCCAGGGCGGTGGCGTTCTCCTCGGCAAGCCCACTCATTTCGAGACCCGCGACGGCCGATTCTGACCTGCCTCGCAACATGAGCGAGCTCGACACGATTCGCGACCACCTCGGCGACGGTCAGGTGATCCCGGCGCACCCGTTGGCGCTCACCAGGGACCGCACCCTCGATGAGGTGAGCCAGCGCGCGCTCACCCGGTACTACATGGCTGCCGGTGCCGGTGGCATCGCCGTCGGCGTGCACACCACGCAGTTCGACATCCGGCTGGCCAGCCACGGATTGTTCGAGCCCGTGCTGGAGCTCGCCGCTCGCACTGCCGATGAATGCCTGGTCGCGAACCCGCGACCCTTCGTGAAGGTGGCGGGGATC
This sequence comes from Gemmatimonadaceae bacterium, assembly GCA_035249955.1. Lineage (GTDB taxonomy): Bacteria > Gemmatimonadota > Gemmatimonadetes > Gemmatimonadales > Gemmatimonadaceae > DATFFQ01. The sequence continues at coordinate 27,870 of DATFFQ010000063.1, forward strand.
GTGGGTCGCACCAAGCAGGCGGTGCGCGAGGCGCGCCTGGCCGTCGACCTGGGTTACAACGCCGGTCTCCTGAGCCTGGGTAGTTGGCGCGACGACGACGAGAGCAGGATCCTGACGCACTGCCGCGCCGTCTCCGAAGCCATTCCGCTCTTCGGCTTCTACCTGCAGCCGGCTGTCGGCGGCCGTGTGCTCAGCCATGCGTTCTGGTGTCGGTTCGCCGAGATCCCGTCCGTCGTCGCCATCAAGATCGCGCCCTTCAACCGCTACCAGACCATCGACGTCGTGCGTGCCGTGGCCGACGTGGGACGTGACGACGTCGCGCTCTACACGGGCAACGACGACAGCATCGTGGTCGACCTGCTCACGCGCTTCCCGTGCGTGGTCGACGGGCAGCTCGTGGAGCGTCGCATCGTAGGCGGGCTCCTGGGTCACTGGGCCATGTGGACGCGCCGAGCGGTGGAGCTTCTGGCAACGATCAAGCGCGCAGGCTCGGAGACGGAGCTGAGCTCGGACTGGCTCCGCCTGGGCGCCGCCATCACCGATGCCAACGGCGCGATCTTCGATGTACGGAACGACTTCGCCGGCTGCATCCCCGGCATCCACGAAGTCTTGCGCCGCCAGGGCCTCATGCAGGGCACCTGGTGCCTCGACCCGTCCGAGGTGCTCACGGACGAGCACCGCGCGGAGATCGACAGAGTAATGGAAGCCTACCCGGCGATGAGAGATGATGAGTTTGTGAGGGAACGGCTCGACGAATGGCGATCGTAGGAGTAAGAGAGTAAACGGGAGAACCCTCCATTTTCGGTAACCTTGCCAGGGACTAACGGGAGTGACTTCCAGAGAAAGCCTGGAAGGTCCTGTGTTCGGCCACCTAGCAAGGGACTAGAGGGAGTGATTTCCAGTGATTCAGTGCTGCTTGAGAGAGTAAGAGCGTAAAGGTCCACACCCTTACGCTCTCATCTCTCAGCTCCTACTGAATTACTGGGGAATTACTACCTCTAGTCCATGGCTCGGCGGCCCGACAGAGGGCCCTCCCCGACTATTCTCTCAGGACAGCAACGACGCTGATCTCCACGAGTACGCCGTGCAGCTGTGCGCCTACCGTCGTCCTCGCCGGGTAGGGTGGCTGGAACGTATCGCGATAGACCTCGTTGAACGCCGCCCAATCGTCGATGCTGGCCAGGTACGCATTCACCGACACGACGTCAGCGAGCGTCGCGCCGGCGGCGGCGAGGACCTGGCTGACGTTCTCCAAGACTTGCCGCGTCTGCGTGACCACATCGGTGCCGACCACCTTGCCGGTGCGCAAATCGGTGGGCACCTGCCCCGACAGATAGATCGTGTTGCCGGCGATGACCGCGCGCGAGTAGGCGCCGATGGGCTCCGGGACCTCCTCGCCAAGGCGGACAGGACGCCAGGCGCGTTTGCGTGCGGCCTTCTGACCGCGGATCATCGCTCGGCTCCCGCGAGCTCCGGCGCCAGCTGCGCGTGCCAGGAGCAGCGCGCTTCGGTCTCGAAGCGCTCGCGCAGGTCGGCGAGGCGAGTGAGCGCCGTATCGAACACCGGCGTGCCCTGGGTCACATCACCTCGAGCAGCGAGACCGGCGAACTCGTCTCGTGTCACCGAGCGTACCGTGCCCGAGCGATCGCGGTAGAACACGCGGCCGCTGCCGAGCAGACTGGTGCCGATCGCCGACTCCAGCCCCTTGAAGATGCGGAAGAGGCCATCGATCGAGCATCCCGAGGCCCCGGCCGCGCGCTCGTCCACGCCGATGATCAAGAACTGCTCGTCACGCCAATCGCGGGCGTTGGTGAGCGGCGCGCCGTGCGCCTTCCAGTCATCCAGGAACCGATCCACCTCTTCCAGCAGGGTATCGGCGGCCGCTCCTCTCACTGGCTGGGCGCTCGCGAACACCCAGACTCGGGCGTCATCGGGGAGGGCATCGAATGAAACTCGGGGCATCGGTCGATTCACTCCATTCCATATGTGGCGGCAAGCAGGTTGCATGACGTGCGCTTGCCGAGTGAAAGCTATATTGGCGGCGTCCGTC
>DATFFQ010000064.1:0-6214 GCA_035249955.1 Gemmatimonadaceae bacterium
CAACGTTCGCGTGTTCGTCGTGCTCCCCCAACGCAACATCGACGTCGAAGGCAAGACCTGGCTCGCCTGGCCGGTCGAGGAGCGCGAGATCGACGGCGAGCGGAAGCTGCTCGCCACCTGGTACCTCGTGGAGGACAAGCCGTACATGGTGGCGGGTGAGGTGCCACTGCCGGGTGGTGGGGTGCGTCGAATGACGGAGGTGCTGGTGCCGTGATCGCGCGTAGCGCGTAGCGGGTCGCGCCACGAGCGGCTAACCACAGAGACACGGAGAACACAGAGGATTCACAGAGGGTCCTTCGTAGCACGGAGCTCCTCGCGCCACGAGCAGCTTTGAACCACGGAGACACAAAGACACAGAGAAATCCGAAGAGGAGAGAAGCTCTGCGGCGTGGTTCCTCCGTGTCTCCGTGCCTCTGTGGTAAACACCTGCTCGTGGCGCGAGGAGCGCTGCCCAAACCATGAGCCCTCTGTGAATCCTCTGTGCCCTCCGTGTCTCTGTGGTTAGCCAGGAGGCTCGTTGCGCGAACGGCTACCGTATCCAATGCCCCACCCTGAAATGACATCTCGTGCACGAAGCCTGCCCGCGCTCATCGCTCGTGCCGTGCTCGATGGATTCGGTCAGTGGCTGATGACAGAACCGGCACGCGCCCTCGGTCACCTCGCGATTGCCCTCCGTTATGCGGAGCGGGTCGGGGAAGCCGCCGGTCGTGAAGTAGAACGAGTGCCAGAAGCCGTTCTTCGCCTTCACCGCGTATTTTCCCACTACGTCGTGCGGCGTGTGGCAGTCGTTGCAGCTGGCCACGGCGCGGTGGCTGGACTTGAGCCACGCCGCGTAGTGCTCGCTCATGATGTGGCAGTTCGCGCACGCCGCGGCGTCGTTGGAGAGATACGAGTACCCTCGCGCGTACACGAACGTGAACGCACCCAGGCCGAAAGCCGCGCCCAGCAGCACCGCCACCGCGATCGCCACGAGTCGAGCCCCGCGCCACCCGCTACGCGCCACGCGTCACCCGCGCTCCTCTCGTCATTCCGTCACCGGGCACGCAGGTTGCGCACCGCGGCACCAGCTTCGCTTCGTCTCCCTATACTCACAGCGAGCCACCATCATGTACGATCCCACCCCGCGGCGGCTCTCGGAGATCGCCGGTGATCCCGAGTCCGCGGCCGGTCAGCCTCCCAGCACGCGCCGCGACTTCCTCGCGAAGTCTTCGCTCAGCCTCGTCGTCGGCGGCTCGATGCTGCTCGGCTGCCGCGTCGAGAGCGATCGTCCTCGAGTCAACGCACGAGAACAGGCCGACACCGGCCCGATGCCGCCCGACCAGCCGCAGTCCTTCAACGCCAACAGCAAGCTCGACACCGCGATTCATCGGCCCGGCGATCATGCCGCCACCACAACCGTATCGGGAGGCGCCGGCGCGGACGGCATCACCCTCCAGCCATACGACGCGGCGCTCCCGCCACTCCCGCGCGAGCGGACGACAAGGCTGAACTGGCGCGCGCAGGAAGTACCGGTGCGCATCACGAGCGACACCGTCGTCGCCGCCTGGACGTTCGAGGGGAACATCCCCGGTCCCATCGTCCACTGCCGAGTGGGCGACACCGTGGAGTTCACGCTGACGAACGAGGGCGCGATCCCGCACTCGATGGACTTCCACGCCGCGCAGATCGATCCCAAGGTCGCGTTCCGCTCGGTGGTGAAGGACGATTCGGTGAGCTTCACCTTCCGCCCGCGCTGGGCGGGCGCCTTCATGTACCACTGCGGCACCGCGCCCGTGCTGCTGCACATCGGCGCCGGCATGTACGGCGCGATCATCGTCTCGCCGCGCGAGCCGCTGCCGCCGGCGCGTGAGTACGTCCTCGTGCAGAGCGAGTTCTACCTCGGCCAGCCCCAGAACGGCATCCGCCCCTTCGACTACAACCGGATGCTCGGCACCGTCCCCGAGTTCCTGGCGTTCAACGGCCGCCCCAACCAATACATCGAGCGCCCCCTTCGCGCGCGTGTCGGCGAGCGCGTGCGCTTCTACGTGGTGAACTGCGGCCCCACGCACGCCAGCGCATTCCACGTGGTGGGCGAGCAGTTCGACAGCGTCTACCCCGGAGCACCTCCGGGGAGTGCGATCCGTGGCGTGCAGACGCTGTGGGTTCCCGCCGGCGGCGGCATGGTGTGCGAGGTGCTGTGCGACATCCCCGGCGAGTTCCCCTTCGTGAACCACGGCTTCGGCCACGGGCAGAAGGGTGCGGTCGGGTTCCTGGTGGTAGAGTGATCGCGCACGGGCAAGCAGCCAGACGGTAGCGCGGCAGCTGGCTGCAGCTGCCACGCTAGCTTCTGGATGCCAGCCCAACAGGGCTCGTGGCCCGAGGGACGTCAGCGCGGAGAGCTCCGCAATCCGACGCCAAGCTTGACGCCACCGCCGTAGCCGAGCTCGAAGAACGGCATGAGCCGGCCACTCGAGCGGCGCTCGGCGCCGACGAGCACGACCAGCTCGCCGTGCCAGTCCTGGCCTTCGTCGTAGCGAGCGCTCACGCCGCCACCGCCGTAGAAGCCCCAGCGCGCGCGGCGAAACGGGTCCACCAGATAGCGCGCCAGCAGGTCCACGCGCCCGCTCGTCCCGTCTCCCCCACCAATGAGCGCGCCGAGTCCAGCGATCACCTGCGCGCGCACGGTGTTCGCTAGCGGGATGCTGACGCCGAGCGCACCGTGCAGCGCCGAGCGGTCAGCGAGAAACGCATCGACGCGCACCTCCGGCTCGAGTCGCAGAGCTACCTGTTGCCCTGCCAGTGGTGTCACGCGCAGCAGCACGAGCACGAGTGCGGAGCGCGCGAGCCAGGGGCGACGGGCCTTCGGGCCTTCGCGTCCCGCGTCTCGCGTCCCGCGTCCTGTCATGCCCGCGCCCGCGCCAACGAGCGCGTGTAGTCCACGATCGCCGCCGCGGAGGCGATGGCGATGATGGGGATGAGCGGCGGGAGGAGCTGTGGTCGCACGATCAGGACGAGCAACGCGATCAGCTGCAGCACCGTCGTCACCTTCCCCAGCCAGCGTGCGCGAAACTCCTTGGGATCGAGATCGCGCCGGCGCCACGCGACGAGGAATCCGACGAGTGTCGCGATGTCGCGCGAGAGGATGATCAGGAAGTCGCGCACCGAGAGCGAGTCGCCGGCGAGGAAAACCAGGAGCGCCGCGAGCACGAACGTCTTGTCGGCGATCGGATCGAGCAGGGCGCCCAGGCGTGATGCGCCCTCGCGCTTGCGGGCGAGCCAGCCGTCGAGGAGATCGCTCAGGGCGGCGAGGACGAGCAGCACGACGCGCGCCGGTGCCGACTCCCAGAGCACGAATGCCACGGCCAGCGGGAAGCGCGAGAGCGAGAGGAGGTTCGGCAGCGCGAGGATCGGGTGGCCGGCCACGCGGGGAAACTATCGGCGTGGTGTGATGCTTGCCAGCGCTGGCGACGCCCGTCGTCCTGCCTTATTCTCGTGTGCGCACCCGGGTGTCCGTCCTCTCGTCTCCACCGCCATGCGCGCGACCCCAGCCATCCTGTTTCTCGCTCTCACCGCCTGCTTCGGCGGCGGGTCGACCGTCGTCCGTGCACCGGAGCCCGAGACGTCGCTCGACGTCGGTCGCGGCCTCGACATCTCGATGGGGCTCGCGAACGACCCCGCGGTCGCGGCCGTACTCGCCGCGATCTCCGCCGACACGATTCGCGCCATCGACTCGGCGCTCGTGTCGTTCGGGACACGTCACACGATGAGTGATACGGTGTCTACAGCGCGCGGCATCGGCGCCGCGCGCCGGTGGATCCACGCGCGACTCACGGAGTGGAGCCGAGCGTGTGACGGCTGCCTCCGCGTCGAGTACGACCCGGCGATGGTCACCGTCGAGCGTCACCCCGAGAAGCCGCAGGTGAACGTCGTCAACGTGCTCGCGATCCTGCCCGGGCGCGACACATCGCGCGTCATCGTCATGGGTGGGCACTACGATTCGTGCGTGTGCAGCCTCGATCGCTGGGACGTCACCTCCGACGCGCCGGGCGCCGACGACGACGGCTCGGGCACCTCGGCGGTGATGGAGCAGGCGCGCGTATTCTCCAGGCTCTATCCGCGCGGGCTCGAGGCGACGGTGATCTTCGCGCTCTACGCCGGCGAGGAGCAGGGACTGCTCGGCTCCACGCATCTGGCCCAGCGACTCAAGAAGGATGGCAAACAGATCGTGGCCGCGATGACCGACGACATCGTGGGCAATATCGTGGCTGACGACGGCCGCGTCGACTCGACCAGCGTGCGCATCTTCGCCGCCGATCCCGACAACGGGCCCAGCCGGGAGCTGGCGCGTTACGTGTGGGCGCTGGGACGCGTGTATCAACGGGAGCTCGAGGTGCTGCCGGTGTTCAGGCTGGATCGCATTGGCCGTGGTGGCGATCACATTCCGTTCACGAGGCAGGGAGACGCGGGGCTCAGATTCTCGGAGCGACTGGAGAACTACAAGCGCCAGCATCTCCCCACCGACACGCTGGCCGACGTGAGCTTCCCCTACGTGGCCAAGGTCGCCCGACTGAACGCGGCGACGATTGCGGCGCTGGGGCTGGCGCCGCCGGTGCCCGACAGCGCGCGAGCGCAGCGCGACCGCGAGAGCGGCGGACAGAAGTGGCGGCTCACCTGGAAGCGAGTCCCCGGCGCGGCGCGGTACGAGGTGGTGGTGAGGCGGACGACGTCGCCCACCTGGGAGAACGTGATTCGCGTGGACAACGACACGACCTATCTCCTGTCAGAGCAGCTCGACGACCTGTGGGCCGGTGTGCGGTCGGTGAGTCAGACCGGGCATCGCTCGCTGGCGGCGGTGCTGCCACCGCCGACGTTCGTCACCCGCTGATGACCGGCAACGTGGCCACCGCGGCATTCAGCCACGTGATCGCCGACTTCGTCGGCGTGCAGTCGCACTTCCTCACCGATGGCGACCTCATGAGCAGCCTGCTCATCGCCGCCGCCGGTGCCGCCGGATTTTCGGCGATGGGCCCGCCGATCGTCAGGCGTCTCCCGGGCGATGGAGTGGCGGCCGTGCTCATCCTGGACGGCTGTCACATGACGGTGCACACCTTCCCCGACCGGGAGCTGATGTTGCTCGACGTGCTGTCGCTGGCGACGCACGACTCGCGCAAGGCGCTCGACGTGTTCAACCGGCGCCTGCACCCGCGGGAGCTGCGCAGCGAGTCGCGCTTGCGCGGATGAGCCAGCTCCTGGCGCCGTCGCAGCTGGCGATGGCCCACCTGCTGCTGTCGGTCGCCATGCTGGTGTGGAACCTGGTCATGGCCGGCCGCATCACCCGCCTGCGCACCGTGCCGTGGATGATGGGTGCGCTGAGCGCCGTGGCCGGCCTGCTCATCGCGCCCGCCGTGGTGATCCAGATCGTGTCGCAGGATCTGCTCACCGGCCGGGCGCTGCACACCATTGCCTGGGCGTGGCCGGCGACCATGTCGATCTTCGCGCTCCAGTCGGGCTACGCGCTCATGCGCGGCCTGGTGGCGCCGGGGATCGGGCTGCCGATCTCGATCTACAACATCCTGCTGGCGATCGTGTACTGGTTCCGCTGGGCCGTGTTCGTGGGCTCGCCCGTGGGCACCTTTCCGCAGGCGCTCGTCGCGTCGCAGGCCGCCGCGCTCGCGCTGGGCGCGCACCCCCTCGCGATCCTCGCCCCGTACTACCTGCACCTCCCCATCCTCACCCCCGCTTCGCCCGGGCGGAGAGGCATGGGCACAATCCTCCGCAGCGCCGTGGCCATGCTGGCGCTGGTGTGGACGACGATCATCGTCCTCTCCTTCCCCTCGTCACGCCGAGCGGTGCGGAGCTACGACGAGTACGCGGACGACCGCCTGCAGGAACGTCCCGATGGAGACTTCGCCATCGGCGTGAAGCTCTTCCCGCGCCTGGGGGGCGGCCCGCCCGAGCTAGCCACGACGGCCGACCTGGCGCTCGTCGACTCGTTAGGCGCGCGGGTTCTGGCCGTGTACGTGAAGCCCGGCGGCGCGCGGCCGATCGCACTCGACGCCCTGTCGCGCGCCCTCGACCAGCGCCGTACGGGTAAGCAGCTCATCATCGCCCCCGACTTCGGCGACGTCCCGGCGCTCGGCTCGGCAGCGCAGAGGGTGGATTACTTGCGCCGACGGCTATCCGACGTGGAGATCATCGCCGGGCGGCTCCGCCCCGAGTACCTGGTGCCCGTGCT
>DATFFQ010000065.1:0-74486 GCA_035249955.1 Gemmatimonadaceae bacterium
TCCCCAAGGGGCCGAGTCTGGATCCGGCGGTGAAGCGCCTGGCGATGGAGGTGGAAGACCACCCCATCGAGTACAACACCTTCGAGGGAACGATCCCGAAAGGAGAGTACGGCGGCGGCACGGTGATGCTCTGGGATCGCGGCACGTATACCGCCGACGAGCCCGGCACCGATGGCGATGCGGTCGCGCTGCGTCGCGGATACGAGCAAGGGAAGCTCGGCTTCACGCTGCACGGCGCGCGACTGCGCGGCTCCTGGGCGCTGGTGCGCACGCGCGGCCCCGATCGCACGAAGCCGCAGTGGCTCCTCATCAAGCACCGGGATGAGTACGCGCGCCCCGGATCCGACATCGTCGCCGAAGTGACGACCTCGGTCGACAGCGGCCGCACCATGGACGAGATCGCTGAAGGCAAGAGCCGGGTATGGCGGAGCAATCGCGGGACGCGGGACGCGGCACGCGGGGCGCGACACGGCTCGAGGAAGGCGAGTGGCTCGACCGCTCGCGACCTCGTCACCCCCGGTGTCGTTTCGCGTCCAGCGTCCCGCGTCCCGCGTCCCGCAACCCTCACCCCGATGCTCGCCTCCATCGGCACCAGCGTTCCCGAGGGAGACGGGTGGGCCTTCGAGCCCAAGTACGATGGCATTCGCGTCCTGGCCTTCGCGACGGCGAAGACGGTGAAGCTCATGACGCGAAATGGGAAAGACAAGGCGAAGCAGTTCCCGGAGGTCGCCGACGCGCTGCGCCGCTTCGCATCGCGCTCCCGCCGCGCTTACGTGCTCGATGGCGAGATCGTCGCGTTAGGCGGCAGTGGACCGGCACGCTTCCAGGAGCTGCAGTCGCGGATGCACGTGAAGGACAGCAAGGCCATCGCGGGGCACGCCGAGCAGCAGCCGGCCGCGCTCATCGCCTTCGACCTGCTCGTCGATGGCAAGGAGGGGCTCGTCCACGAGTCGTGGTCGACCCGACGCGCCAGGTTGGAGAAGCGGCTGCGGGCCCACGTCTCATCGCAGCTGCGGCTGAGCGAGGCGGAACGGGGCTCGGGAGTGAAGATGCTCGACCACGCCCGCGCCGCGGGGTGGGAGGGAATCATCGCCAAACGCGTCGACTCCACCTATCTCCCGGGCGTGCGGTCCGATGCCTGGCGCAAGCTCAAGGTGGAGCTCCGGCAGGAATTCGTCGTCGGCGGCTACACCGAGCCGCGCAACACGCGCGAGCACATCGGTGCGCTCCTCCTCGGCTACTTCGACCGCGGCCGCTTCCTGTACGTGGGCCATACCGGCGGCGGGTTCACGCGCTCCGGCCTCAAGGAGATGCACAAGCGGCTACGGGGCCTCGAGCGAAAGACATCGCCCTTCGAGGAGACGCCGAAGACGAACGAGCGCGCGCACTGGGTGCGGCCGGAAGTCGTCGTGGAAGTGAAGTTCAGCGAGTGGACCGCCGACGGGAAGCTGCGCCAGCCGATCTACCTGGGGACCCGCGACGACAAGGATGCTCGCGAGGTGGGAGTCGAGCCGCTCAGCCTCCAGCGCCGGACCCGACGCCCTCCCGTAGCGGCACGCGCCACCACCTCCACCCGCAAGAGCGCCACACGCGCCGGAGCACCGGCGTCGCGCTTCGACGTCGTCGCTCAGCTCGACCTCATCGAGCGACGTGGCGGAGAGGGGACGGTGCGCATCGATCGCCGGACCACCCTCGGCGTCTCGAGCCTGGAAAAGATCTTCTTCCCCGAGGACGGCTACACCAAGGGAGATGTGATGCGGTACTACACGCGCGTCGCTCCCTTCATTCTGCCGGCGATGGCCGACCGGCCGCTGGTGCTCAAGCGCTTCCCCGACGGCATCCACGGCAAGTCGTTCTACCAGCAGAACGCGCCGGAGCAGGTTCCCGGCGGCGTCCGCGTGGAGACCATCACCAACGAGGGGGGCACCGAGCAGGAGCGCATCGTGGGCGGCAACCTGGCCACGCTTCTCTACACGATACAGCTCGGCAGCATCTCGGTGGACCCCTGGCACTCGCGCGTGCAGTCGCTCGACTACGCCGACTACACGATCCTCGATCTCGATCCTGGACCGCGCGCGCGGTTCGAGCGCGTGGTCGAGGTCGCGCTCTGGGTGAAGGAGGAGCTGGATGCGCTCAAGCTTCGCAGCGTCGCGAAGACGTCGGGCGCGTCAGGGGTACACATTGCAGTGCCCCTTCCACCCAGAACGTCCAACGAGACCGCGCTCCTCCTCGCCCAGCTCGTTGCGACGCGCGTCGCGAAGGCGCACCCTCGTCAGGCAACAGTGGAGCGCTCGGTGAAAGCCAGGCCACCGGGCGCCATCTACGTGGACTACCTCCAGAACATCCGCTCCAAGACGGTGGCCGGCGTCTACGGCGCCCGCGCCAAGCCGGGTGCGACCGTCTCCACACCGCTGGAGTGGGCGGAGATGACGCCGGAGCTCGACCCGCGGGAGTATACGATCGTTACAGTCCCGGGGCGCGTTGCGAAGAAAGGTGACATCTGGGCGCGGGTGATGAAACGCGGTAATCCACCCCGCGCCCTGAGAGAGCTCGGAAACCTTTAACTCTCTGGCTCGTCTCATCTTGGATGAGCCTCTCGCGCAGCGTTCTTCCCTTCCTCGGCGCCGGGTTGCTCGCTGCATCCGGCACCGCTGGCGCCGCCGGCGCCCAGGCGCCGCTCGCCGAGTCCTCGCTGGCCGAATCCCCCCCGGTCAACGGCGAGGACATCGTGCGAACCGCGCGCCAGTATATTGGCGTTCGCTACGTGTTGGGCGGCTCCACTCCCCGCGCGTTCGACTGCTCCGGCTTCGTGCGCTGGGTGTTCGCCGAACATGGCATAGACCTTCCACGAACGGCGCGTGAACAGGCCGGATTCGGTGACGCACCACTCCCCGGTGACCTCAGACCGGGCGACCTGCTCTTCTTCTACGGCGGAAACGGCGCGCAGCACATTGCGATGTACGTGGGTGGTGATACGATCATCCACGCATCGAGCTCGCGCGGCCGCGTGACGCTGGATCGATTCTCTGGCTCATCCATGCGGCCGACCTGGTTTGGCCGCCGGTTGATCGCCGTTCGCCGGATCATCCGCGACGGTGCTCCGCTCGAGGTCGCAACGACGCGACCGGAGCCGGAGCGCGGTCGCTGGTCGACGAGGGTGCCGATGCGACCCTGGCGGCCTCGACGCTGATCAGTGGCGAGTAGCGGTTGATGGTTTCGCAGTTCCGGCATGGTGATCGCCGCACGGTGATCCCCCGCCGGTGCAAGGAGGAGAGCGCGAACGTGCTGCTGTATTCGCGTGAGCTGCCGGGTGGCGGAGTCGTCACCATCGAGGCCTTGCCAGGAGTCGAGGGCAAGAGCTATACGGGCCGCGTGCTCGTCGAGCGGCGTGTGGATGTCCGTCGCCGCACAGGTCATTCCCCACCAGTGATCGCGGAAGCAGCGGGCGAGACGCCGACGGTGCTCTTCAGGCAGCTCTATGCGATCGCCTCCGACAACGTCGAGATCGCGCGGGGCCTGATCCGGTTGCAGAGCCGGAAGCGAGACGACTGATTGCGGGACGCGGGACCCGTCCCTACCTCTGCGCCACCGCCTGCACGGCGACCAGCAGCCTCAGGGTCTCGTCGGGAAGCTCGGCCAGACTCCAGGCATGAGCCGTGGCCACACGCTCGGTCTGGAAGGGGTCTGACAGGCACTCGAAGCGCAGGATGAGTCTGGCGGTGCCGAAACCATCGAGTACGTCCTCGGAGACGAGCCGCGCGACCACCGTGGCCAGCCATTCGGCGCCGGCGTGCATGGTGAAGACGCGCGCTTCCGCTTCCGCCGGTGCCGGAACGGCAGCCGGCCGCGGCCCGCACTCGGCGGGGCCGCAGGAGATGGTGCGGCTCTTCCTGGCTCGCCGTATCCGGCGACGCGCATCCACGTCAGGCTCCCGCATTAGGACGTTATGTACAACTTGCAACTAATGCGCCGCGGGAGACAAGTGGGGAGTGGGACCAGGGACTGGGGACCGGGGACCACGGGTTCATGTTGGGGATTAGGGACTCTGGGACCGGGGTAAGACACGAAGGGTGAGCTCCTCTCTGGAACTCACCCTTCGGTGCTCCGCAGCGCCCTGGTTCCGAATCGCGAATCCGTAGTCCCTAGTCCCCAATCTCCAGTCCCCTAACTACTCCGCGATCCCGAACCGCACGCCTCGCCTGCCGCCCCGGCGTTTTCTCGGCGCGAAGCGGAAGAGCTGCGCCGGACGGCCGCGTCCCTCGGTTCGCCATTCGTCCGTCGGCTCCACCAGCCACGCCGCGTGCAGGGCGCGACGGAAGCTGGCCTTGTGCAACCGCCGTCCAAGGAGGAGCTCGTAGATCTCCTGAAGCTGGCTGAGCGTGAACGTGGGAGGGAGTAAACGGAAGGCGATGGGGGACTGATCGATTCGACTGCGCAGCAGCTGCAACGCGCTCTCGATGAGCGATCGATGTCGCGGTGGTACAGGCGGTAGCTCGTCCACCGGGAACCAGGCAGTGTCGCCACCTGTCGGCGCCAGCGAACCGGCCGCCACCAGCCCTAGAAACGCAACCGACACCTCGGCGTCGCCGGGGTGTCGCTTGCCGCCTACCGCGCCGACCTGCTCGATCATCGCGGGCGGTGCACCGAGCGCGGACCGCGCGATGCGTTCCGCGGCACTTTCCAACGTCTCGCCGACACGCACGGTGTCCCAGGGCGTTTCCCAACGCTCCTTGGCGCGCGGATCCGGACTTCGAGTCAGCAGGAGAGTGAGCCGCCGAGCGTGTGACGTCAGCAGGATGACGTCCACGGACAGCGTGACGCGGCGTGTTGCGGGCCGCGCCACCGGCGGCGAGAGACGATCGCGCATGACGCGCGAATTATTCACATATTGCTACTAATGTCAAGACCGTGTTGAGAGCTGGCAACGACTCAACGAAACATTCATCTCGCGCGACGTGAGCGAGAATACGGATTCACAAGCGTTCCGTCAATTCCCACCCTGGACGGTTACTGACGCGAGCGCGTCGACGCACTTGCGCCGGCGGCGAGCTCCGGTCGCGACATTCCTGCTCCGAATGGAGCGACTGGTGGAATCGCGATCGGTAAGCGACCGCTGATCGCGTTCACTCCCAGCAAGGCCCAAGCCGCCGCTTGCTGCGATACAGGGAAACCGCCCCACGCAACGACGTACGTGGAAACGTCCGGCACCTGCTGCAGGAAGTACGGGTTGCCCATCGCCATCACGATCGGCCGCCGCCCCCGCCGCACCAGCGAGCGAACGAAGTCTGCGAACGCCGCCGGCGCGGCGACGGTCGCTACGTCCCACGCGTGCCCGACGTACGGGCTCACGATCACCACATCTGCCGAGTCGGCCGCCCGCAACAGACGCTCGTAGTCCGCGCCATTGGCATCGGCGTCGACGAACTCCGCGCGGACCGTTCGGAACACGCGCCGCAGCTCGGCATCGAACGCCCGGCCAGCCGACAGATCGACGCGCCGCGCGAACGTGATGGACAGCACCCGGCTCGATGCCGGCCGCGAGCCCAGCGGCAGGAGTCGCAGCGAGTCCCGCACCAGCGTGATCGAGCGTACCGCCGCCGTGCGCGCCAGCGCCGCGTGCACTGAATCGCCGACGATCGCGCGGGCACTGTCGAGGTCGACGGTGCGCTGCCGGTGAAGCCGTAACCGCTCCTTGGCCGCGAGTATACGCCGCACGGAGCGGTCGAGCCGATCCTCCGTGTAACGCCCCTCCGATACGCCGCGCACCACGGCATCGATCGTTCGTCCGACATCGGTCGGCATGAGCAGCACGTCGGCGCCCGCCTCGACCGCGCGCATGGCTGCCGTATCCGGACCGTACTGCACGAGAATGCCGCGCATGTCCATCGCATCCGTGAAGATGAGCCCGTCGAACTTCATCTCCTCGCGCAGCAGCCCGGTGAGCACCGGCCGCGAGAGCGTCCCCGGATCGCCCGAAGGATCGAGCGCCGGCATCGCTCCATGGAAGGTCATGATCGCCGAGACTTCGGCACGCACCGCCGCGCGGAACGGCACCAGCTCCACGCTGTCCAGTCTGGCGCTCGACACGTTGACCACCGGGAGCGCCAGATGCGAGTTGACCCCGGTGTCACCATGTCCCGGAAAGTGCTTGCCGGTGGCGAGCATTCCGTGCTCCTCCACGCCGCGCACGAACGCTGCACCTAGCCGCGCTACCAGCCGCGGATCAGCGCCGTACGAGCGCACGTTGATCACCGGGTTGGCGGGATTGTTGTTGACGTCGAGGACGGGAGCAAACGTGATGTGGATGCCGAGGGCACGTCCTTCGACAGCTGTCACCCGGCCCTGCTCGTAGGCCAGCGTGCTGTCACCCGTGGCACCGAGCGCCATCTGCGGCGGAAACACCACCGCCCCGCCAAGGTCGATCCCGTTGGGGACGAAGTAGCCGCCCTTCGCCCTGTAGCCGGCGCCGAACTCGAGATCCGCACCCACGAGCAGAGGGAGCGCGCTCATCTTCTGGAGCGCGTTGAGCTTCGCCGCGATCTCGAGCGGCGAGCCGACGGACATGATGAACCCGCCAACCGAATCCCGCGTCACGGCGCCCATGGCTCGCTGCCACGCCGGAGCGTCGGCCGCCACGTAGTCGCCGAGGATCTGCGGCCAGACCATCTGCGCCGCCTTCTGGCGCAGCGTCATGGTCGCCAGCACGGAGTCGGACCATGTGCCGGACGCTCGAGGTGCCGTCACAGGAGGCGCGGAAGCCTGCGGTACCGCGGCTACCGGCGCACAGGCGACGGAGAACAGGAGGAGGGGTGTGAGGCGGCGCATGACAGGTCGCTCCGAGGGTGAAGCGGTGCGTGAGCAGTGATCCAGTTCCAGGACGACCGAGCCGCGCGCGCCGCTGCACCACGCGTCAGCCGAAGGCCCTGCAAGAATGACTGGCGATCACTCCTTTCACCCTGAACCGGCCACTCCAGGCGCACCCAGCCGCAGCGGCGCGCAGCTCACCAGGAGATCTTGCCTTCCTGGCTCGTGTCTACCTCTTCCTGCTTCCCCTTGGCGAACAGGAAGGCTTCCATGTTCCGCGTGAGGAAGGCACGCGCCTGAGGGTCCATGAGGTTGAGACCATAGTGGTTGATCAGCATGGTCTGCTGCTTCAGCCACAGCCCCCAGCACTCGGCGCAGATCTCGGCTAGCGCTCTCGCACCAATGGGTCCCGGAAACGGGACCCGCTCCAACCCTTCGCGCGTCTGCCCGCAGCGAGTACAGGTGATCATCGCGCGTGGCGCGTGGGGCGTAGCGCGTAGGGCGTAGCGCGTGGCGCCCAGCGCGGAACGTCCCGCACCGATGAGTGGCCTGGTTCGTCGCAAGCTCCTCTGCCTTGCAACCTTACGCGCCACGCGCCACGCGCCACGCGCCACGCGCTACCGGGCATACCTCACCTTGGCCAGACCGAAGAACGCCAGGAGCCGGATGTACACCCAGCCAATGTCGAACTCGTACCACTTCGCCTTGAACTTGGCCGAGTGTGGATCGGCGTGGTGGTTGTTGTGCAGCTCTTCGCCGGCGAGCCATATCGCGATCGGTGAGATGTTGCGGCTCTCGTCCTTCACGTCGTAGTTGCGGTAGCCGAGCGCGTGGCCCACACCATTGATGATCCCCGCGGCCCAGAATGGGATCCACGCCATCTGCGCACCCCACACGAGCGGACCCACGAAGAAGCCGAACAGATAGATGTCGACACCGAGCATGATCGCGATGCCGAGCCAGTTCAGGCGCGAGAGCAGGTACCGCTCCAGCCAGTCGTTCGGCGTCCCCTTCCCGTACTTCTCCAGGATCTCCGGCTGTGAAACGGTCTTCCTGTAATAGAACGCGCCCTTGAGGATGATGTTGCGCAGCCCCTCGAGGAGCGGGCTGTGCGGGTCACCTTCGCGGTCGGCGAACGCGTGGTGCTTGCGATGGCAGGCTACCCATTCCTTGGTCACGATCGAGGTAGAGAGCCACAGCCACAGCCGCATCGGGATCTCGGCCACCTTGCTGAAGGTGACGCCCCGATGAGTCTGCGCGCGGTGAAGGAAGAGCGTCACACAAACGTTGGTGAGATGACCGGCGACGACCAC
Organism: Gemmatimonadaceae bacterium; assembly: GCA_035249955.1. Lineage (GTDB taxonomy): Bacteria > Gemmatimonadota > Gemmatimonadetes > Gemmatimonadales > Gemmatimonadaceae > DATFFQ01. The sequence continues at coordinate 8,118 of DATFFQ010000065.1, forward strand.
GAACAGCACGGGCATCCACCAATCAGAGGCCCAACTTGCGAACCCTAGCATCTAACCTCGCTCCGGCTGTTACGGGAACCTGCGCCGCGACGAGCGGCTGAGACGCCGAGGCCCGGCCTCGCGATCGTCATGAGGCCGGGCCCCAGCCTATGAATGTAAGCACCCGGCGTACCGCTGCCAACACTGCCACCCGAGAGTCTGACGACTGCGTCGCCGGTAACGTATCACACTGCCACGCCTTGCGCGCGCCGGCCTCGCTAGGCGTTAGGGAGTAGGGAGTAGGCAGAAACCCGATTCCACCACTCCCCAGTCCCCAGTCGCCACTCCCTAATCACAGCTTTGCTCTTGCCGTCGCCGCACGGTACCGGTAGCGTCCGCCTGTGGCTACCAAGCAGACGCGTCACACCTCGCTTCGTGGTGCGGCGACGGCCGACGGTACGGCTCGGTACGCCGAGCGGTTCGCGGCGCGCGCGAGCCCCGACCTTTATCGTCCGCTCGGCAGTGACGGACTTCGGGTCTCCTCGGTCGGGCTCGGCACCTACCTCGGCGAATGCGATGATGAGGATGACGCGCGCTACCTCGTCGCCATGCGGAAAGCACTGGCCAGCGGGATCAACCTGCTGGACACGGCGATCAACTACCGGTGTCAGCGATCGGAGCGCGTAATCGGAAGGGCGGTCGGTGAGGCCGTGCGCGCGAAGCAGGTCAAGCGCGACGAGGTCGTCATCTGTTCCAAGGGTGGGTACATCCCGCTGGATGGCACGGCGCCGGCGACTCGCGAGCAGTATCAGGCCTATCTCAACAAGGAGTACCTCCAGCGCGGCATCATGTCTCCCACCGACGTGGTGGCTGGTGCGCACTGCCTCGCGCCAGGCTATCTCGCGGATCAGATCGCCCGCAGCCGCCGCAACCTCGGCGTGGAGACCATCGACCTGTACTACCTGCACAACCCCGAGCAGCAGCTGGACGTCCTCCCGCGAGACCTCTTCCGGGTTCGCCTGCGCCAGGCGTTCATGCTCCTCGAGGAGAAGTGCGCGAAAGGAGAAATCCGGCGCTACGGTGTCGCGACCTGGAATGGCTTCCGTGTGCCGCCCGACTCGAAGGAGCACCTCGACCTTCAGGAGGTGGTGGAGACGGCGCGGGAAGCCGCCGAGGGACAGCACCACTTCGCGGCCGTGCAGCTCCCGGTGAATCTCGCCCTCACCGAGGCGGTCCGAGCGCCTACGCAGAACCTGACCAGTGGGCAGGCGGTGTCATTCCTACAGGCGGCCGCGGAGCTGGGGATCGCCGTGATCGCCAGCGCGTCACTCATGCAAGCGAGGTTGGCCGCCGGTCTACCACCCGAAGTCCACGAAGCCATCCCCGGCTACAAGACCGACGCCCAGCGCGCGATCGCTTTCGTGAGATCGCTGCCGGTCATCACGTCGGCACTGGTTGGCATGAAGAGCGTGGCGCACGTGGAGGAGAATGTCGCGGCGGGGAGGGCGGTGCACCTGGAAAGCCCGTGAGAGAGAGATGCGAGTGGAGTGAGTGATAACGACCATGGTGAAGGGCATGAAAGGTGTGAGGCTCCAACGCGTCCTTATGCCCTCACTCTAGTAGTTGTCACTCACTCCACTCTCGTCGACTTGTCACTCACTCCACTCTCGTCACGATATCACCTGGTTGTCACTCACTCCACTCTCGTCTGGTGTCACTCACTCCACTCTCGTCACCAAATATCACTGCCCCCGCCCTATCCCCTCGTTATCTCGACCGGCGCCACCATGACGTGGAGGTTGTGGTTGATGCGCATCCCTACCACGCCGTCCGTCGGGAGGCTCGCCTTCGGGACTGAGGCGACTTCGCGGTCGTTCACCAGGAAGCGTACGGAGTCACCGGCGACCTGCACGCCGAGCTCGTAGCTCGCTTTCCCCGAGGCGTCGGCGCGCGGGATGCCTTCGGCGGGACGCCAGGCGATCACGTCTCTGGTCGACGTGCCCTCACGCACTCGCACCATGATCTCCCCACCGCCGCGTACCAGGAAATACGTGTAGCGTTGCTGCTCCGCCTGATCGAGGTTCTGCCCGCCGACGAAGATCCCGAATGCCTCCGGGTGGGCCGGGTTCTCGAGCTGCTCCATCTGCACCGAGGCCGTAAAGTTTCCGCTGGCCGTGTCCTTCGCGGCATAGACGATGTGCGCGGGACCAGTGCGGACCTCCCAGCGGTTGTTCGCAGCCGTGTACTGGGCGCCGGAGATGCTCGCCGGGGTGCGGCCCGGCCGGGGCGGGTCGACCTGACCGAGGTAACCCGACGGCACGCCTCCCCCCCCGGTGGCGCGGTCGGGATCGTCGTCCATCGCGCCGGCCATCGCGGTGGTATCGGTGGCTGCGGCTGCCGTCGTGTCGGCGGCGTCATCGGTGTCGTTCGTCGCGCAGGCCGCCAGGAGGGCGAGCGAGGCGAGTGTCCAGATGGTGCGCACGGCTGACCTCTCTTGTTCTGTGGTTCGCGGGAGAATCGGGCGGGAATATACTCGTCGTGCCGCACCCCGCACCCTCGGCGGCCGCCACTCCTGACAGCACCCGAACACCGCTGGCCGCCCCGCGCGGGGAACCGCATACTTGAGCCAATGAAGAGGAAGCGGCTCCACACGCTGATCATCGACCGGTGGATCGACGCCGATCTGGCTTCGGCCGAGCTGGACGGCGAGACCATGGTGGTCGTGCCGCGCGCCCTGCTTCCGTCGGTGGCTGCGCCCGACGACGTGCTGCGCGTCGAGCGACGGACGGCCGCCGTCGAGATTGCCGTCGATGAGGAGGCCACGCGGAGCGCCCGCCGCGACGCCGATCGGTTGTCCGCACGCCTGAAAAAGCGCGATTCAGGCGGTGACGTCGTGCTGTGACCAGGATTCGGCCCACGCTCAAGCGCGCGGTTCTTGCGTATTGGGTTGTATTCACCTCCTGACCAAGGAGCACATGTATGGCGACCACCAGGTCCTCTCGCGGCAGGTCTCGCTCGAGAGGCGCGTCGAGCAGAAAATCCAGCAAGAAGACAGGATCATCGCGCGGCACGTCCCGAGGTGGCAGCAAGAAGAAACGCAGAGGCATGGCTGCTTCATCGGCTCGGTCTTCGACGGCATCCGCTCGCAAGAAGAGCGGTGCGCGCTCACGGAGCTCGGCGCGCAAGAAGTCGCCGGTGGAACGCGTGAAGCGCGTGGCGACGGTCGTCGCGGATCAGGCGACCACGGCCGTGGGACAGGCCTTCGAGGGCGCCAAGAAGGTGGGAGGCAGCGTGGCCGACATGGCCAAGTCGGCCGTCGACCGCATGATCTGAGCTCGACGCCCGCGACGTGATGAGGGACAGCGCGACGCGCTGTCCCTTCTTTCATCCCTCCTGCTGCACGCGCGTCGTGCGCTCCGCCGTGCGCAGCGTGTCGTCCAGCCAATCGGTCACGAGCTGCGCCACCTGCTCGCGCTGGTAGTCCACGGTGATGACGTGGCCGCACCCGTCCAGCCACTCCAACCGCTTCACCGGCGAGCCCAGCGCGTCGAGCGCCCGCTCGGCGACGTCCGGCGCAAGGCGTCCATCCTGCCGCGACTGGACGATCAGCGTCGGAGCGGTCACCTGCTCCAGCGCCGATCGCCCCCGATCGGCGGTTCGCACCAGCTCGTACAGCAGCCGCGGTGTAGCCGTACGATATCCGAGACTCCTGGCGCGCTCTGCCGGATCGAGGATCGATCGCTCGTCGCTGGAGCTCACGTACACCGCGGCAGCGCGAACGAGGAGGTGCGCCGCGGCCAACCGCCGCACGCGGACCGGCGCATCCAGATACGGCGAGAGCAGCACCAGCGAGTTCACGCCCCTCTCCTGCGCGGCGACAGTTGCGGCCAGTGCACCGCCCATGGAGAGTCCCACGATGCCCACACGGTCGTGCCGGCCGCGCAGCTCGGCGAGCGCCTCACGCGCTTGCGACAGCCACTCGTCGGCATGTGAGCGCGAGAACGCGCGCAACGTGCGGCCATGACCGGGGAGAAGGGGCGCCAGGACGCCATACCCTCGCGCGTGCACATGCTCGGCGAGATACCCCAGCGTCTGCGGCGTGTCGCCGAAGCCGTGCAGCATGAGCACGCCACCGCGCGCCTCGACGCCACGAAGATCGATGGGCCCGGCGCCGGGTACGATGCCGTCGGCGCCAGTGCGCAGGCGCGCGGCCGTGGCCCGCTCCACACGGCGCGCCGACACCACACGCCAGAGCAGCATCGCGCCGAGAGCGGTGGCGAGAGCAGGAACGAGCACCAGCTAGTACTTGGGCACCGAGGGATCTACGTCTTCGCTCCAGCGGTTGATTCCGCCGGCCAGATTGCGCACGCGCGTGAACCCCGCCGCCCGCAACGTCTGCGCGGCGCGCTCGCCGCGCACCCCTACCCGGCAATACACGACGATGTCGCGCTCGCGGTCGAGCGAATGGAGGGACTCGGCGAGTGTGGCCAGCGGAACGAGGCGCGCGCCGGGCAGTCGAGCGATGTCCCACTCACCGGGCTCGCGCACGTCGACCAGCTGCACGTCATCGTGCCGCACCAGGCGCTCGGCGAGCTCTCGTGGCGTGATGACATCGCCGCCCGTCGCGGTGCCGTTCGCGCCGCGTGTGCCGCAGAACTCGTCGTAGTCGATGAGCTCGGTGATCTCGCGCGTGCCGCAGGCCGGGCAGGTGGGATCGGCCCGGAGCTGCAGCGTACGGAACCGCATCGCGAGCGCATCGACGAGCAGCAGCCGGCCGATGAGCGGGTCACCACTTCCCAGCACCAGCTTGAGCGCTTCGGTGGCCTGGATCATCCCCACCAGACCCGGAAGCACCCCGAGCACGCCTCCCTCGGCGCAGGTGGGCACCAGCCCCGGAGGCGGAGGCTCGCGAAAGAGACAGCGGTAGCACGGCCCGCCAGGCACGGCGAACACGGAGGCCTGTCCCTCGAACCGGAAGATCGATCCGTACACGTTCGGCTTGCCGAGCAGCACGCAGGCATCGTTGGTGAGATAGCGCGTCGCGAAGTTGTCGGTGCCATCCACCACGACGTCGTACTCGCGCATGATCTCCAGCGCGTTCGCCGACGTGAGCCGCGTTTCGTACGTCTCGACGTCGGTGTGCGGATTGACCGCGTTCAACCGCTCGCGCGCCGCCTCCAGCTTGCGGCGGCCGACATCACTCGTGCCATAGAGCAGCTGGCGATGGAGATTGGAGGCATCCACGGTGTCGAAGTCCACGAGCCCCAGATGGCCGATGCCCGCGGCGGTCAGATACATCGCTGCCGGCGAGCCGAGTCCGCCCGCGCCAACCAGCAGCACGCGCCCCGCCTTCAGGCGGCGCTGGCCGGCTACGCCGAGCTCCGGCATCACGAGCTGCCGGCTGTAGCGCAGCACCTCTTCCGCGTCGAGCTCAGGTAGCTCGTCGAGTCGGCGGCGCATGGCAGCCATGGGGTCCGACTGTTCGTTCGCGACGACCGGATTCAACCTCGTCCTCCACTGCGTTCACCCTTCTGTATTCTACACCTGGCGATGACAAAACGCCTCGCTCTCCGAAGGGGGCGCGAGGCGTTGGACACGACGCTCCGGTCGAGCGTCAGTGCAGCGCTTGATCGGACGACATGCGCTCGTCGAACACATCGAGCGCCACGCTGCGCGCCGGGGCGGTGAGCTTGGCCTCCAGTCGCTCGAGATCGGTGATGACGAGGCCGTTGCCGGTGCGCTGCACGAGTCCTTCGCTGGAGAGGCGGCCGAGCACCAGAGAGATCGATTCGCGTGTGGCACCCACGAGCTCGCCCAGCAGCCGGCGGGGAACGGCGGTGTTGGTCGTCTCACCATCGAGCAGCCGGCTCCGCGCCATGCGAATGAGCGAGGCGATGAGCCGCTGCTCCACGGTGAGCGTCGCGTGCTGACAGAACTTCTCCAGCAGTGCCGTACGCTCCGCGGTCAGCTGACGCACGAGGTCGAGTGCGCGCGCCGGCTGCTCTCGCAGCAGCGCGCTGAAGCTCGCCGCGCTCAGGTGAAGCGTCTCGCTTTCCTCCTCCGCGCGTGCGCTGGTGACGTAGCGTCCCTTGGGCTCCAGCCCCTCGCTGCCGAACGTCTCTCCGGGCGTCGCAACCCACGGCACGAAGCTCCGGCCCGTGCTGACGTGATTGCGCAGGACGATCTGCCCTTTCAGGACGATGAACAGGCCGCTGGCGGCCGTACCTCTTTCATAGACGGTGAAGCCGGCGGGCCAGGTGGTTCTGGCCCCGTAGGTGGCAATCGACTCACGCTGGTGCGGCGACAAACGTGGGGTATCTCTCATTGGACGCTACGGCTAACAGACTCGGGGACTTCGTGATGCGGGCAGCCCGGACCGGCTGCGCGACTCTTGCGTTTTGCGATACTCCGCAATGTGCGGGCCGCGCTGGACAGACCATCAGCCCGACACCCATTTTGCGGAGGGGGAACAGGGAGTACGAGCGACGTCATGGCTGATCCGACGCACGATGCGGCGACGATTCCGGTCGTGGCCATTCTGGGCACCGACGCCTTGCTGGCGGCGCGTCCCGCCACACCAGTTCAGCTCGCGCACGCCTGCCTCTCGGCGGGCTACACCGAGGTGTATCCGGCGAGCTGGGGCGACGAGCTCATCGCGGCTCGGAGTCTCGAGGTCGTGCGCGCGCGTGGGCGCGAGCCAGCCATCCTGTGCGCCTGCCCGTTCGTCGCCGAGCGCTTGCTGAAAGTCGGCGACGAGCTCGCGCCATTCATCGTTCCGTTCGTCTCGCCGCCGGTCGCGGCGGCGCTGTATCTGCGCGCGATCTACGGAGAGGATGGCGTACACATCACGTACATCGGAGCCTGCCCATCGGGGGCCGATCCGGCCATCGATCTCCAGCTCACTCCCGGTGACCTGCTGATCGCACTGCGCGATCGCGGCATCGAGCTGTCGCAGCAGCCCCGCGTCTTCAACGCCATCATCCCGCCTGATCGGCGCCGATATTATTCCCTTCCCGGCGGCGCGCCATCGTCGGAGTGGCTGGAGCGCGAAGGCGGCGGACGCCGCCTGACGGTGCTCGACGGCGACGATCCGACCGCCGACCTTGCGCAGCAGCTCATCGCCGAAGGTCCGGTGCTCATCGATCCCGCTCCCTGCATGGGGTGCGTGTGCAGTGGCGCATCGGCGTCGGCATCGGTCGCCGCGATGCGCCAGCTGGTGGCGACGATCGAGCCTCCGCACGCGACGAGCTCGGTGGTCGACACGAGTATCGCACTGGAGCTGGCTCTCGACTCGCCCTATGCGCTGGTGCGCGTGGACGAGGGAGGTGAGCCGCGTGGCGAGACGGCCGTCGAGACGGAGGTCGATGCGCATCCCGAGGCGCATGACGGAACGCTCCGCGAGATGTGGGTCCAGGAGCGCGACGAAGGTGGTGAAGAGTATGTAGATCTCGACATAGCCCCGGCCGACGATCTCGGCGACGAGACGCTCGGTGAGCGTATCGAGCTCGCCGTCGAGATGACCGAAGCACAGGTCGAGATTCGCAAGGAGCAGGGTGTCGCCGACCTCGGCGACCTCCGCCGGCACGAGCTGGTGCCCTGGGAGGAGGACCTTCCTTCCTGGAACGGCGACACGGTTGCGCCCGCCGAGCAGGACGAGCGCGCCGAGCAGGAGCCAGCCGACGACACGCCTCAACCGCTGCCGGGACCGACGGGGGAAGCGGATGCTCCCGCTGCCGGCGAAGCCACGGTGGAGAGCACCGGGAGCCAGGCGCCGCTCCCCGCGAGCGAGAATGGACAGCGCCACACGCCGCGGCCGCGTCGCGTGACGCCGGCGAGCGTGCGGCGGCTGGCACTGCACACTCCGGTGGTGCGCACGGAGGAGGGACGCACCCTTCCGCGCGCGTACGTCGTTCAGCGCCGCGCCGTCACAACGGAAGCGGGAGCGACAGAGATCGTCGAATCGACCGTCGTCGCAACGAGCGTGGCCGACGAGCAGGAGACGACGGAGCGCGAGCTGCCACTCGACACGAGCATCGAGCCCGCCACGCTCACGGTTGAAGTCGCCGACGACGCGGAGCGTCCCGCGGCCGCGACCGACGCGGCGACAGAGGATGAACCGGAGCCGGTTGCCGAAGCGCCGGTCGACGCGACGGTTCAGGCTGAACCGGTCACGGCGGCGGCTACGGAAGTGCCGCCCGCCGAAGAGCTTTCCGTCGGACAGCCCTCACTCGAGGAGCCTTCTATCGAGGAGCCTTCCATCGAAGAGCCTTCCATCGAAGAGCCGTCCATCCAAGAGCCGTCCATCGAAGAGCCTCCGCCACCTCGGCCGGCGGCGCCGTCGTCCCGTTCGGTGGTCGTCCCCATTCCTAGCGATCGTCCGCGGCCGATTCCGCCCCCGCCACTCAAGGACCGCAGCCCGCTCGCCTGGGCGCTACTCGGGATCGCCGCGATCGCGCTCTCGGTGGTCGTGATTCGGATGCTGAGCTCCGAGCAGGAGGCGCAGCGTGCGGATCGTGACACCACTACGACGCCGCCCGTTGCCCAGCCGCTGCCGGCGACGGGTACGGCCGACAGCGTCACGGTGACGTCGGACAGCGCATCCATCTCCGCCGCGCCCGTCTCGTCGGACACGACCCTTGCGGATACGGGCGCCGCGCGCGACTCCGCGATCCGCGATTCCGTCGCGCGCGATTCGGTGGCCGCGCGCGACTCCGTCGGCGTCGCCGGTACCCTGCCCGACACGAGCGTGAGGCGGGCCGATTCCGCGGCGGTGCCGCGCAGGCCCGACATGGCGCCTGGCGCGAGTCGACGACGGATGATGGGGTCGCGTCGAGGTGTCACGCCGCGTCAGGTGCCACCGCTCACGCCCGATCAGCGGCGGCGGCGCTTCGACTCGCTCGCCCGCATCGTCGATTCGCTGGTTCCTGTTTCTCCGCCCGCCCGGCCACCGCGCTGAGGCGCCCGACCGGCGCCGGGAACGGCGGCATCAACCGTCGTCGTACTCGTCGATCGCCGCCTGCAGCGCATCGCGCAATCGCGCTTCCCTGTCCGTCCCATTCGGCAGCGCCATGGCGAAGAGACTGAACTGCTCGAGCATCTCGCGCTCCATGAATCGCTCCGGATCGCGAACCCCGAGCTCGGCGAGCGAGAGCGCAGCCAATCGCCGGAGCAGGGCCCGCGTGTCGGCGTGGAGCATCGCGAGCGCCTTCGGGTCGGCGAGCACCGACGCCGGCTCTCGCTTTCGGCGCGGTGCGCTGCGCAGCGCCGCGACCGGCGCCAGCTCGACGATGAACGACCCGGGTGTGTGATCGCGCGCGGCGGCAACGACCCCGCGACGGCGCAGCGACGAGAGGAGCTTGCGCACGGCTTCTCGCACCACGGGCACGCCGCCGACACTCTGATTGCCCCGCCCGGTGATGATCAGCACCTCTCCAGCGTGCTCGACCTGGCGCTCACGAAGCCACGCCTCCGTTCGTGCCACGGCCTCCGCAGCGGTGGGCAACCTGATGCGCAGGTTCAGGATGCGGTCGCGCGGAAAGCGAAGCTCATCGAACGCGTGGTGCATAGTCCGGGACTAGGGATTCAGGATCGGGCATTGGGGATTGTCAGTTGGCGACTGACGTGCCGCGAGCGCGGTGCCGACTCGCACTCGAGAGCCCGACCAATCCCGAACCCCCGCTCCCCAATCGCTGAACCCTATCTGAGCAGCGCCCACATCACGCGTCCGTCCAGCCGCTCCGTTGGTGTCGTCCCGCTGAGCCAGGCGAGCGTGGGCGCGAGATCGACCACGCGCACGGCCTGCGTGTAGCGGCCGGGTTTGAGGGGCAGCCCGAACAGCACGATCGGGACGCGCACATCGTAGCCGTACGGCGATCCGCTCGGCGCGTAGGTGGGCTTCCCCCACACACTGTTCGGTCGCAGGGTCACCATCACCTCGGCCGGTGCGTCGGCGGGGAGCGAATGCGCCCACCGCCGTGCGACGACGCTCCGCGCGCTGTCGCGTGCCAGCGTCGCGCGAGTATCGACACGAACGACCCCCGGCACGCGCCGCATCTCGGAGGCAAACGACCGAATGGTGGAGTCGGCCTTCACGCCGGCGCGCGCGAAGGCGCCGCGATCGGCAAGCAGCAGACCGTTGTCGAAGAGGAACGCGGTCGAGTCGAGTCGCAGCTGGCTGAGCGAGTAGCGGTACCACTCGAGGATCTCGGTCGCGTCCACCTGTCGCACGGGCGCGCTGGCCGCCGAGTCCCGCGGCTGCGGGATGGGTGCCACGCCATGGTCGCTGGTGAGCGCGATCACCACGCGCGATCCACGCGCGGCGAGCAGTGAGTCCACGAAGTCCCCTAGCGCGCGGTCGAGCCGCAGGATCTGGTCGTGCAGCTCTCTGGAGTCGGGGCCGAACCGACGGCCAATGGCCTCCGTCGCCGAGAGCGAGATGGCGAGGACGTCCGTGTGTGGACCGGCGCCGAGCCGCAGCGCGCGCAGTCCGTGCAGCGCGAAGTTCAGCGTGTGCAGGTCCATCCACGGGAACTCGGGGAACGCCGCCGCGGCCTGCGCCTGGTTTCGTGAGAGCGCGTGCGGAAAGGTGAAGGCGCGTCCCCCGTTCTCCACCGGCACGCTGTCCGGCTCCGCGTACTGACTGTCCGGATGCAGCAGCGTCCACCGCTCACCCGCCATCCCGTGCGGCAGGCGGCGAGCGTTGAACTGGCGGACCCATGCGGGTAGGGTATCGCGGTAGTAGGTGCTGGTAGTGAAGCTGCCGTTCGGCGCGTACCAGTACACCTCCTGCGGTTGTCGCCCGATCGGCAGGATCGCACCGCGGTCGTGACCGCCTATCGAGAGCGCGCGGCTGCGCGGATCCTTGCTGCGCAGCCAGTCGACGAGCGTGGTGCCTCGATACCTGAACGGTGACGCGCCGGCGCCCGGCGCCTCGAGGAGCGTCACTTGGGGGTCGAGCACCGAGCTCTCGTCCCTGAAGATCCCGGTGCTCCGCGGATGCCGGCCCGAGAGCAGAACGGAGTGTCCCGGCGCCGATTCGGTGATGGCGTGATCGTGCACCGCGTTGGTGAGCACCGCGCCTTCATCGATCAGCTGTCGCAGCCCTCCGGTGAGCTCGGCGCCGAAGCGGTCCAGGTAGTCCGTCCGAAACTGACCGATCGTGATGAGCACGATGAGCGTGGGCACATCGCCCGGCCCCGGAAGCGGCCGCTGCCGCTGCCCATGCGCGAGCGGCGTCACCACGGCCGCCAGCAGCACGCTCATCGCGCAACGAGCGACGACGCTCATCGCGGAGACACGGGGACACCGAGGAACCGCGGAGGAGTGGAGTATCGGTGTCCTCCGTGTCTTTGTGCCTCCGTGGTGAGGACCCTGCTCGTTGAGCACCGGACTTCAGCGAGCGGCTCGTGGCAGCAGCTCGGCGCGGCCGTAGAGCGCGCCGCCGCGGACTACCAGGCGCACGCGTCGTGCGTTGGCGATGTCGGCCGTCGGGTCGGCATCGAACACGGCGATGTCGGCAATTTTCCCCTGCTCCAGCGTGCCGAGGTCGCGCTCGCGTCCCATGGCGCGCGCCGGGATGATCGTCGACGAGGCGAATACCGCCGCGGCGCTCATCCCCACCGCCTGCATGGCCTCCATCTCCCGGTAGATGCTCGGTCCGTGCGCCGTGCCGGGATTTCCGGCATCGGTGCCCATGGCGATCGGGATCCCGGCCTCGACGAGTCGCTCGAGGTTGCGCTCCGACGTCGCGCGCTGTCGCTCCCACACACCGCTCCTCACCCGCTCGATCGCTTGCGCCCGCCGCTCCTCCGGAATCACTCGCGTGAGCTTCGCGCGCGTTCCCGCGTCGATGCAGTCGAGCGGATAGCGGTCCGCCGGCGAGCGCCCGAGGAACACGTCGGCGTAGCCCTCGCGCACGGTGAGCGTGGGCGTGACGATCGTACCGCTGGCTCGTGCCAGCGCGATGAACTCGTCGTCGATGGCCTCCGTCTCGACGCTGTGCACGAGGAGCTTCGCCCCCGCGCGAAGCGCGTCCTTCGCCGTGGCGAGCTGAGTCGCGTGCACGATGAGCGGAATGCCGGCGCGCTTCGCCTCCTCGCCCGTGAGCATGAGTAGCGGCCGCGCCCGCCGCTGGAGCGAATCGGGCAGCTGGAGGTACCACACCTTGATCGCGCTCGCCCCCATCGATGCCGTCGCGCGCACCGCCGCGCGGACCGTCGAATCATCCTTCATGTGCGTGAACTGCCGGATGGCCGGCAGATTCACCCAATGGTCGATCGTCGACAGCAGCGGACCGGCCGCGGCCATGTGCGGGCCGGTGAGCGACATCTCGTGCGCGCGCGACATCGGATGGGTGAAGGGATACCCACCCACATCGAAGACCGCCGTCACGCCGGAGCACAGGTATGCGCGATCGAAGCGACCGGGATTCTGCTGGAGCGATGCAACAACGGAGTCGTATGGAAACTCGGCGCGCACGTCGAGCGCGTCGGGTCGGCCATCCACCCATCCGGTTTGGGAGTAGTGCACGTGCGCGTCGATGAGCCCCGGCGTCACGAAGGCACCGGTCACATCTACTACCTCGAGGCCTGACGGCACCGGGCAGCGGTCGCGCGGCCCCGCGCACACGATGCGGCCGTTGCGCACGACCACGGCCGCGTTGGGGACCGGCGGCGCGTTGGGGTTCACCAGCGTGCCACCGACGAGGGCGAGCGGGGGCGGCGACGCGCCGGCCGGAAGGCCGAACGCCGTACTCACGCCGATCTTCCATCCTTCCGGCGTGCGCACGAACACGCGCTCGGAGATCCCTTCGCTCGTCACTCCGTTCTGCGTCACGCGATAGTGGTACGTGCCGTACACCACGCCCGGCATGAGCGGAACGAGCCGGAGGTCGCGAGCGACGAGTGTATCGGGCCAGGTGCTGTCACGCCGCGCCGACCACCCCTCGAATCCGGTCTCCAGCCCGCCCGGTCCGTTCCGCGAGAGGCGATCGGACTGCAGGTAGTACGACAGATACCTGTCGCGATCCCGCTTGTGGATCGCATCGATGTTCCCCTCGAACACCCGCCGCGCTTCTGACGTGTCCAACGCGGCCGAGGACGTCTCGCCTGCCGGCGCAACGTCCACCGTGCGTGAGCTGGCGCAGGCGGTGAGGGACGCTGTGAGGAGAACGAGGAGTGGAAAGTGGGACATGTGCGCGTAGCGGGTAGCGGGGTAGCGTCCAGCGCGTCGGCATTACGGCGCGCCCTGGAGAGTCCGTGACGGGCGTAATGTGAGTGGAGTGAGTGACAAGAGCTAGAGTGAACGGCATGAGGTGTGTGATGAGCCCGTCACCCCACATCATGCTCCTCGCCCCGGCCGCTATCACTCACTCCACTCTCATCACCCGCCTTACGGACTCTCCGCCCGCTACCCGGTGCCCGCGCTATAACCCGAACACCACGCCGATCTGGTATACGAGCAGATTCGTCTTGCTCTCGATCGGCGTAATGATGATCGTGCCTGGCTGGTCCTCGATGCTTCCCTCGCGCAGGTACCGCGCTTCGCCGTTGCCGTGATAGCGCACTCCCAGGTCGAGCGAGATGGGCCGCAGCCCGCGCCGCAGGGGGATGTAGATGCCGGCGGCACCCGTCCAGGCGAACGTCACATCGTCGAAGTTCGTGGTCTGGAAGAACTCCTCATCGTCGAAGTCCCGTACACCCTCGAGCGAGGACTCGGTGAAGAAGTACGCCAGCCCCGCGGTGCCGGTCAGATACGGGCGGAAGCGCCCGTTGGGCACCATGAAGTGCGGGCCGACGCCGAACACCACGATGTTGTTGCTCGTCTCGATCTCCACCTGGATGCGGCACCCGATGGTCGTGCTGAGGCAGGTTCGCCTGCTCTCGCGGCCGTAGTTGACGAAGCCCAGATCCACGCGGAGCCCAACGGCCCCGGCCTGATCGAGCGCGTAGATGAGGTGCCCGCCGAAGCCGAATCCGGTGTCCACGTAGTCGGCGAATTCATCCTGTGGAGTCGCGACCATGAAGTGGCCGCCAATGAAGAACCGGCTCGGACGCTGTTGCCGAGGCTGATTCGCGCCGAATACCTGCGCCTCAGCGGTGGTTGGAAATGACGTCGCGATCGCCGCCATGAGCGCGAGCGGGGCGAGGAGGTACGCTGGGGAGCGCATAGGAGACGGGTGAGAGAATTCCTGGAGGTGAGAAGTACAGGGATTGGGGATGGGGGGTAGGAATTGGGGAACAGCGCTACAGCGACCTGGTTCTCCCCAATCCCTCCTCCCCAATCCCTATACTTCTGACCCCTGACACCTGTTCCCTATCGTCCTACCGTCCGAACATGAACCCGACGGTCAACGGGAACAGGTTCGCGTTGCTTTCGTCCGTGAAGATGGTGAGATAACGGACCTCGGCGAACATGCTGAAGCCGGTCAACGCTGCCTGGATACCTAACCCGCCGTTGAGTCCGAACTTCGTCTGGCTGTCATCATCTCCATTGTCGTCGCCGAAGTCGACGTTGTACACGCCGAGCCCGCCCGACAGGTAGGGGCGCAACGGCGAGAGCGGTGCGAAGATGAAGATCACGTTGGCCGATCCTCCGAGAATACGAATACTCTCGTCGGTCGGGCCGACCGCATCCTCATCGAAGTCGAGACTGTGATAGACGCCATCGAACCGGATCCCGAACGGCATCCCCGTCGGTTGGACGCCGAGTACCACCATGCCGTGCCAACCGGTGGAGGTGACGTCACCCAGATCCCCGGTTGGAGCCGAGAGACCGACTCCGGCGCCAAGGCGCAGCTGCGCTTGAGCGGGCACGGCAACAGCGAGCAGACCAATCGTGGCGAGAGCGGCTACCACTGCGCGTTTCATTGAAGATCTCCTATCCCTGGTGATGTTGACCGCCAGCCTGTCGACCAAGACCCGCACTGACCGTCACCGGTTACCGGCGCTCGCCGGGACGGCTGCGTGCCGCCCCGCCGAACACGACGCCCACCGTGAGTGGCATGAACTGCACGGAGCCCGTCTGCGTGTTGTCGGGTGCCTCCAGACCGCTCGGCACATAGTGAATGCGTCCTTCCGCGAACACGCTCACCCTCCCCACACGCAGACGCAGACCACCACCCCCCTGCACGCCGAACTTGGTGGCGCGCTCCTCATCGCCAAAGGTGAACGTCTCCGATCGGGCGACGATCTCGGCGCGCGTGTGATAGAGCCCGACGCCGGCCAGAACGTACGGCTGGATGTCCGGTGAACCTGGCGCCGCCACTACCGCACTGAGCGTGCCGCCGATGATCCGCATCCGTCGTTCAGCATCGAACGGCACACCGTCCTCGATGAACGAGAAGCTCTCCTTGCCCAGCACGTTGTACACGACATCGAAGCGCACGTCGACCGGCAGCCAGCGCGGCCGAAAGCTCACCATCCCCATACCGTGAAAGCCGCTGCCGGCCAGGTCCGCGACCTCGGCGCCCAGCAAGGTGCCGCCCGCCCCGACCCCGAAGCGCACCGAGGACTGCGCGCCGCTCGCGCCGGCCGCACCCGCCACGGCCATGAGGGCGATGGCGATCTGTTGCACCCGCATGTCTGTCTGGTCTCTGGTTTTGATGTGTGAGCAGGGCCCGCCTGACCCCGGAAGGATGCGCTCGTCAGGCAGCGACTTCCAGCACCGCCGGCCGAAGGGTGCGCCCAACCGTGACCTCCCCGCAGCCGAAGCGGCGCGGGCAGCCGACACAGTCGCGGCGGATCTTCTCCGGGTAGAGCGACCGGTCCACGACCGCGTAACCCAGCGACTCGAAGAACGGCGGCGTGAGCGTGAGCGCGAACACCGACTCGATGCCGCGAGATAGGGCGAGCTTCTCCAGTCGCTCCACTACGGCGCGGCCCACGCCCCGACCCTGCGCCTCCTTCGTCACGGCCAGCGCCGCGATCTCGGCCAGCGATGGCGAGTACTCCTTGAGCGATCCGCAGCCGATCACCCGGTCGCGGTCCGTGACCGCAACGAGGAAGTCATCGATGGCGAGCGCGATGGATTCGGGGGTACGCGGCAGCATCACGTTCTGCGCCGCGTACTCGTTCACCATGGTTGCAATCGCCGCCACGTCGCGCTGCTGCGCGGGACGGATGGTGACTCGCTCGGTCACGTCAGTACCTCCTCGAGCAGCGAGAGCCCTTCACGGAGCTCGTCCCGCGTGGCCACCAGTGGTGGCAGAATGCGAACGGTGTGCTCGCCGGCCGAGCACACGAGCAGCCCGGCCTCGAGCGCGCGCTGAGCGATCTCGGCGGCCGAGTCCATCACGTCGACGCCCCACATGAACCCGATGCCGCGGACGCCACGCGCACGCCCCGTGCGCTCGGCCAGCTCGTTGAGCGATTGCCCCAGCCACGCGCCATCGTCGCGCACGTGTGCGAGCAGCGCCGGGTCGGCGAGTCGCTCCAGGACGTGAATCGCCACCGACGCCACGAACGGGCCGCCGCCGAAGGTGGTACCGTGGTCGCCCGGCTGCGTGGCCCGCGCTATCTCGCGCGTCATCAGCACCGCGCCCATCGGGAGACCGCCGGCGAGCGGCTTGGCCAGGGTGAGGACGTCGGGCTCGATGCCCAGGTTCTCGTAGGCGAACAGCCGGCCCGTTCGTCCCAGGCCGCACTGGATCTCATCCAGGATGAGCGCGACGCCGCGAGCCCGCGTGAGCTCGCGCAGCTCACGAACGAAGCCGCCGTCGAGTACGCGCACACCGCCCTCTCCCTGCACCGGCTCGAGGATCACGGCCGCCACCGTCTCGCCGTTGAGCGCGGCGTCGAGATGCTTCATGTCGCGCTCGACGACCGATATCCCGGCTGCCAGCGGCCGGAATGGCGCCCGATACGCGGGACGGTCCGTCGCCGCGAGCGTGGCGAACAGCCTTCCGTGGAACGCGCCGCGGAGCGCGATGATCTCGTGCTTCTCGGCGCCGCCGGCCGCGCGCGCCCAGCGCCGCGCGAACTTGAACGCGCCCTCGTTCGCCTCCGCTCCCGAGTTGCAGAAAAAGACGCTGGACGCGAAGGAGCGCTCGACGAGCATCTCGGCCAGTCGCCGCGCCGGCGCGGTGTGATAGAGGTTGGAGGTGTGCAGCAGCCCGCTCTGCATCGCCTCCCGCATGGCCGCGAACACCCCTGGGTCGCCGTGCCCCAACGCGTTCACGGCAATGCCGCTGGTGAAGTCCAGGTAGCTCCGCCCACCGGCATCGACGAGCCGTACCCCGTCGCCACGCACGAACTCCACTGGCGGCCGCTTGTACACGCCGAGCAGCGCCGGCGTCTCCTGAAGGGTGTGCAGGCGCCGCCCGTCGCCGGTGGGGGTGTTCTCCCCTAGATGATCTATGGGAAGCGCAGTCATACCTTGCTCCGTACCGGTGTCACCACGGTCCCGGCCCGCCGGTCGCCGATCGCCGACAGGTCACCAATGCGCACGCGGTCCACTCCGCCATCGATGGCTCGTACCGCGGCCTCCAGCTTGGCCGACATGCCGCCGTGCGCCCAGCCAAGCTCGATGGCCTGCGCCGCTTCGTCCGCATCCATGGATGGCACCAGCGCCCCGTTCGCCAGCACCCCCGGCACGTCGGCCACGAGCAGCAGCTCGTCCGCGCCTAACGCGACGGCGATCGCGGCCGCGGCATCGTCGCCGTTGACGTTGAGTCCCAGTCCGGTCTCGTCGCCGTCGAGACCGGAGCTCAATGGGGACACGACCGGCAGGTATCCGCCCTCGAGCAGATGCTGAACGACCTCGGCATTGACGCGCTCGGGAACGCCCACCTGGCCTAGTTCCTTCGCATCGATGTGCCGGGCCACCACCAGCGCCGCATCCTCACCGGAGATCCCG
The DNA here is from genome assembly GCA_035249955.1 of Gemmatimonadaceae bacterium. Lineage (GTDB taxonomy): Bacteria > Gemmatimonadota > Gemmatimonadetes > Gemmatimonadales > Gemmatimonadaceae > DATFFQ01. Next base: position 25,950 of record DATFFQ010000065.1, read on the forward strand.
ATGGCGCGCACGCCGCGGGCGCCGAGCGCGGATACGAGGCGCTTGTTGGCCGAGCCGGAAAGCGCCATGCGGAGCAGCTCGATGTCGTGCGACGCCGTGACGCGCCGGCCGCCGACGAACGCCGGCTCGAGCCCGAACGCGCGCTGCAGCCTCGACACCTCGTCGCCGCCGCCGTGCACGAGGCACAGCGATCCGGGCGCCGCGCGCCATTCGGCGGCGATGATGCCGGGAAGCTCCGCCGCCGTTTGCACGCGGCCGCCGATCTTGATGACGCGCATCACGCGGGCAGTCCCAGTGGTTCGTTCAGGCCGAGCAGGAGGTTGGCGTTCTGCACCGCCTGGCCGGCGGCTCCCTTCACCAGATTGTCGATCGCGACGATCACGATGAGCGTCGGTTGGCGCACGCCCGCGGCGGCATTGGCCGAGATCCTGGCGACGTTGCGCCGCACCACATCGCGGAGCGTTGGCACGGCCGGCGTGACTTCAATGAACGGCTCGCCGGCGTAGTGCTCCTTCCAGGGCGCGAGCGCGTCGGCCAGCGGCGCGACGATCGGTACGACGATGGTCGCCAGGATCCCGCGCGCGACGGGAAGGAGGTGCGGCGTGAACACCAGATCGTTGTCGCCGCCGAGCTGGTGGATGACGGCGCGCATCTCCGCCAGGTGCCGGTGCGTGTTGTCCACGGCGTACGGCCGAAAGTCCTCGACGACCTCGGCGAAGAGGAGGTCGTGTCGCGGGGTGAAGCCGGCACCGGTGACGCCGCTGGCGGCCGTGACCGTGATGGGCGCGCCGGGAACCACCAGTCCGCGCGCCAGTAGTGGGATGAGGCCGAGCAGGATCGCCGTTGGGTAGCATCCGGGGTTGGCGACGACGTCGGCGGCACGGAGCCGGTCGCGCGTGAGCTCGGTGAGCCCATAGGGGACGCCGGTGACGCCACCGCCGGGTCGCAGATCGGCGGACAGGTCGACGACCTTGGCACCGGCGTTGTGGGCGCGCTCCACCCAGGCCGCCGACGCACCGTGTGGCAGGGCGCTGAAGACGAGCGATGCCCGGTCGAGCGGCGCGTCCTCGGTGGCCATGAAGGTGAGCTCGCGGCCGGCAATGCACGCGTGCTCGCCGCGCCGCTCGTTCGCGGTGGCGAACAGCAGGTCGACCGCCGGGTGGCCGGCGAGGAGAGCGCAGAGCTCGCGACCGGCATAGCCGCTCGCGCCCAGGACACCTACCGAAAGCTTATGCACGCATAATGCATATTCTTGCACGCGGCCGCTGTCAATGGCCGCTTTCTCCTCCGGCGGCGCCGTGCTATGCTCTCGTCAGGTTCGGAGGAGTGATGGCGAACAAGCGGGAGCGTCAGAGTACGATCCGGGAGATCATCGCATCACGCGCCGTGGCGAGTCAGGAGGAGCTGCGGAAGCTGCTGCTCCAGCGCGGATGGGACGTCACGCAGTCCACGCTGTCGCGCGACCTGCGCGAGATGCGACTGGCGCGCGTTCCCGCGCCCGACGGCAGCGCGCGCTACGCCGAAGCTGATGGCACCGGCGACACCGACGATCGCCCGCCGTTGGAGGCGCTGCTCGGTGCGCTCTTCACCGATGTGGACGGCGTGGGCGAGCTGGTGGTGCTCCACACCAGTCCGGGCGGCGCCCAACCGATCGCCGCCGCGATCGATGCCGAGGCATGGTCGGACGTGCTGGGCACGCTGTCCGGGGACGACACGATCCTGATCATCTGCCGCTCGCCGGCGGCGAGGGAGCGGGTGATCAGGAGGCTAAGGGGGATGGCGGGGAGCGGGTAGCAGGTAGCGCCTGGAGCCCGTGACGAGAGTAACGAGAGTCAAGCGAGTGACCACGGCCAGGGTGAAAGGCATGAGGCCATGACTGGGGCCGATCACCCGTGCTCATACTGTTCGCCCTCGTGGTTATCACTCACCCCACTGTCATTACCCATCACAGACCTTCCAGACGCCACCGCCACCCGCATTCCAAGTCCTTGACCCTGCCCGTCCAACCGTGTAAATATGCATGCACCATGCATACTTACACGGAGCCCTCATGATCCGCACAATCGTCCTCGCGTACTCGGGCGGGCTGGACACGTCCATCATCGTCCCCTGGCTGCGCGAGCACTATGAGGGGGCCAGCGTCATCTGCGTGGCCGCCGACATCGGGCAAGGGGACGAGCTCGCAGGGGTGCGCGAGAAGGCGCTGGCTTCCGGGGCGGACGAGTGCTTCGTCGAAGACCTGCGCCAGGAGTTCGTCGAGTCCTTCGTCTGGCCGATGCTGCGCGCCGGCGCAGTCTACGGGCGCAAGTATCTGCTCGGCACCTCCATCGCGCGGCCACTCATCGCCCGGCGCCAGGTCGAGATCGCCCGCGCCGTCGGCGCCGATGCGCTGGCGCATGGTTGCACCGGCAAGGGGAACGATCAGGTGCGCTTCGAGCTCACCTATGCGGCCTTCGCTCCGGAGCTTCCGGTGATCGCTCCGTGGCGTGAATGGAGCATCCGAAGCCGCGAGGACGCGCTGGCCTATGCCGCCGCGCACAACGTCCCGGTGACGGCGACGACGAAGAAGATCTACTCGCGCGACCGAAACCTCTGGCACATCTCACACGAAGGCGGGGCCCTCGAAGACCCGTCGCTGGCGCCGCCTGACGATCTCTACCTCCTCACGGCGCACCCGGCCGATGCGCCTGACGAGCCGGAGGACGTGCTGATCGGCTTCGAGAACGGGACGCCCGTAGCGCTCGATGGGCAGCGTCTCGATGGCGTGGAGCTCATCGCGCGCCTCAACGAGATCGGCGGCCGCCACGGCATCGGGCGCATCGATCTCGTGGAGGACCGGCTGGTGGGGATGAAGTCTCGGGGTGTCTACGAGACACCGGGTGGTACGCTCCTCTACACCGCGCACAGCGAGCTGGAGCAGCTGGTGCTCGACCGTCGCACACTCGCCGCCAAGGATACCATCGCTCCTCGTTATGCGGAGCTGGTGTACGAGGGACGGTGGTGGACCATCGAGCGCGAAGCCTACGACGCCTTCGTGAGCGTCACCCAGGAGCGCGTGACCGGCAGTGTCACCCTCCGCCTGTACAAGGGGAACATCGGCATCGCCTCCCGCGCCAGCGAGCACGCGCTGTACGACGAGCGCTTCGTCACGTTCGGTGAGGACGACGTGTACCAGCAGAGCGACGCCGCCGGCTTCATCCGCCTCTACGGGTTGTCGCAGCGCGTGAGGGCTCTGCGGGATGCTGGGCGGGAGGCGGAACGCGGGACGGGGGACGCGGAGCTGCCATTCGCTGACCTGGCACCCACGGTGGCTGGCGACTCGATCCCCGCCGAGGAAGCCGTGTCCCGCGTCCCCCGTCCCGCGTCCCGGCCGTCACGCGTCGCATGACGACCAACGGGACACACCGGCTGTGGGGCGGCCGCTTCGCCGCCGAATCGGCGCCGGCGCTCGAGGCGATCAACAAGTCGATCGGCGTCGATTTTCGCCTCTGGCCCTTCGATGTCCGCGCCTCCAAGGCGTGGGCCGTCGCGCTCTGGAATGCGGGCGTGCTCTCGCTCGACGAGAGCAAGCTCATGGAGCAGGGACTCGACGCCGTCGGCGCCAAGCTGCGCGCCGGCGCCCGTCCGTCGCCCGCCGACGAAGACGTGCACACGATGATCGATCGCATGCTGCACGAGGAGATCGGCGACGTCGCCTCCAAGCTCCACACTGGCCGCAGCCGCAACGATCAGGTGGCCACGGCCACGCGCCTCTGGGCGATGGCCGCGTGCGCCGAGCTCGACGGTGCCGTGCGCGAGCTCCAGCGGGTCATCCTCGACCAGGCGGGTGCCCTGAACGGCGCCCTCATGCCGGCCTACACCCACCTCCAGCGCGCGCAGCCCATCGCCGCGGCGCACTGGATGCTCTCGCACTTCTGGCCGCTCGACCGCGACCGCACGCGCCTGCAGGCCGCCACGAAGGCTGCGGCGGTGCTGCCGCTGGGCTCCGGCGCCGTAGCCGGATGCGCCTTCCCGATCTCGCGCGTGCTGCTCCAGGGCAGCCTGGGCTTCACGGCGCTCTCGCACAACAGCGTCGATGCGGTGAGCGACCGGGATTTCGTGGCCGAGCTCCTCTTCGCCAACGCGCTCCTCGCCACACACCTCTCACGTCTGGCGGAAGATCTCATCCTCTTCGGCACCGCCGAGTTCGGGTTCGTGAAGTTCGGCGACAGCTACTCCACCGGCTCGAGCATGATGCCGCAGAAACGGAATCCTGACGCGCTCGAGCTCTCGCGCGCATCCGGCGCGCGGGTGCTCGGCGATCTCACGGCGCTCCTGGCCACGATGAAAGGCCTCCCGAGCGGCTACAACAAGGATCTTCAGGAAGACAAGCGCGCGCTCTTCGATGCGGTCGATACGATGCTCGTCGTGCTTCCGGCGGCCGCGGGCGCGCTCGCCGAATGCAGCTTCCGCCCCGACCGCATGCGCGCGGCGCTCGACAGCGCGATGATGGCCACGGACGTGGCCGATTACCTGGTGCGCCGCGGCGCCACGTTCAGAGAGTCGCACGCCGCCGTCGGCAAGCTGGTGCGCCAGTGCGAGGAGCTGCAGTGCGACCTGCACACGCTGCCCTTCGCGTCCTTCGCGGCCGCGCACCCGCTCTTCGACCTCGACGTGTTCGAGTCGCTCTCCCCCGGCGCGTCGGTGTCACGGCGCGACGTCGAAGGTGGAACGGGACCGAGCGCGGTGCTGGCGCAGCTCGAGGCAGCGCGCGGGTCGCTCAAAACAGGCTATGACGGCGCCCGAGGTAACGAGCTGGAGCTCTGGGCGAGGTAGAAACTGCGCGTGGCGCGTAGCGCCTGGCGCGTTGCGGTAGGCGGCCAATCTCACAATCTTGCAGGCGGCCGGCGCGGGTATCGGTTCGCGACGCTGCGAGCATCACCTCATCCACTCACCGGGAGGATGTTCGTATGCGCAGGCTACCTCGGCTGGCGATTATCGCCGTCATCCTCATCTCGTCAGGCTGCTATCACGCCGTAATCGAAACGGGCCGACCTCCCGGTGGCGATCGAGTCGACCAGCTCTGGGCCAGGTCGTGGGTGTACGGGCTCGTCCCACCTGACGTGGTGCAGGCGGGGTCCACCTGCCGCAACGGCGTGTCGCGGGTGGAGACGCGGCATAGCTTCCTGAACCAGGTGGTTGGCTTCCTGACGCTTGGTATCTTTACGCCGATGGAGATCCGCGTCGCGTGCGCGTCTGGGGGGACATCGATGATCTGGTAGTGCGCGTGGCGCGTGGCGCGTCGGGCGTGGCGAGAACGGCACAGAGGGCGAGCGGCTCGGTGGGCCCTGAGCTACTCGCCCTTCTGGTTAGTCGCCCCTAGCGGACGATCCCGCCGGGCTCGGCACAGCACGCGCAGCCATCACCTGATGTTCAGATTCACGCCGAACAGGAAGTAGTTGTAGTTGCTATCGCCTTCCGTCGATACGGTGACATATCGAATCTCGGCGCTCGGACGGACGCGCGCCGTCTGGTTGCCGAAGCCAAGCGTGCCGCCGATGCTGATGCCGAAATCCCATTCGCGGTCATCATCGTCCGGTCCGTTGTAGTCATCGCCATAGCCGAACGCGCTGCCGACGTACCAGATGCCGCCGATGATGCCCGGTGTCACCGGAGCCGTGGGCCCCACGGGGATGTCGTACAGCACGTTGGCGCCGAGCGTGATCTGGTTGAAGCTCACGTCATCCACATCGCTGATCCCGTTACGGCCGTAGCCGAGGTCGAAGCGAAGGGCCACGGGCCAGGGCGCCGGCTGAACGCGTACTCCACCGTGTAGAAACCATCCCATATCCAGATCGTCGCCGGCATCGCCGGTCGGAGCCGACAGCGCTCCGCCCAACATGAAGCTGATCGGTCTCGGATCCTGAGCTTCAGCGCTCGATACAGCCAGTAACAGTGCTGCACCTGCCAGCATGACGCGACGCATTGTTGACACTCCATTGGGGGGAGGGGGGAGGAGGGACCAGAGCAAGTCCACATCGCTGGCGCTGCACCCGTCGGCGAGGCGCGACGAAATTAATGCATAACGACGAATTGAACAGCCCGTCGTGCTTCGACTTGGACCTCGCGGGCAGTCTGTGGCCTCGGGGCGGCTGCCGCGTCACTAGTCCAGGACGGGGCGTCCTCCCGATGGACAACGACCTGCGCGTGCCACCGAACCGGGCGATCGGTGTACTGAAACACATGAGGGGATTCATGTTGCTGACGTTCTGCGCTCTCTTCCTGGCGGCCGGCGCCGCCCGGTCTCAGGGCTCGCTGCCGGCCGCGGCCGCGCCTGATTCGGTCATCGAGGTAGCGGTCCTCCCTGCGCGCCCAGCGCAGGGCTCACTGATCCAGGTCGTTGTGCGCACATCCGGTGAGACACCGACGGCCATCACCGGCGAAGTCGCGAGTGAGCCGCTGCACTTCGAGGCTCGATCCGATGGAGCCTTTCGTGCGCTGGCTGCCGTCCCCATCGATGCGCCCGACACCCTCCGGCTCTCACTCGTTCTGGTACGGATCAGTGGCACCGACACGGTACCGGTGGTGATTCCCGTCGAGCGTGGCACCTATCCCATGGAGCGCCTTCGCGTGGCCCCGAAATTCGGCGCCCCACCCGACTCCGCGCTCGCAGCACGCATCCGTGCCGAAGGAGAGCTCGCCCGTGGCGTCTCACGGCGAGCGCACGAGACACCGCGGATGTGGAGCGGCTCGTGGATGCGCCCGCGACCGAGCCGTATCACCAGCAGCTTCGGTCGCGGGCGGGAGTTCAACGGCGTGGTCCAGAGTCGCCACATGGGCACGGACTTCGCCGGCGCCAAGGGTACGTCGGTTCGCGCCGCCAACCGCGGTATCGTTAGGCTGGTGGCGGACTTCTACCTGGCCGGGAAGGCCGTGTACATCGACCACGGCGAGGGACTCGTGACCGGCTACTTCCACCTCAGCGAGACGACGGTGGCCGAGGGCGACACCGTCTCGCGCGGCGAGCGCATAGGCCTCGTGGGCGCGTCAGGGCGCGTGACCGGTCCGCATCTTCACTGGATCGCACGCTACGGGACGGTGTCGGTGAACCCGCTGGACCTCCTGAAGCTCGACGAGGATGAGACCGTCGAGCAATGAAGGATGCGAGAGACGGGACGAGAGCCTGGCGACGCGGCCTCTTTTCGTGTACTTGGCGTCCGCCAGGCTGGCATCCAGATCGCAGGGTTACAGGCTCAAGAACGCATTGTCACGAGCAGCCAGAACGCGCGGTCACGAGCATCCAGAACGCAGGGTGACACGATGAACGCCGATGAAGGCGGACAAAAGGGCAGTGTGTTGGGGTCGCGGCAGCGAGGCTCCGTGCGCCACACCCACCAACAATCGCCCTTTCATCCGCTCCGTCCGCGTTCATCCGTGTAACCCTTCGTTCTGGATGCCTGTGAATTGGGTGCCTGTGACCTGGATGCCTCACCCTTCGTTCTGGATGCCAGCCGCTCGCCTTTGCTCGGCGAGCAGCCTCACCGCTGCCTGCCGATCGGGATCGCCAGCCCGACAGAGAGGAGCAGGTCGTTCTGTAGCTTCGCGTCGCTCTCGTCATCGTCTTGCTCGAACTTCGCGGAGGAGATGAAGTCCTCGAGCTCGACGGAGAGCATGAGACGCTCGCCGACCGGGAACCGGAGTCCAGCCGCGAGCACGAACCCGAGGTCCGTCGTTCCCTCCAAGTCCGTTTCATCATAGAAGTCGCCGCCGCGAATGATGGCGGCGATCCCGGCGCCGATGTGCGGGCGGACCCTGCCCTGCGGCTGGCTCAGGTCGTACAACACCTTCCCGCGAAAGATGATCACGTTGGCATCGAAGTCGATCGAGATGTCGTCATTGTCGGTCGCGCTGACCTCTACTTCGCTGCTCGAGTACGAGAATGCACCCTCGAATCCGAGCCGCGAGGCGCCACGATACACCACCCGCGCGCCAAAGCTCAGGCCGGATCCGTGCTTGGCCTCGAATTCGTCCTCCTCGAAGAGATTGCTGAGCGGAGCGTACAGCCCGATGAATGGCACGACCTCGGTGCCCTGCGCGAACAGTGATTTCGGAGGTGAGGCCACAATCGCGACGACAGCGGCCAGGCAGCACGAGAGAGTCCGCAACCACACGATCGGGTGCATAACGCCTCCTGAGCGTTGAGGGGGCCCACGCGGTGCGCACAAAGTTGTGCGACCCGCCGAACTGTGCAACTCGAACATGTGATAAACGCAAAACGGGGCGTCCTTTCGGACGCCCCGCCTTGTCGGTGAAGTGTAGCTCTCAGCGAGCGATCTTCGTCACGTTCTCCGCCGCCGGACCCTTCTGGCCCTGCACGATGTCGAACTCCACCGCATCACCCTCAGCGAGCGTCTTGAAACCGCCCTCCTGAATGGCGCTGTAGTGGACGAAGCAGTCCTTCTGACCGTTGTCAGGGGTAATGAAGCCAAAACCCTTGGCATCATTGAACCACTTCACCTTGCCGGTGACACGCATTTCCAACTCCTACGGGTTCTTGTACAGGGAGCGGGGGTGTACCGGACCCTGACATGTGGCTCGTGCTCGAGCTCGCATTCGTCTCGCGCAGACACTCGCTCGCTGCTCAACAAAAAGCGACCCGGGATTTGCCGCCCGGGTCGCGAGAGCATCGGGTGGTGCCGACGCCAATATATGACCACCCTGGAAACTGAGCAATAGTGCTAGATGGCAGGCCGCGGCTCGTAGGTCGCCGTCGCTCGCTCGGCGGCATCCGTTCCGCGCACGTGCTCGACGAACATCTGCTGCACCAAGCGGTTAGCTTCCTTGACGTAGTCGTCGTGATGCCGCTCGCCCAGATCGCCAATATCCTGGAGACGCTGGTTGCCCAGCACCTTGCCCGCCTCGCGGAAGGTCTTGAACGTGTCCTCCCCCTGCCGAGCCATTACGATGTCGCCAACCAGCCGCAGGAAGTCGCTCTCGCGGGCCGCATCGGCAAGGTCCTTCGCCACGCCAGCCACCTTTCCCATCGCCTTCTTCATCGTTCCCGCCTCGGCACCCAGCTCCTTCTGGTAGTCCTCCAACATGCGCTGGTGCTCCTGCATGATCGGGATGTATTTCGAGCATAAGGTGCGGAAGCGCTGGTCCTCGGCCTGGTCCGCATGGTCCTGCAGCGACGTGAGGAAGCTGCCGTGCTGCATGACCGCGTTGTTGACCTGGCTCTTCAGGAAATCGAGTCCTCTCTCCATCTCTGCCCCCCGGTAAAGTTTCTCTGAAACCGGAGCAGGCGGGCAGGATGTGCGCCACCGGAGCCGGGTCGCGGTGGATACTTGCGCTACTCGGCCAGGCTGACGCCCGTGACGAAGTAATCCGTCTCCCCGAAGCAATCGGATGGAACACCCCGGTGCTGCTCATACTCCAGCCGCACCCGGTGCCCCATGTGCGAGTTGATCACCTCCGCGATCGAGTCGCTGCGCACGGAGAAGTTGAAGATCTGCGGCACGGTACCGGGCAGGTTCACCATCGCCAGCTCTCCTTCCCAGGTTTTGCACAGCCATCCCTTGTGCGAGAACTTCTGCACGTAGCCGGCGCGGACGCCGGTCGAGTAGCTGTACGTGAGCGCGACCCACGTGTAGATGGCGAAGGCCAGGATCGGGAGCAGCAGCACGACTCCGAGGATGATCTTCCACCGCCGACTCTTTCTTGGCTTCTCCGCAAGCGCCTGCACGTCGTCGGTATCGTACCCGCGCGGAGGGTGCTCCAGATCGTCGTCAGCCATCTCTCGACCTCATTCGTGGAGGACAAGCTCACCGTCGTGCCCCTTCGCACGCCGGACCGGCATCCCCTCAACCAGCTACATGGCTTAAATTTAGAGACTTGCGCGTCCCGCGTCCCGCATCCCGCATTCTAGTGTCACTCCCGCCGCGTAGACAGACCGTGACCACCCTGGTGGGTGGCGTAGCCATCGGCTCGGGCCACCCGATCGTGGTGCAGTCGATGACCAACACCGACACGGCCGACGCCGCGGCGACCGCGGCGCAGGTGGCGGAGCTCGCGCGCGCCGGCTCGCAGCTCGTGCGCGTGACCGTGAACAACGAGGAGGCCGCGGCCGCCATCCCGGAGATCGTTCGGCGCATCGCCGATGACGGTGTCACCGTCCCGATCATCGGCGACTTCCACTACAACGGCCACCTCTTGCTCGCGAAGTATCCTGCCTGCGCCACAGCGCTGGCCAAGTTCCGCATCAACCCGGGGAACGTCGGCGGCAAGCGGCGCGACGAGAACTTCCGCACCATCGTCCGCATCGCCGCCGATCGCGGCAAGCCGGTCCGCATCGGCGTGAATTGGGGATCGCTCGACCAGGACCTGCTGACCCGGATGATGGACGAGAACGCGGCACGGGCGGAGCCGCTCGATGCGCGTGACGTCTACATCGAGGCGATGCTGGAGAGCGCGCTGCGCTCGGCGGCGCTCGCCGAAGAGGTGGGACTGGGGCACGACCGGATCATCATCTCCGCGAAGGTGAGCGGCGTACAGGATCTGGTCGAGGTGTATCGCCGCCTCGCCGCGCGGTGCGACTACCCCTTGCACCTGGGACTCACCGAAGCGGGGCTCGGCGTGAAGGGGATCGTCGCCAGTACCGCGGGGCTGTCCATCCTGCTCGCCGAAGGTATCGGCGACACGATTCGCGTCTCCCTCACTCCCAGCCCGGGCGGCGATCGCACGCAGGAAGTGCTCGTCGCGCAGCAGATCCTCCAGTCGTTAGGACTGCGCAGCTTCGCACCGCAGGTGACAGCGTGCCCCGGCTGCGGTCGGACGACCTCCACCTTCTTCCAGCAGATGGCCGAGGACATTCAGGTCTATCTGCGCGAGCAGATGCCGGTGTGGCGGGAGAAGCACGCGGGCGTGGAGGAGATGAAGGTGGCCGTGATGGGCTGCGTGGTGAACGGACCGGGGGAATCCAAGCACGCGAACATCGGCATCTCGCTGCCCGGCACCTTCGAGGAGCCAAAGGCGCCCGTCTACGTGGACGGGCGCCTCATGGTCACGCTCCGGGGCGACAATATCGTGTCGGAGTTCCTGGCGATCCTCGAGGACTACGTGGCTCGGCGATACCCCGCCGAGCCGGCCCTCAGTCACCCGCTGCAGGGGCCTCGCTAGGAAGTCGCGGGGCGGTGGGTTGACGACCGGTGAGCCAGGTCTTGAGCCTGTCTCCCACGCGATGGATCGTGACGTACGCTCCAGGCACGACGAACAACGTCAGCATCGTGGACACGGTCACGCCGCCCACCACGGATATCGCCAGCGGCTGCATGAGCTCCGAGCCTTCCCCCAGGCCGAGCGACAGCGGCAACGTCCCGAACAGCGTCGTGAGGGTGGTCATCAGGATCGGGCGCAACCTCACCGCGCCCGCATCGATCACCGCATCCTCCATGGTGGCGCCGGCCTCGCGTCGGTACTGCTCGATGTACTCCACGAGGAGGATCGAGTTGTTTACCACGATGCCGGCGAGCAGGATCACGCCCAGCAGTACCGGCGCGCTCAGGGGCGTTCCAGTGACCCAGAGCGCGAGACCCACACCCACCAGCGAGAGCGGTATCGCCAGCAGGATCACAAACGGGTTGATGAGACTCTCGTACTGGATGGCCAGGACGACGAACACCAGGAACACCGCCAGTCCTGCCACCAGAAAGAGCTGTCGATTGTTCTCCCGGATTGCCTGGTCCTCGCCGCCCAGCATTACTGAATAGCCGTCCGGGAGCTCCATGGTCGCCAGACGCCCGCGAACGGAGTCGCTCACTTCACCCACCGGCGCCACCTCGGTGATCACGTCGGCGCTGACGCTCAAGATACGGTTCTGGTTCTCGCGCTCGATCTCGGTGGGCCCGAGCGTGGTGGTCACGTCGGCCACGTCGCGCAAGTAGATCGGCGCTCTGCCCGCGCCACCCGGGAAGAGCCCGACCATCCCCAGGTCCTCCGGGCTGCTGAACCGCTCCCGTGGGAGCATCACGCGCACGTCGTACTCGCGATTCCCTTCGGTGTACCGCGTGGCGACGGTGCCGTCGAGCGCGGTGCGCAGCGTCTGTCCCACCTCCTGCACACTGAGTCCCAGGAAGCCAGCGCGCTCGCGATCGAGCCGCACCGCCAGTACCGGGCTCGCCTCCTCCACCGACGGCTCCATGTTCTCCAGTCCGGGCACGCCGCGAAGCCGGAGCGCGACCTGCTCGGAGATGCGCTGCAGCTCGGCCAGATCGTCGCCCATGATGACGACGTCGATGTCCGTGCCCGACCGCGACGTCCGCAGGCCGCGGATGCGCGGCGGACGCACGAACACCCGTGCGCCCGCGAATCCGCGCGCGTCGACCTTCTCCTGGAGCGTGCGCACCCATTCATCGGCTGACATGTCGCGCTCCGACGCCGCGACGAGCCGTACGTCGAGCGAGCCGCGACCGGCGCGGTTGGCGGTCGAGCCGCCGAAGAGGAACCCACCCGCGGTGCTGAACACGTGCTCCACGTACGGCATGTCCGCCACCATGCGCTCCAGCTCGAGCGTGACGGCGTTCGTCTGGTCGGGTGTGCTTCCGGGCGGCAGCCAGACGCTGACTCCGACGCCGCCGTCGTCCACCTGCGGCAGGAACTCGTTGCCGAGCCCGCGCGTGAGCATGTACGAGCCGCCGAGCGCGGCGATGGCCGCGACGAGCACCACCAGCCGGTGTCGAAGCGTGACGGCTGCCGCGCGACGGTACCGGTGGCGGGCACGATCGACCAGGCTGTCGAAGGCGAGGATGGGCCGTGCCCGCGACAGCCCGCTGCTGAACCTCACCTTGCTGAGCTGGGCGGAGAGCATCGGTACCAGCGTGAGCGCCACGGGCAGCGAGGCGAGGATCGCGAAGGAAATCGTGAGGATCAGCTCGCGGAAGATCAGCGCCGACAGCCCGCTGATGAGCAGGAACGGAAGCACTGCCGCGAGGTTCGTGGTCGTCGACGCCACCACCGCGCTGGTGACCTCGGCGGCGCCCGCGTGCGCGGCCTCCACCGGATCGCTCATGCCTTCGTCACGCTTTCGATAGATGTTCTCGAGCATGACGATGGAGTTGTCGAGCAGGATGCCGACGCCCAACGCGAGCCCGCCTAACGACATGATGTTGAGCGTCAGGTCGCCCAACCCCATGAGCACGAAGGTCGCCAGAATCGCCAGCGGGATCGTGAGACCGATGATCATCATCTTCCGCAGCGATCCCAGGAACAGCAGGACCGCGGCCATCGCCAGCAGCGCGCCGTAGAGCGCGGCATTGCGCACGGCGTTGATCGAGTTGCGAATGAACCCGGCCTGATTCTGGATGACGCTGAACTGAAGGTCGCGCGGCACGAAGTTGCTCTCGGCGAGCATCCGGAGCTTGGCGTCGACGCCGTCGGCCACCGCCACCGTGTTCGCGTCGGGCTGCTTGCGGATCGAGACCTTCACCGCCGGGACGCCATCGAGGCGCGCCCACAGTCGCCGCTCCTGGTGCGTGTCGGCAACCGTCGCCACCTCGGACAGCGGCACTCGCCGGCCACCGCCCACATCGAGGAGCACGGCACGTACGTCATCCACGCTGCGGAACTTGCCGATCGTCTTCCCCACCAGCTCGTGCTCGGCCGAGCCGATGCGGCCGGCAGCCACGTCCAGGTTGGCGGCGCGCAGCGCGGTGATCACCTCCGACACGGTGATCCCGTACGACTGGAGCCGCTCCTGATCGAGCACCACCTGCACCTCGCGCACGAGACCGCCGGAGATGTCCACCGAGGCCACCCCGTTCACCGTGAGGAGCTGCGGGCGCAGCCGATCCTCCACCCACGTACGGAGCGAGATCAGATCGCGCGACGTCGACGAGAACGCGACCTCGTACACCGCTATCTGCGAGGGATCGGACTTCGAGATCGTCGGGGGGTCGGCCTCCTCGGGAAGCTGCGACCGCGCGCGGTCGAGGTTGGTCGAAGCATCCTGGAGGGCGAAGTCGATGTTCGTGCCGTACTCGAAGTCGAGCTCGACGCTCACCCGCCCTTCCTGGATCTCCGTCTCCATCCGCGTGAGGTTCTCGGTGGTGGCGAGCGCGGCCTCCAGCGGCTTGGCGACAGTCTCCTCCAGCACGCCCGGCTCGACCCCCGGATTGCTCACGCCGACGCGTACCTGCGGGTACACGATACGCGGCAGCAGATCGAGTGGAAGCCGGCTGACGAACAGCGCGCCGAGCACGAGCACGACGGACGTGAGTGTCAGCGTACCGATGGGGCGCTCGATGGCCCAGCTGGGCAGACCCTTCCTCGTTCGTGCCTTCTGATCCTTCATGGTCTCGTCCCCATCGTCCCCGCCGGCGTCTCGCGCTTGGGCGCCGCTCCGGGATTGATCGCGGGCGCGGTGGTGTCCGTGGACGGCGCGCTCACCACCCGCACCTCGACTCCCTCGCGCAGCATGGTGTTCCCCGCCACGACCACCGAGTCGCCGGCAGCGAGCCCTTCGACGATCTCCACCCGTCCCTGATACGTCTCACCGCGCCGCACGCGACGCCGGCTGGCATGGTTTCCGTTCACCACGTACACGGCCGAGCCCGAGGCATCCTCGAGCAGGGCTCCCGCCGGGACGGTGAGCACGCCGGTACGCGGCGACAGGGCGAACGCCACCCGCGCGAGGAAGCCCGGCCGCACCTCGCGTGCCGATGCCTGGGTGAGTGCAACCTCTACCGGCACGAGGCGGGTGATCGTATCGGCCGATGGGAACACGCGCCGGATGCGTCCCTCCAGCACGCGGCCACTGAGCGCATCCACCGCGACGTCGACCCGATCGCCTTCGTCCAACGCGGTGACATCGAGCTCGGAGACCGGCACCCGCACGACCAGCGTGGAAACGTCGCCGATGGTGAAGAGACGGGTCTGTGGGCTGACGATGTCGCCGCGCTCCACAGCCTTCTGCAGCACGATGCCGCTGACCGGCGCGCGCACCGTGGCGTAGCCGAGCCTCGTCCGAAGCTGGTCGCGTGTGGCCAGCGCCGCGGCGTACGCCGCCTGATCGCGCTCGTACTCGGCCACCGTGATGATCTGCTGCTCGCGCAGCTGTCGGGCGCGCTCGGCCGCGCTGCGCGCTACCTCGAGTGCCGCTTCCGCGCTCGTGAGCTGCGCTTCGAGCTCGCGGCTGTCGATGCGCGCGAGTACGGCGCCGGCGCGCACGGCGTCTCCCTCTTCGACGTGGACGTTGAGCAGGGCGCCGGCGAGCTGACTATTGACGCCGACCGTTCGAATGGGCTCGACGGTGCCGGTGGCGGTGATCGTGCGAGCGGTGGTACCGAGCTCGGCGCGAGCAATCTCGACCGGGACCACGCTGGGCCGGTCGTTCCAGCCGCGACCGCCACCCCGATTGGCTCCCGACCGCGGTGCACCCTGCACGTCGCCTCCGCCGCAGGCCAGGAGGGAGCAGCAGGACGCCACGAGGAGCCACCGTCGCCGCGCGGACAGTTCTCGAAATGTGATGGCTCGTGGCGACATTACCCCTTCTGTTTGAAGCGCTTGGCGACACCTCCCCGGCGTCTCACCCTTCACAACGCACGCGCGCGGCCGAGCGTTGGCGCTCGCCCGAACCTGCGCTCACCTCACGACGAATCATCCTGCTTTCGGGCACCCCGCAACGCTCGGCGTCCTACCTTCGCCTCGACCCCACCCATGATCGCGACCCCGGTGACGCGTACGGTGGGCGCGTTCGGGTCTGAGGTTGCCGGGAGCAAGACACGATCCTCGAACCCGCCCATGATCGCGATTCCATCGGTTTCCACACGGACGCTCGGGGGCACCTTGATCTCGACGCCGCCCATGAGCGCGAAGCACTCGATTTCGGTGACCCCCGGTTGGAGGACCGCTTCCCGGAGATCGATCTCGACGCCACCCATCACGGCGATCGCGTTCAGCTTGCGCGGCACGATCCAGGGGCCGCGCCGGTTCACCGCGCTCATCAACGCGAACAGCGTCTTCTCGGCCGGCACGCTGGCGAGATTCGTGGACGGAGTTGCGCGGGGCGCCACCTCCAGCGCCGGCAGCCCCGCGACCAGCTCGTCGAGCGCCGCCGGCGTGCTCACGCGATACACGCGCTCCACCCGGGACTCGAACTCCTCGAGCGTGAGGTGGTCGTGCGCGAAATGGTCGCTCAGCGCCTGGATGGTACGTGCGCGTCGCTCCTCGAGCTGCGCCGCCGGTAGGTTGCCGCCGTGGGTCATCTATCCACCGAGTGGGGGTTGTTCCACCGTTGACTCTAAGGCGAAAGGTGAGAGGGTTACAAGGGGCGAGCGGTGAGGGCAGAGGGGTTAGTGACGGCGGAAGTTCTGACTCCTGGCGCTTACCCCTCACCCTTCACGGCTCTTGTCCCTTTCTCGCCCCACCTCGTACTATCAGCTTGGCGAAACCACCCCCTCCTCGAGGCCAAATCATGTATCCGCACCTTCGTTCCGCTCTCCTCCTGGCCGGCGCGATCGCCGTCTGCTCGGCTCCGGCCGTTGCTCAGCAAGCCGCCGGCGCCGCAAGCGTGACCGCCGACCTCAACCTCGACATGGGCCAGGTCGAGAAGAAGTTCCTGGATCTGGCACGCGCCATCCCCGCGGACAAGTACGATTGGCGTCCCGGTGAAGGCGTGCGTTCGGTGGGAGAGGTCCTCCTGCACGTTGCCGCCGACAACTACCTGCTCGCCTCGGCGCTCGGATTCCCCGCCGATGCCAGCACCGGCATCAAGGGTAGCGACTACAATACCGCCGTCGCGTTCGAGAAGCGCACGATGAACCGGGACGCGATCCTCTCCGAGCTCGAGAAGTCGTTCGCCCATGTTCGCTCCGGCCTCAACGGCACACCGGCGAACCGGCTCGGCGAGAAGGTCAGCTTGTTCGGCCAGCCGTTCTCGGTGCAGCAGGCGTGGATCCTCACCGTCACCCACGTGCACGAGCATCTGGGCCAGCTCATCGCCTACGCTCGGAGCAATGGCATCGCGCCACCCTGGAGCTGACCGCATGCGTACGTCCAACCCAGCCTTCGCCTCCAAGGTCCGGGAGCGGGTCGGTCACATCAGAGAGTGAGCGGGGCGAGGGGCAAGCGAGTGACACCGCTACGGGCAGCTCACTCCGTCCTGAGTGCCACTACCGGATCGATCCTTGTCGCCCGTCTCGCCGGAAGGTAGGCGGCGAGCGCGGCGACAAGGACCAGGCTCAGTGCCGTGGCGGCAAAGCTCATCGGGTCGCGCGGGCCGAGGCCGAAGAGAAAGCTCGATAGCACGCGGGTGAGAGCGACCGCGGCCGCGGCGCCGGCGGCGAGACCCACCCATACCGGCGCCAGGCCGTCTTCAACCACCAGTCGCGCCACATCACCGGCGCGCGCACCCATCGCCATGCGGATGCCCATCTCGCGCGTGCGGCGCGCGACCGTGTGCGCGGTGAGCCCGTAGATGCCCACCGCCGCCAGCAGGATGCCGAGCGCCGAGAACACGCCCAGCACCAGCGAGCGAAACCTGTACTCGTTGGTCGAGTCGACGACGAGCGCCGAGAGCGCCTCGATCGAACCCACGGGTTGCTGCGGATCGATCGCGCGCACGGTCTGCTTCAGTGCCGGAGCGAACCCCAGCGGATCGGAAGCCGTCCGCACCACAACCTTCAGCGAGCCGTAGGAAGGCCACTGTCCGAGCGGCACGTACAGCTCCGGTCGCGCCGGCGTATCGAGCGATCGATGATGGACGTCGGCCACGACTCCCACGATCTCGTACGAGCGGCCGTCGCTGCCACCCACGCGCAGGCGCTCACCGATCGGCGACCTGTTGGCGAAGTGGAGCCCGGCAAGCGTCTCGTTGACCACCACGACCGGCGGCGCCGATCCGCCATCGGCGGCAGCGATCGAGCGCCCAGAGCGTACCGGTATGCCCATCGTCTCGAAGTACCCACCGCTCACGGCGCGGAAGTCGGCCATCGGCTCGGATCCGTCAGCCGGCGGCGGGCTACCCTCGACGAGGAACGGCAGGTCGTGATCGATACCTCCGGCACTCAACGGGAGCGTGGTCACCGCGCCGGCACCGAGCACGCCGGGGATGGCACGAATCCGGTCGAGCAGCGTCTCGAAAAATGACAGCTGCCGTTCGTCGTTCTCGTAGCGCGCTTCCACGAGTTGAATGGCGGCCACCAGCCGGCCAGTGGGATCGAATCCAGGATCGACGCGCGTGACCTCGCGCAGACTGCCGATCAGGAGCGCGGCTCCCGACAACAGCACGAAGGCGAGGGCGACTTCGGCGCCGACGAGCACCGAGCGCATGCGCCGCGCGCCGCGCGAGGAGGTGGACCGATCACTCAGCTCACGCGCGGCGCCGGAGGCATGTGCGGCGGTGAGCTGGAGCGCCGGTGCCAGGCCGGCCAGGAGGGCGGCCGTCGATGTCGCCGCGAGAGCGAAGCCGAGCACCCAGCGGTCGATGCGCATCTCGGTCCAGCGCGGCACGTCAAGCGGCAGTGCCTGCGGCAGTGCGCCGATCACGAGCGCCGAGGCCGCGACACCGACCGCTCCCCCCAGCATGGCGATGAGCAGCGCCTCGAGCAGCAGCTGCCTGACGAGACGGCCGCGCGACGCACCCAGCGCGGCACGGATGGCGAGCTCGCGGCGTCGCGTTTCGCCGCGTGCCAGCAGCAGGTTCGCGGCGTTGGCGCAGGCGATGAGAAGGACGAACCCGACGGCCCCGAACAGCGGCAGCAGGCCACGCGCCGGCTCGTGAACCGTCTCCGACAGCGGGCGCAGATCGACCGACCATCCGTCGTTGGTAGCGGGATGGGCGGCGGCGGTCTCGAGCGCGATGGCCCGCATCTCGTCCGCGGCGCGGCGCAACGCGACGTTGGGCGCGAGGCGTCCCACGACGTTGAACATACGCTTGGCGCGTGACATGAGCTCGAAGCGCTCGAACGCCAGCGGCACCAGCACGGACGGCTCCTGGTCGGCGAATCGGAAGCCGGCGGGCATGATCCCCAGGACCACGTGTGAGGCGTCATTCAGGGTGATCGTGCGCCCGAGGATCGCCGGATCACCCCCGAAACGGCGCTGCCAGAGTGCGTGACCGAGGATCGCGACGCGTTCCTGGCCCGGGACCTCCTCGTCGGTCGTGAACGGGCGTCCCGCGGCCGGTGCGACGCCAAGCGTCGGGAAGAAGCTGGCCGAGACGCGAAGGACATCAATGTCTTCCGGCTCGTCGCGTCCCGTGAGCGCGCGCTCCTCCAGTCGCCAGGCCGCCAGTGACGCGAAGGAGCGGCTTCGCTCGCGCCAATCGCGGAACGTCGTGGCCGCCACGTCCTCCACGCGCCCTCGTGCCGCGTGACGTTCGGTCAGCACCACCAGGTGATCCGGATCGGCGTACGGCAATGGACGGAGCAGCACCGTGTTGACGACGCCGAACATGGTCGTCGTGATTCCGATCCCGAGTGCGAGCGTGATCACCGCCGTGGCGGCAAAGCCCGGATGGCGCCACAGCGAGCGCGCCGACAGTCGCACATCGCCGAGCATCGCGTCCAGCCGGTGCTCCCTGCTCGTTCCCAGCTGGACGCGTTCACGCTTGCCCCGCGATCCCAGCGACGACGCGCGCTCCCTGATACCCTGCGTGACGAGATCCACCGTCACCGCGACCCAGAACCGAACTCCCGCACGTCCCTGCGCCCGCTCAGCGTCCCGGTGCTCGACGAAGGCGGCTGACATCTCGGCGCCGAACTGGCTCCGGAACTCGCGTGGGAAGGCGAGGAGCAGCAGATCGAACATGCGCTCGGCGCGCGTGCGTGGGGGCTGCATCGTCAGGCCGGCCGCGGCGCGCGCGTGAGTCGAAGGCGTCGTGCAGTGGCCACGAGCGCCGCGAGCCGATCTGCCTCCGCTGCCGTGACCTTCACGCCGAACGCTGTGACGCGATAGTAGCGCCGTCTGGGATCGTGATCCCTGGTTCCCGCCGGTACGGTGGTCTCGGCGATCAACCCGTCTCGCAGCAAGCGCTTGAGCTCGCGGTAGAGGGCACCGGTTTGCAGGCGCACCGTGCCGGCGGACGCGCGCTCGACATCCTGCATGATGCCGTAGCCATGTCGCACGTTCTCGTGCAGGGCCAGGAGGATGTGGAACACCTCGGGTTTGAGCGGCAGAAAGGCAGACGGGTCATCGGAGCGCATGATGGGCGAGTAATGGACTGATTGAGTATAGACAAAATGTATATATAGGCAAGAGCGTCTGGGGAGCCGAGGACGGCGGTGAGGCGAGTGGAGTGGCTGATACCGACCAGCGTGAGGAGGATAAGAGGGTGATGAATCGTCACCCATCTCGTGCTCTTTGTCAGCCCTGGTCACTCACTCCGTCCTCGTCACCCCCTCACCTCACGGCCTCAGCTGCGTCGCCCGATCCTGGGTCATCAGCGATGCGCTCACGGAGGAGACGGCGGCCGACGCGTCCACCGATTCAGCCTCCGGTGACGCCGCCGGCAGCTCCACGATGAACTCCGAGCCTTCGCTCACCCGGCTCTCCACGCGCAGATCACCGTCCATCATGCGCGCCAGACGACGGGCGATCGGGAGGCCAAGGCCGGTACCGCCGGCCTTGCGGGTGAGGTGGCCCTCCACCTGGTAGAACTCCTCGAAGATCCGCTGCAGCTGCCCGGTGGCAATGCCGGGTCCCGTGTCGCGCACTCGGATCTCGACCTTCCCCTCAGACGACCGGTATTGGACCACCACGCGGCCGGTGTCGGTGAACTTCACGCCGTTGGAGAGCAGGTTGAGCAGGATCTGTGTGACCCTGGTCTTGTCGCCGCGCACGCGGACGGCGTGCGGCCCGTGCGTCTCGTCCGGCTCCAGGACCAGCGCCAAATTCTTCCTGGCCGCCAGGGGTGCCACGTGCGAGAGACACTCGTCGATCACCTCCCGTACGTCCACCGGCCCCAGCAGCAGCTCCAGCTGCCCCGCCTGTATCTTCGCCAGGTCGAGCACCTGGTTGATGAGCCCCAGCAGGTGTCGGGATGCGTTGCCGATGCGCTCCAGCATCTCGCGCTGACCGCTGTTCAGCTCTCCCTTGAGCCCCATCGTCAGGAGCTCGGCGTATCCCATGATGGCGTTCATCGGCGTGCGCAGCTCGTGGCTCATCACCGCCAGGAACTGATCTTTCGCCTTGGTCGCCTCGCGCAGCTGCGTGTTCACGAGCTCCAGGATCTCGGTCTGCTCGCGAAGCTGACGGTTGGTGTGCCGCAGCATCTCGGCGTAGTGCCGCTCGTCGGTAACGTCCCGGAACACGAGCGCGGCACCGGCCGCTTCCCCGTTGGGAGCGAGCAGCGGCGCCGCCGAGCCCGACAGGTGTCGCTCGTCACCCGGCTGCGCACGCGAGATGAACTCGGCGCGCCGCACGTACTCGCCGCGCAGGGCGCGCCGCAACGGGAGATCGGCAGGTACCAGGGGCCGCCCCTCGGCGTTGCACAGATTGAACTGCGTGGGCCACTGCTCGAGCGGGATGTTCGCCAACCCGGCGCCCAGCAGCTCCTCGGCAGCACGATTGGTGCGCTCGACGGCGGCCGCCGAGTCTACCAGCACCACGCCATCGGCCATCTGGTCGATCAGCGTGCGGAAGCGCAGCGCCTCGCGCTGCGCGTCCTCGCGCGCTTTCTCCAGCGACTTGAACAGCTCCGCCGTGTGCAGCGCGGCCGCGGTCGTCGTGCCTAACGCCTGAGCGAATGTCACCGTCGCGGCCTCGAAGGGGTGCGGGTCGCCGTACGCATCCCACGACGCGACACCCACCACGTGACCGCCCACCAGCAGTGGGACGGCCAGGACCGTGGTGCTGGAGTCGCCCGCCACCGAGACGCCAACCGGCGTATCGCCCTCACCCGCGTACGCGGCATAGGGCTCACCGGTTGCAACAGCCGCGGCCAGTCCCGGGGGGAGCAGCGCCACGGGCGCGCGCACCTGTCCGATGTTCTCCTTGCGCAGACGGTCGGTCACCTCGCCGGCATCGCGAAAGATGATGCGGCGCCGCCCGATCAGGACCTCGCCTTCCTCATCGAACGTGTACAGCGACGCGACATCCGCGTTCACACGCTCGGCCACGGTGCCGAGGAAGAGCTCGACCACGTCCTCGGGATCGAGCGATGAGGACAGCCGCTGCGCCGCTCGCTGCGCCGCCTCGAGCTGTGATGCCAGCTCCCGCGCGTCGCTTTCGCGTCCTCGTGCCATGGCCTCGGCGCGACTGAGCTCGGCGGCCTGCTGCGCCAATCGTTCGGCGAGGCCGCGTGCCTCCGCCTCGGCGAGCTGGCGGCGCCCGATCTCCGCTTGCTGCTTGGCGATCGACGCTCGCTGCTCCAGTAGCCGGCGCCTGAGCATATAGATGAAGAAGGAGAACGCCAGGCCGATGGAGATGCCGGTGAGCCAGAGCGCGATCCGGAAGGCGCGGTACATGGCCGGGTCCACCGGCTCGTAGGCCATCCGCAGCGACCACTCGGTATCGGCCACACGGATCGGGTGATGCACGACGCGCCATGCCGGCGGCAACCCGACATTCGTGATCATCGTGCCGCCCGGACCGAACAGGACGTAGAAGCCGCCGGCCAGTGAGTCGGACTGCAGCTCCGCCTGCGCCGCGCGCAGGATCGCACCTGGGTCGAGCTCACCGGCGATGACGCCTGCCGCCTGCATCGAGTCTTCGCTCGACCACACCGGGTCGAAAACGATCACGCGACGACCAAGCGCCGTCTCGAGCACGCCGGTGGCCGCCGGCTTGCGCAACGCGAGTGCTCGCCGGTGCGCGTCGACGAGGGCGCTGTCGGCAAACACGCTCAGGCCGCGTCCACCGATCGCCGCTCCGCTGCCGCGCACGACCGAGCTATCCGCGTAAATGACGGATATGGCGGACAGCCCGACGAGGTCCTTGGTGGCGCTGTCCGCGGCCGCGAGGAAGGCGCGCTCGGAGAGGGAATCGTGAACCGGGGTGAATTGCAGCTTGGCCGTGCGCATCGCCCCGATGCGATTGCTCACCGTGTTCCCGATCTGGTCGCCAAGCGCGCCGGCACGGGTCTGCGCGCGCGCCTGCACCTCTCGCTTCTTCGCCTCGAGCTCCCGAACCACGAGCCGATCGAGGAATCCAACCAGACCGAGGAAGCCGAGGACCATGAGCAGTGGAATCACCCATTGTCGCTCACGCCTCGGCCAGTCCCGGCTCGGCTCGTTTCTGCGATCCTGCATGGTCATCTACCTCGATAAGCCGCCTCGACATGCGGACACCGCACGACTGGTCGGCCGAGCAGGGCTCCCGTCGAGGGCGCGGCGGCCAAGCAGAACGCCGCCCGGCCATGGAGCCCCGAATAGTACCGGCACCCAGGGGGGGCAGCAACCAACGTGACCACTGGACAGACGCGATCCGGGATGCGTTCTTCTGCCTGCCTGGATTCCGGCTTCCATGACGCAGCCAGCAGCACGCGACGCACAGACTCTCCCCGAAGCGTATAACCCGTACTGGCAACGGCCGGCTCCGGCTGCGCCATGGTGCGACCGTGCGGCGCTCGTCCTCGTGCTGGTCGGGTTGCTCATCGCGCTGCGCTTCGCGCTGGCGCATCAACTCGCGTCGCTCGGTCAGGAGACCGACCTCTACGGCGGGAACGGCGTCGAGTATCACGCCAAGCGCCTCCTCGACGGGCAGCCGTTCACGTACCGGTTCAACCCGCCTGGCTATCCGCTCCTCATGGCGGGGATGTCGCGACTCACCGGCGGCGACTTCTTTCTCGCCGGCAAGGCGCTGACCGTTCTCGCCACGGGCCTTTTCGTTGGCCTCACATTTCTCATCGGCCGGTTGGTAGCCGGCTCCCGCGTGGCCCTGGCGACGGCCATGCTGTCACTCGCCGCGATCGTGCCGTTCTCCTTCCTCGCGGCCATCGACCTGGTGAGTGCGACATCGATGCTCGCCGCGACGTGGATGATCCTGCGCCCCAGCCGGCGCTGGATCGGAGCGATCGCGGTCGCCGGCGCGCTCGCTGGAGTTGCCTACCTCATTCGCTGGCACGCCATCTATCTCCTGATCGGTGCCCCGCTCTGCCTGCTCCTGCTGAATGGCGAGAGCGCGTCACCTCGCCGTCGCCGCACCGCCATCGTCGCGTTCGTCGCCGGCTGGCTCGTCATCGTGTCGCCATGGCTGATCTGGAACTGGCGCGCCTACGGCGGGCCATTTGCGAGCAACGTGTACATGCAGGTTGCGGCGCACTTCCATGCGCCCGAAGGAGAAGGATCGGGGTTCACGCGCGATCGGATGGGCGAGCGCTTCGACTCGATGGCCGAGGTACTGGGGCACGATCCGGTGCACGTCGTCAAGCAGTACGCGCGTGAGGTGGTGCTGTCCAATCCCCTTGGCCTGATGCAGGAGCTCGTCCGGTACCCGAGCTTCCTGTTCTTCGGCGCCGGATTTCTCCTTCTTCTTCTCAATCCCCCGCGGCGCCTGGTGGCTCTGGTGCTGCTCTCCGCGCTCGGTTACGCGCTGCTGGGGCTGCACGGCTTCTCCGCCCGGCTCTACCTCTTCCTTCTGCCGGCTCTGTTCCTGCCCGTCGCATTCCTGCTGTTCCATGAGCGGCTACCCGACGTCACCGCGCGATTTCGGGTCAACGTGGGTGCCCTGAGTTGGGGACTCTGCCTGGCGATCGCCGCGCTGACATCCTACCAGACCTTTGGATTGGCGGCGCTCGAGATCTCCAATGAGCCCCATCATCTCGCGCGCGCCGCGCACTGGCTGCGCGAGCACGCGAGCTCGGGAGAGAGGGTCGCCCTCGCGAAACCTCACGTTTCCAACTGGTCGGGCCTACCGGAGTTCTACAGCCCGGCCCGGTCGCTCGAGGAGCTGGTCGCCGATGCCCGGCGCAACGACGTGCGGTTCCTGCTGTACAGTCCCTCGGAGCGAGGCTTCCCCGCATTCCAGCCGCTCGCCGACACCACTCGCATGCACGCCGATCTCGCGCTCGTGTACCGGGACCCCTCGCCGCTCACGCTGATCTACGAGGTGCGGTTGGCGCGGTGAGCGGAACGGCGCGCTAGGCGCGCACTCTGGCACAGCCCTCGCACGGGCACGATTCCCCATGCCGCACGTGCTCGTTCGACCGGGATCCCTCCATGCCTGGAAGGGACCATCGCTCCTCATCTCCGACCGTCGCGGGGAATGCGGCGAGCATGATCCGCTCTCGGGTTATTACTTCCGCGAAGCGCGCTTTCTCCGTACGCTGCGCCTCGAGATCGACGGCGTGTCCCCGTGGCTGTGCGAGGCGGCGTCCATCGCACCAGACACGCTGGCGTTCACGTACGTCCACCCCGAGCTCACCACCTTCGGCGGTGGTGGCACTGGTCAATCGGGGGACGAGACGACGTACGATGCTCGCGGAATCGCGCACCGCACGCTCGATGTGCGCGTTCGATTCACCACGGGCGTTGGCGATCTGCTCGTGGCCATCACGATCGCCAACCGCTCGCGCCGGCTGGTGGAGTGCGAGCTGGCGTGGGTGCTCGGCGCCGACTTCGCCGACATTCTCGAGGCGCAGGAGGGGACTCGCGCGTGGGACGGACCCGTCGAGGCCACGGCGCAGGACGGCACGCTCGAGATTCGCTGCGTTCATCCGTGCCTGCGCTACGTCACGCGAGTGAGCTCCACGCCGGGCGACTGGCGCGCCGAGCCCGGTCGCCTCTCGAGGCAGGTGCAACTCGAGCCACAGGGGAGCGCGAGCTTCACCCTTCGCGTCTCACCGCTCGATTACGAGCGGCCGCTCGATGCGGAGACCGCCGAGCATCGCCAGCGCCGACACGAGCGCTGGTGCGGACAGCTTGCTCGCGTCTCGGTGCCCGACAACCGGCTCGCTGAAGAGATCATCGCCAACAACATCCGCGACATCGCCTCCTTCGCCCTCCTGGAAGGCGAGCCCGACGAGTGGCTGGCGCTGCAGGCCGGAACGCCGCTGTACCCCGCGCTCTTCGGGCGTGACAGTCTCACCGCCGGCTGGCAGGCGGCGTTCCTCGATCAGGGCGCTTCACTCGACGCGACGCTGGCCCGCCTGGGCCGGCTGCAGAGCGACCGAGTGTACGATTGGCGCGACGAGGAGCCGGGGCGCATTCCCTACCAGGTGCGACAGGGTCCGCTCGCCCGCCTCGACCTCAATCCGTACTCGGCGTACTACGCCGACTACGCGAGCCCCCTCATGTACGTGATCTCGCTCGCGCACCTGTACTCGTGGACCGGCGACGAGACCCTCCTGCGCCGGCACTGGGATACCGCGCGGCGAATTCTGGACTGGGCTCGGACGTATGGCGACAAGGATGGTGATGGCTACCTGGAGTATCACACGCGGTCGAGCAAGGGAACCAAGAACCAGGGGTGGAAGGACAGCGGCGATGCCATCGTGTACGACGACGGCTCACCCGTCCCGCCGCCGATCGCTACCTGCGAGCTCCAGGGCTACTGGTTCGCCGCGCAGCAGCTCGCCGCCGTGCTCAGCTGGGCGATGGGAGAACGAGAAAGTGCACGCGAGCTGTGGCGCTCCGCCAAGGAGCTCAAGGCGCGCTTCAATCGCGACTGGTGGGTGGAGAACGAGAGTTACATCGCGCTGGCGCTCGATCCCGACAAGCAGCCGGTGGCCGCCGTCACGTCGAACGTGGGACACTGTATCGCCTGCGGCATCATCGACGACGAGCATCTTCCGCGCGTCGTGGGGCGCGCCTTCGCGCCCGACCTGTTCAGCGGGTGGGGGATCCGCACGCTCTCCACACGACACGTGTCGTACAACCCGCTCAGCTATCACCTGGGGAGCGTGTGGGCGGTGGAGAATGCGACCCTCGCGTTCGGGCTGCGACGATTCGGCTTCGACGCGCGCGCGGTCGAGCTCGCGCAAGCGCAGTTCGATCTGGCGCGGCTGTATCCGGAGTACCGCATCCCGGAGTGCGTGGGTGGCTACCCGCGCGTCGAGCAGTCTGCGCCGGGCGCGTACCCGCGCGCGAACACGCCGCAGCTGTGGAACGCGAGCGTCTTTCCGCTGCTCGTGCACACGCTGCTCGGGCTCCAGCCGGTCGCACCGCTCGACCTGCTGGTGATCGATCCGGTTCTGCCCACGTGGCTACCAGCCGTGACCGTCACGGGCCTTCGATTGGGCGGGGCCACCGCCACCATTCGCTTCTGGCGGGACGACAGTGGTCAGTCGCACGGTGAGATCGTTCACAAACGGGGCACACTGCACATGGTGAAACAGCCGCCGCTCGAATCGCTCTCGGCGAGGGCGCGCGACCGCTTCAGCGCACTGGCCGATAGCGTGCTGCATCACTGACGCACGATCGCGGCGCCGCAGACGTGGCGCCGAGGAGGAGACATGGACGTGACGCTCAAGCCCATTGGCGAGCAGGTGATGGTGATCACCGGCGCCTCCAGCGGAATCGGTCTGGTCACGGCGAAGCTCGCCGCGCGGCAAGGCGCGCAGGTCGTGCTCGCGGCGCGCAACGAGCGCGATCTCGCCGCCGCCGTGCAGCTCATTCGCGATGAAGGTGGTCGGGCCGTGTATCGCGTGGCCGACGTCGCCGCACCGGCGCAGGTCGAGGCGATTGCCGACACTGCCATTCGCGAGTTCGGTCGCATCGATACCTGGGTCAACAACGCGGCGGTAGCGATGTACGGCCGCGTGACGGAGCTGCCCATCGAGGACATGCGCCGCCAGTTCGACGTGAACTACTGGGGCATCGTTTACGGAAGTCGCACCGCCGTCTCACACCTGAAGCATCGGGGTGGCGCACTCATCAACGTGGCCAGCGCCGTGGCCGATCGAGCCATTCCGCTCCAGGGCAACTACTGCGCGGCCAAGCATGCCATCAAGGCGTTCACCGACGCGCTCCGCATGGAGCTCCAGGACGAGGGCGTGCCCATCTCGGTGTCGCTGGTGAAGCCGAGCAGCATCGATACTCCGTTCTTCGAGAAGGCTCGCACCTACCTCGGCGTGGAGCCTCAGCCGGTACCGCCGGTATACGCGCCGGAGATTGTCGCGCGCACCATCATCGAGTGCGCGCAGCGCCCCATTCGAGACATCGCGGCCGGTGGCATGGGTCCGGTGCTGCAGCTCGCCGATCTGGCACCGGGAATCACCGACCGCGTGATGGAGCGGACGACGTTCGAATCACAGAAGACCGAACAGGTCGTAACGGCCGATCGAAAGGACAATCTCTACGAGCCGGTCGAGTACGACGGCGGCGAGCGAGGCCGCACCTGGACGGGTCGCACGAGGAGCACGAGCGTCTACACCGCCGCAAAGCTCCATCCTGGAGTCGCGGCGGCGATCGCGGCTGCCACGGTCGGGCTCGGTGTGGCGACGGCGGGGGCGCTGGCGCAGCGCTCCCGCCATTCCGCGAATCGCCGGATCGTCAGCGACGAGCGGCTGGATCCCGACGCGACCTAGGAGACCCGCTCCTCGCGCCAGAGCTCGGGGTGCTCGGCCTTCAGCCGCTCCACCTTGGGCAGGTCGTGAATCACGATGTACGGCTGGGTCGGGTTCCGCACCGCGTAGTCCTGATGGTAGTCCTCCGCCGCGTAGAACTCGTCCAACGGCGCGACATCGGTGACGATCGGCCGCGGGAACGCCTTCGCCTGCTCGAGCTGAGCGATGTACGCTTCGGCGGCGCGCTTCTCCTCATCGCTCCCGTAGAAGATCGCCGATCGATACTGCGGGCCCACATCAGGACCCTGGCGATTGAGCTGCGTGGGATCGTGTGCCACGGAGAAGAACACCTTGAGCAGCGTTCCGTACGAAACCTGAGCCGGATCGTAGGTGATCTGCACCGCTTCGGCGTGTCCCGTCTTCCCGGAGCTCACCTTGTCGTACGATGCCGTCTCCTTCGTGCCGCCGGCGTACCCCGACACCACTTTGGTCACTCCCTTCACGTGCTCGAACACGGCCTCGATCCCCCAGAAGCATCCGCCGGCCAGGACTGCGGTGCGCAGCTCACCGTTGGGGGGCGCGGGGATGTCGTAGGCGGCGCCGGGCAGACGCACGACGGTCGCGTCCGCGGCCTGACCGCCGCGCGAAACGAGCAAGACAATGGCAACGACGGCCGCGGCCAGAACCGCGCTACCCTTCACGAGCGTGTTGGTCATAGTTCGACGTTCTCCGGCAAGCATTCATGTGATCACCTCAAGTTTATACCCCGCACCGGGCGTTTCAGCGCGGCAGCCTGGGGCGCTCGCCCGGCCCCTCGACGCGGGCTCCCTGGACCGCGACGAGCGACGCATGCTCTCCCAGCTCGCGCAGGAGGTCCCGTAACATCCTGGAGCGCCGCCTCACGTTGGTCGTGAAGATCGCGCGCGCTACTCCGTAGGCAGCGCCGATCAGAGTGGCGACGGCGGCGATGGTGATCGGCGCCGACCGGAACGCCTCGATCGTCAGTCCCATCACGACGCCTCCAACGCCGCCGCCTCCCCCACCCATGACGCCGCCGTAGATCTCGCCAGCCAGCTTGCCCAAGCGCTCCCCCACGCGAATTGTGGTCCAGCCCCCGCGCGGCATCACGGTGACCCGGACCTGGCGCTTCGGGTTGGTGGAGTTCCAGCTCACGGTGCGCCCGAGAGTGCTCACGATCCCCAGGTCGTTCATGCTGCGCCGGATGATGTCCACCAGGATCTCGAACTCCGACTCGGGCACCTCACCGGGCACGCGGATCTCGTACTCGATGTCGGTAGGTGCGCCGGCCAGCGGGGGTGACGGCTGCGACCGATCCGTCATGTCGGGTAAGGCAGCCGAGGAACGGGCGGGAATGGGGGTATTTCTCGCCTCCAACCCCATCTCGGCGGCGGCACGCTCCAGGTGACGATCGGCAATCCCCGCTTCGCGCGCCGCCACGCGCACATCGTCCAGACGGTAGGCGCGCGACGGGGACGTCGGCGTCTGCACACCGCGCGGGGCAGCGGCAGGAGGTGGCGCCTGATGAGTGCCGGAGGCCGCTTCCAGCTCGGCGGCGCGCGACCAGAGCGCGCGCGCCTGGTCTTCGCTCAGCACCGGCGGCGCCGTCCGTCCCTTGGTGAGCGCGCTCTCGAACGCACGGGCAAGCTCTTCCCCGGTGGAGTATCGGGCGCGCGGGTCCTTCGCCAGGCAGGCATCCACGACCGCGGCAAGCGCCTCACTGACATCCGAGACCGAAGCGAGCGGCGGCGGCGCCTTCGTTACATGGGCGACCAGCACGGCCGAGGCATTGTCGGCGTGAAACGGCAGCCGGCCACTCAGCGCCTGATAGGCGACTATGCCTAACGAGTACAGATCGCTGCGGCCGTCCAGCGGCTCGCCCGATACCTGCTCCGGACTCATGTAGTGCACGGTGCCCAGCACCTGTCCGGTCATGGTGAGCGGCGACGCTTCCGCAAGGCGCGCCAGGCCGAAATCGGTAACCATCGCGCACCGGCGCTCGCCATCGACCAGGATGTTCTCCGGCTTGATGTCCCGGTGCACCACGCCACGCCCGTGCGCGTACGCCAGCGCGCGTGCCACCTCGCACAGCCAGGGGACGACCTCGGCAGGCGCCAGGGCGCCGCGCGTGCGGATGAGCTCCGCCAGCGAGTCCCCGTCGACGAGCGCCATGACGAAGAACACGACGTCGTCCACCTCATCGGCCCGATGGACCGGTACGATGTGCGGGTGGGTGAGGTTGGCCGCCGTGCGCGCCTCGCGGAGAAAGCGGGCCCGGAAGTCGGGGAGCGCGGCCACGTGCGGGGGAAGGACCTTGATCGCGACCGGCCGGTCGAGCCTGACATCTCTGGCCCGGTAGACGACGCCCATCCCGCCGCGGCCGAGCTCGCGCTCGACCTCGTACTGCCCCGCAAGCGCCGTGGCGACCGTGGCCAGATCACCGGAAGCGGTCATGGGCGCTCATAGTACGCGTCAGGCGCGCGGCTGAGCAAGCTCTGGTGAGACGGGTGACATGAGTGGAGTGAGTGACAACGACCAGGGTGAAGGGCATGAGGTGCGTGATGGGCCCCTCACCCAGCTCATGCTCCTCACCCTGGTCATTATCACTCACCCCACTCACATCACGCTATGACCCCTCACATCACGCTATGACCCCCTCACATCACGCTATGACTCAGCAGCCCTCTCGACGCGACCGGCGGACGTTAGCGAACGAGGTGCGCCGTCGAGACATCCAGCGACAGCGCCAGCAGCATCTCGGCCGACACCGCATCCAGCGCCGGCGCGAAGAGGTAGCCCTGCGCGTAGTGGCACTCCATGGCGCACAGGGAGTCGTACTGCTCCTTGGTCTCGACGCCCTCGGCAATTGCCGCCAGACCCAGCGACCGTGCCAGGGCCACGATGGTGTGAACCAGGCTCCCCTGGCGCTCGTCGTTCGGGATGCCAGCCAGGAATGCGCGATCGATCTTGAGTGCGTCCAGTGGCAGCATGCTCAGGTAGCTCAGCGACGAGTACCCGGTTCCGAAGTCGTCGAGATGCAGCTTGACGCCGTTCGCCTTGAGCTCGTGCAGCGCCGCCAGCACGCGATCGTTCCGGCCGAGCATCACGCCCTCGGTGATCTCGATCTGGAGACAGTGTGGTGGCACGCCCGTGGCCTCCAGCATGGCCGCAATGTGCGATGCGAGACCCTGCTGCACGAGCTGCTTGCCCGAGATGTTGACCGAGACCGCGAGGTCGGACAGGTCCGGATGGCGCTCGTGCCAGTCGCGCAGCTGCGTGAGCGCCGCCCACAGCGCCTGGTCGCTGATGGGGACGATCAGTCCCGTGGCCTCCGCCAGCGGGACGAATTCACCGGCCGAGACGAGCCCCCGCTCGGGGTGCCGCCACCGCACGAGTGCCTCGAAGGCGTGGACGCGATTCGTCTCCAGAGACACGATCGGCTGGTAATGCAGGATGAACTCGTTGCGCTCGAGCGCGCGCCGCAGGTCGGTCTCGGTTTGGAGCCGCTGGAGTACCTCCACGTGCATAGGCCGGTCGAAGATCTCGAAGCGTCCACCGCCCTGCTGCTTGGCGCGGTACATCGCCATGTCGGCGCTGCGCAGCAGATACTCGGCGCGGTCGCCCGCCGCACCCGAGAGCGCGATACCGATGCTGCCCGAGGTGAAGAACTGGTAGCCGCCGACGTTGACCGGTGCGGCCAGCTCGCTCCTGATGCGCTCCGCGAGCCGCGCCGCGTCGCTCACATCGTGGACGTCGTGGACCAGCACCGCGAACTCGTCGCCACCCAGCCGCGCGACCAGGTCCACGCTGCGGATGCAGCTCTCGATGCGACGGGCGACCGCCACGAGGAGCTCGTCGCCGGCATGGTGTCCGATGCTGTCGTTGACGACCTTGAAGTCATCGAGGTCGAGGAAGAGCACGGCGAACTGCGGTCCTGGTTTTTCCTTGCTGTTCGCCAGAACGTAGCGAAGCCGCTCGGAGAAGAACGCGCGATTGGGCAGACCCGTGAGCGGGTCGTGCATCGCGTGGTAGCGCATCTGGTCGGCGAGCGACTCGCGATCCACGAGCTGCCGCCGTACCCGCAGGTCATCCGAGGCGATTCCGGTGAGCTCGAGAAGAATGGTCTTGTCGCGCTCCGTCCAGTCTCGCGGCGCGTCGTGCAGCGCGAAGAAGACGCCGGCGATGGTGCCGGCGGGATCGAAGATCGGGGCGCCGGCGTAGGCCCGAACGCCGAGCTCGGCGAGGGCTTGTGCGATGGGCTGGGCCGAGCGATCGCTCGTGTCGTTCACCATCACCGGGCCGTGCGCTTCCTCGAGCTGCGTGTGCAGGCGCAGGCGATACAGCATTCCGGCGTCGTGCGCGAACCATTCGCGGAAGCGTGCGCCGGTCACCAGGCAGCGGCGGTCGGTGCCCTGGAGGACGACCATGGTCGTGGCCGAGCCGAGCGCCGCCGCCCCGACGCGCGCGAGCCGCTCGAGGGACGCCGCCAGCGCACCGTCGAGCGGGGCGGCCAGCGGGGAGGGCGATTGCGGGTTTGGGGACGGCGGAACTAGCTGTCCTGCCTGATCATGACCAGCTTGTCGCGTGGACTTTGACGTCATTGATCAGGGGACGGGTAGCGAGGGCGGACGGTCACGCGGGGAGAGCGCTGGGCAGGGAACGACGGTAATGCGGGTACGGTAATGCGGGTACGGTAATGCGGGTACGGTAATGCGGGTACGGTAATGCGGGTGACGAGAGTGGAGTGAGTGACAACGACTAGGGTGAAGAGCATGAGAGGGGGTGACGAGTCCATCGCCCATCTCACGCTCCTCACCCTGGCAGTTGTCACTCACTCCACTCTCGTCACCCGCTCACCTACCGTCTCC
Organism: Gemmatimonadaceae bacterium; assembly: GCA_035249955.1. Classification (GTDB taxonomy): domain Bacteria; phylum Gemmatimonadota; class Gemmatimonadetes; order Gemmatimonadales; family Gemmatimonadaceae; genus DATFFQ01. The sequence continues at coordinate 59,250 of DATFFQ010000065.1, forward strand.
CAGGTACCCTCTTGCCCTTCGCAGCAGCCCGTCCAGCCATTCCGCATGGCGCTCCACGCTGGGCTTCATCCCTGGGAAGTTGGGAATGATGTCGTCGACGAAGTGCTGCCCCCAGTCCGGACGGCTGCCGTCGGCGTCGGTGAAGCCGAATTCGCGGGCCAGCTCCCACGAGCTCAGGAGCTGTCCCGACCGGGCGAGCACCTTCTTGTCCTGCGCCAGCGCGGCGACCGCCCGGCCGATGAAGAGCGGCGATTCGGAGTGGAGGAAGTGCGCGTCCTTCTTTCCGCCGTCCCGCCAGTTGTCCTCGGTGACCTCGAAGTACGCGAGCATCGCCTCCGACCGAAGAAATCCCGGAGTGATCGCCACGGCCGCCACTTTGTCACTGCGCAGCTCCTCTGCCAGCATGACCGCCATTCCTTTGAGCGCGAATTTGACGATCTGCTTGAGGGCGTTGCCGCCGGAGAAGAGCAGGTCGTGCTCCGTGACTTCGACGATCAGCCCGCGGCGCTTCTTCTTCATGAAGGCGCCAGCGTACTTGGCGGTGATGATGTGCGAGACGAGCGCCTGCTGGAGCGTGGGAACGGCATTGGTGAGATGGGTGTCGAGGAAGGAGGTCCACTCGGCAACGCCCGGGTCTTCGCCGGCGACGCTGTTCACGAGCACGTCGAGTCGTCCCTGTTCCTTCTCGACCCGCTCGATGAGTGCGCGCACCTCGTCCTCCACCGTATGGTCGACGCGCACCGGGATGGCGACGCCGCCGGCGGCGACGACGAGGCCGGCGGTCTCATCGATCGTCTCCGGACGGCCGTAGGGTGAGGGATTGCCAGGTGTGCTCCGTCCCGTGCAGTACACGGTGGCGCCTGCTTCGCCCAGCGCACGGGCGATTCCGCGTCCGGCGCCGCGCGTGGCACCGGCGACGACGGCGACCTTCTTCTCGAGTGGCCGCATCTGGCACGCTCCAATCGCTGAGTGTTCTCTCGCGGCCATCCGGATCCGGCGCCGCTGTGAGCCGGTCGTGTTCCGCGAGCACGAGTCGGCGATTGACAATAAATGAACGATCATTTATTAATTGTCAAGACCCATGAGCCCACGCCCGCGCACCGTCCCCGATGAGGTCATCCTGGAAGCCACCGCTCGCGTGATCGGACGGCTCGGTCCTTCGCGCTTCACGCTGGCCGACGTAGGGGCCGAGGCGGGCCTGTCGGCCGCGACGCTGGTCCAGCGCTTCGGCACGAAGCGCGGGCTGCTCCTCGCGCTCGCCGGCTCGGCCGCCGATTTCGTGAACGACTGCTTCGTCGCCATTCGCGCGAAGCACGCATCGCCGCTCGCCGCCCTCCTCGTCGCGGCAACGCAGATGGCGAGCTCGGTCGACACGCCGGAGGAGCTCGCGAACAGTCTGGCCTTTCTCCAGCTCGACCTGAGCGACCCCGAGTTCCACCGCCTGGCGCTGGAGAGCTCCCGCCTCGTGCGCGCCGGCTACCGCGCCCTCATCGACGACGCCATCGCCGCCGGCGAGCTGGAGCCGTGCGACAGCACCCGCCTCGCGAGCGCCGTCGATGCGACGGCCGGCGGCTCACTGATCGCCTGGGCGATCCACCGCGAGGGCGACGTGACGACCTTCGTGCGACGCGACCTCGAAGCGCTCCTCACGCCCTACCGCCGCTCCGCCAGGAGGCGTACGACCCGCCGATAGCGAAGCTCACCGCACGCCTCGTCCGCTCGAGCCGGCTCCACAAGCTAGCGCGGGAACGGAGAGCGGCAGATGAACCGACAACGGCGGAGGCGTGTTGGGGTCGCGCGCTCGAGGGTCATGCCCGAGCGGCGCGGCTCTCCAGGCGCACTCCTGCGCTCCGATCAGAACCGCTCGTCCGCTGTCGGACCGTAGATCGACGGCACCGGCACGTCGATCAGGCGCAGATACACGCTGAGCTGACCGCGGTGATGGATGAGATGATTGATGTGCTGCCGCACGACGACAGCGCGCGGCAGGGTGAACAGCACCTGACCGCCCCTCTTCAGCGACCAGGGCACCTGCATGTCGCTGTCCGTGGTCGAACCCAGCGCCTCGCGCGCTTCGCGCACGTTCTTGTCGAACAGATCGAGCAGCGTCTCCGTTTTCTCGAAGCTGTACCCACCCGCGCCGGCCAGATCCAGCTCGGTGCTCCTGAGCGTCGTCGTGACCCACCCTGGCATCCACGCCAGGAGCTGCGCCAGATGCCCGAGCGCGAAGGACTTCGTGTGCGGCTTCCATTCCCCCTTCTCGCTGGGCACGCGGTCGAGCATCCGGCGCGTGGTGGCCATCTCCTGCTCGAACTCCGGCAAGATCGACTGGGCAATACTCATGTCGCGCTCCGCGTGGTTCGGTCCCGGTCGGCCATCGTCGGCGGAGTGTACACTGCCCACGCCGGTCAGCGCGAGTGGCGAACCACCTTGGCCGTCGTCACCAGCTGCCCCACATGGCGCTGCATGTGCTCGGCGGCATGAAACAGGAGCCCCAGCACCGTGGACGGCAGCCGCGCGCGCCCGACCTCCCGCGGCTCCAGCAGTGCCTGTTCCGCCGTGCTCTGCAGCTGCCCCAGCGCGCGATAGACGGCGTCATCGAAAAGCGTGACGAGCTCGACGGCATCGGCTGACTGTCCTTCGGAATCGGGCTCGGCCGCGAGCGCCGCCCGTTGAGCGCCGGAGAGCTGCTCCCCGCGCGCATACGTGAAGAGCCGGTCGAGGCTCCCCACCGCGTGCCGGACGTGATAGCGGATGCTCGCCGCCCCACCCGGTCGGCTCACCAGCTGCTCCGGCGTGAGCTCGGTGAGCGCCGCATTCACCTCCTCGCGGCACTGGAGCAGACTGTGCGCGACCGGCTGTAGCAAGGGCGGGATGCCGGGTATCGGGCCGCGGAGCCAGACCTCGGGCCGGGACATCTATCGCGTCAACAGCTATTTAGTATCATTAGGTTACTTATTACCTCGTGGAGCGTGCCGCCTTCGTCACGGCGAGCCGGGGAGCGCATACTCGAGCTCGTACGAGTGCTTTCCGTCAGCGATCGCGATGGTCATCCGCCCGGCCAGCCCGTGCCAGCTCGCCGCTACCCGCGTCTGGAACCACGGTGATCACCGCCTGCTGCACGCCGCGTGTCATGGTGCCGCTGTGCTGGAGGACCAAGGTTCGCTGCTTCCGGTGCAGGGCCAGGCAGAGGCGATTACACATGTGCACTCCGAAGTGGCCAAGAAAGAAGCCACAGACCCGGTGCCGGGACAACCCCGTCCCAGATGCGAGTCGGTGCACGTGCGTCGTCGGCTTCGATCAACCGCCCAGCTGGAGATGGATGGCGGCGTACGCCCGCCATGGACGCCACTTCTCGGCCTTCGCGCCAAGGGCCCTGACGCTGGTCGCTCCGGCAGCCTGCCGCAGCGTGCGATCTGACAGAGGGAACGCGTCGGGCCAGTGGAGAGCCCGCATCACGATGGTGGTCGCGATGCGGTCGTCGATGCCAGGGATCTCGAGTAACGAGCGATGCGTCGCCTCGGCGTCGTTTCCTGGCTGCAGACGCAACGAGCCCGACACGATCGCCCGCGCCACGGCGGCGATGCCCTCCGCCTGGACGACCGGCACGCCTAACGAGACCAGCGACGCTACGCCCGCCTCTGCCACGCGCTGCGCGCTCGGTGCCAGCCGCGACAGCGCGGGGGTGCCGGTCTCGATCGGCTCACCAAGCGCCGAGACCACGCGGCGCGCGAGATCCGTGCTCGCCGGCATGGACCGCCGCGAAGCGCGCAACAGCGCGCGCAGCGCGACCTCGAACCCGTCGAGCGCACCTGGAATGCGCACGCCGGGTCGCCGCGCGACGAGTGGCCCCAGTCCGCTCTGTCGCAGGTGCTCGTCGACCGCCGTGGGCTCGGCGTCGAGATCGAAGAGCTGCCTGAGACGAGCGAGCAGCGGCATGAGGGCTGGCAGCAGTGTCGTCGACAGCTCGATCTCGAGATGCGTGCCCGACGCGCGACGCCTGCTCCCGCCGTTCGCGGCATCGCGCGCGAACACCACGCCCCTCGCGCCGTTGAGGCGGACGGTGCGACCGTAGCGCCCGTCCTCCACCGCTTCCACGCCCGGCAGCCCATCGCGTACGAGCCAGCCGGTCAGTTGCTCCCAGGCGAGGGGAGCGCGGTACGCGAGCGTGAGTCTCACCAGATCCGGCAGGTGGGGGGCAACCGGCGTCCGTCGCGCGGTCGTCTCACTCGATCCGTTCCCGGAGCGTCGATCGCGGCGCAGGTCGCTCGGACTGAGCCGATAGCGCTCACGAAACACGGAGTTGAAGCGGCGCAGGCTCTGGAAGCCGCTGGCGAACGCCACGCGCGTGACGGGAAGCGACGTATCGGCGAGCAGATGCTTGGCGAGCAGCAGCCGGTGTGTCTGCGCAAGCTCCACCGGTGATACGCCGATCTCACGCTCCAGCGCGCGTCGCAGGTGGCGCTCGCTCACACCCAGCTCTCGGGCGAGATCTCCCACACCGCGACCGTTGAGCGCTCCAGCCGCGATGCGGTGCGCGGCCACCCGTGCCAGCCGCGGCACGGCATCGATCAGGGCGCGCCCCGGCGCCAGCTCGGGCCGACACCGCAAACACGGTCTGAATCCCGCTCGCTCCGCCGATGCCGCCGACTCGAAGAAGCGCCGCCGCTCCGGGTACGACACCCGCGCCGGGCAGACGGGACGGCAATAGACCTTCGTGGTCGTGATGCCGACGAAGAAAACCCCGTCGAACCGCGCATCACGCGCGCCGAGCGCGCGCTGGCAGATGTCTGGGCGAGGCAGCGTCGAATGGATGGTCGCGGTGTTCATGCCGGGAATCTACACCGCCGCGCCGATAGGAGGCTCGCCGGAATCGGACACGGAAACCCGTGCGTGGCGCGTGCGCGCCTCACACCGGCTTCAACACCATCAGGGCGACCGCGCCGAGGGGGAGCAGGATGGCGATGGCGCCCCAGACGCTCCACCGGCGGCTCAGCCGCTGGTAGGCGTCCCAGTCGAAGGACGCCGTCTCCGCGGCCCGCGCGAGATCGTACATCCGCCGCTGCAGCGGGACCACCTGCGTCAGCGCGACGATCAGCGATAGCGTCAGCAGGATGATCGACCAGAAGATCCACGCCGTCCCCATGATCGACAGGCGTCCGACACCCGCCCCGCCGAAGCCCGCGATCAGGATGAGCAAGAGGCCGGGAACCGTGAAGCGCATGTCGCTCCGGATGATGCCGTCGAGCGTGGCGGCCATGATGCGAGGATCACGAGTGCGATCGCCGTGCGCTTTCCAGAAGCGCGCGGTGATGATGTTCCCGAGGAACACGACCACGGCGAGCACGTGAACGGCCTTGAGCGCGAGATACATGGCGTCCTAGATCACGAAGAGGATGATCAGCACGGTGATTACGCCGGCGGCGAACCCCACCAGCGCCAGCGCCCATCGAGAGGTCCTGGAGGGCTCGCCGGGTTCCGGCGACGTCATCGCACGCTCCGTGTCGCGTTTGGCCGATGCGCGTACGTCATTCCCGGCGGTCCGCCGCGCAATGCAGGCACTGCAGTAGCATCCCGAGGTGCTGCGTGCGGCCGGCCTCCGTCGTCACCCACGGCCGCTGCTGCCAGGGCGGATCGTGCCGGACGTGCTGCGTGTGTCCGCACTCGAGGTCGGCCACCCAGTGCTGCTCGTCGTCCTGGTGGAATCCCACGATCCGGCGCGAGATGCCCGGCTGGCCCGACTCGGCGGGGCGCACTGCCTAGCGACGCAACGGTGTGACGCGGGCGCCGCGGCTAACGGCGTCCCACCCTGGGTGGCCGGTGATGACGCGCCATCTCATCCTCGCTGAGCCGAAGGAAGCGCGCCGCATTGTTGTAGAGAATGTCACGCTTCTGTTCCGAGCTGAGAAACGTCGCCGCCTCGATGTTGCCGATGGCGATCTCGATCGCCTGCGGCCAGATCATCTGGTCGGAGCCGAAGAGGATGCGCTTCCCGAACCCCGCGCCCACCAGCCTCCGCAGGTAGTGGTAGAACTCTTCGCGCGGCAGGAAGTAGCCGATGATCCCCACGTCCACGTGGAGATGCGGATGGGTGTAGAGCATCAGCAGCATCTCGTCGAGCATCGGCCATCCGGCGTGCATCACGTACACCCGGAGCTTCGGGTGCCTGATGAGTGCCTCCTCCAGCAGTAGCGGGCGCGCGAGCTCCGCCCGATACCCCGTCGCGCCCAGATAGAATGCACCTCCTGGCCCGGGTCCAATGTGGATCCCGATCGGCACATCGCGCGCCTCCGCGAGCGCGAGGTAGGGCTCGAAGCTGGAGTCGTTAGGCGCCACACCGACGAGCTGGTTGAGGACCTCGCCCAGCACCGCGATCTCGCCGGCATCCACGAGCCGGCGCACGGAATCGATGGGCGCGTTCCCCACGTGAAAGGCGAGCGCGGGAATGACGCGGTCCGGTGCCGCTGCCTTCCACCGTCGCACGTAGTCCCAGGGACCGCTCGTCACGGCGTAGATGTTCAGCCGCTCCAGCACCGCCAGGCTCTCGCGCATGAGCTCATCGTCGGTCGCCGCCGACATGAGCGGTCTCGCACACTCGGTGTGCTTCTGGAGCTCGGTACGGTATTCCTGCGTGGTCCACCGCGGATCACGCGCGAGGAATCCCGAAAACGGCGCACAGATCCGCCTGGGCGGTGGCCCCTGCGCGTTCGCCGGCCCCGCATGGAGGTGCATGTCGATGATCGGCGGTGGCACATGCTGCGCACCGGCCCAGGCTGGTATCAGGCAGAGGATGCCGCGGAGGTGGCGGAGCATGCTCACGGGCGTGGACGCGGCCGATGCGCGTTCAGAGGACGCCCCACAGAGGCGGGAAGGTCAACAACACACCCAGCACGACGAGCATCACGGTGATCGCGCTGACCCTGCCCGGGTCGATACGGCGGTTCTTCCAGCGAGCGTGCAACACCGCCCACGCAACGAGCCAGAGGACGACGGCGATCGTCGTCCGCCCCGAGACGCCGCCTGCGGGACGGTAGATGGCCGGTGCCGAGAAGATGTCGAGCTCGGCGAGGATCACCACGAGGCCCATGGCGAACGCGCCAATGCCAGCCGCGAGATACGCGGCCTGTGCCGCACCATTGACGACGTCCTCGCGCTCACCGCGCGCGGGCTCAGTTTCCATGTTCTCTCTCCTCATTCCAGCGGAGCCACTTTGTTGATGAAGACACCAAGGATCGAGACATAGGCGACGAGCACGAAGCAGATGGCGAGGAGTGTCATGGCCATGCCCCGTAGCTGTCCGTCGCTCAGCAGGCGCGTCCGATAGCGGATGCCGACGAACGCAACTCCCGTGGCCAGCATGGCCGTGATCCACGGAACGTGCTCCTTGGATTCCATCGCAAAGCCGTGCAGCCATCGCGTCTCAGGGCTCGACTGGATGAGCGATCGCGGGTACTGGCTGAGATCGGTGAGCCCTTCCGGCGGCGTCGCGCGATAGGGCGGGAAGGCGACATAGGTCCCGATGATCACCGTGAGCCAGAGCGCCACCGCGATGAACACGAGCAGCCACATGACGTAACGGGACCCCTGCTGCGCGGGGAGATCGGCGCCGGTAGTCCGCATCGCCTGGAGCGAGAACAGCGCAGCGGCCAGGGCCATGAGCGCCCCGCCGCCCAGGACGATGCCGTGGATCATCGTCCAGATGCTTCGATCGGTGAAGAGCTTGAGCTCCATGACGAACGACGCCTCGGCTAGCGTGACGCGAGCGACGCGTATCGCGTGGCCCGACGATGTTCTACCTGGCTTTGGGCCGCTCCAGCCCGGCAAGCCGGCGACCTGCCGCTGAATCTTTGATGAGCACCTGGAGACGGCGCAAGCGGGTGGCCTCCTGCTTCGCGCTCATCACGAACCAGGTCGCCGTCTTCCGGTAGCCCGGTGGCTGCGCCTCGAAGAAACGCCAGGCACGGGCGCTGGCGCGAAACTTGGCCTCGAGCTCCGGGCTGAAGGCCACGTTCGTCCGCTCGAAGGAGTAAGCGTCCGACCTCGCCGCATCGCGCGCCTCGAACGCCTCGAGCCCGGCCCCGTGCATGCGCCCTTCGCGGATCAGCTCCTGTGCCCGCCGCGTGTTGACGGCGCTCCAGTAGCTCCCCTTCCGCCGCGGCGAGAATCGCTGGCAGTAGCTCTCGTCGTCGATCGTCCGGCGAACTCCGTCGATCCAGCCGAAGCACAGCGCCTCGTCGAGCGCCTCGTGATAGGTGACGCTCGGCCGACCGGAGCTCTTCTTGTAGAACCCGACCAGCAGCTCGCTCTCCGACGCGTGATGCCGCTCCAGCCAGGCTCGGAAGTCGGCTGGAGCGGGGAAGAACTTCGGTCGCTTCGAGGCTATGGCTGCGCTACCTCGTTCTGGCCGGGGAACGCAACGGCGGGCAGCGGACCGATCTTCGCGACCGTGTACTCGCTGGCCCAAAAGTCCGGCGGACCTTCGCTGTCCTGCACCTTGTGGCTCACCGGCTTGAGACCGCGCTTGAGATAGGCGGCGATGTCTCGCAGCTCCTGGTCGGACATGTGGCGGAATGCCGGCCACGGCATGGGAACCGCCAGATATTTCGGGTTCTGCGGAAAGTTCCCCTGACCTGGCACGTTCGACGTGATCTCCACATCGGCCGTCTCGCCGGGACGCAACCCGAAGCGCAACGCGTTGAAGATCTGCCGCTCGCTGAACCGCCCCAACCCTGTCGTGTTGTCGGGTGTGAGGTTGCGCGGCCGCGTCGTGAACGGTCCGATGCGGAACTCCTGAAGCGTGTCGCGCGCGCCCTGGAGCCAGCCGGCCGCGTTGGGATCGCTCCCACCGCCATGACAGAACCCACAGGCGTGGCTGATCACGAGCGCGCGCCCCCGCAGCACCTGCTCATCCAGCGCGTTTGTTGCGGCGGCGTTCCGTTGCATCATGGCCACCGCCACGGCGAGGAGGGCGAAAGAGGAACCGGCAACGCGCGCTGTCACCCCCAACGATCGATTCATGTTCGCCTCCTCTCGGGTGGAGTGGCGAAGAACGATGCTCGGGTTCTACGGCTGAGCCACCTCGTTCTCCGTCGGGAACTTGGCAGCTGGGTACGGACCGATCTTCTCGACTGTGTACGCGCTGGCCCAGAAGTCCGGCGGCCCTTCGCTGTCAGGCACTTTGTTTCTTACTGGCTTGACTCCCTTCTTCAGGTACGCGGCGATATCCCGCAGCTCCTGATCGGACATGTGGCGGAAGGCCGGCCACGGCATCGGGGGTGCGAGGTACTTCGGGTTCTCCGGGAAGTTTCCCTGTCCGGGAACGCTCGACGTGATGTCCACGTCGGGCGTCTCGCCGGGACGCAGTCCATAGCGGAGTGCGTTGAATATCTGCCGCTCGCTGAACCGGCCGATTCCGGTGGTGTTGTCGGGAGTGAGGTTGCGCGGCCGCGTCTTGAATGGGCCGATCGGGAAATCCATGGTCGAGTCACGCCATCCAGCCAGCCAGCCCTTCGCGGCCGGATCTGGTGTGAAGCCGTGACAATCACCGCATCCGTGATTGAGCACCAGCGTCCTGCCCCGCAGCACCTGCTCATCGACCGCGCTCTTGGCCGTCGCCACTTGCTGTTTCGCAATGACGGCGACGGCCAGCAGTGCCAGAGACGAAACGCCAATGCGAGCCGCGACCCTCAACCATTGATTCACGTTCGCCCCCTGTTGGTTGACCTCGAGGATCAGTTGACCTCGAGAACGCCCATCATCCCGTGATCTTCATGATCCAGGATGTGGCAGTGGAACATCCACTTCCCCACGTAGTTGTCGTACCGCACGATGAAACGCGCGGTGGAGTGCTTGGGCACGTTCACAACGTCCTTCCAGCTCCGGAAGGGCTCCGGCACACCGTCGCGATCGAGCACCTGGAACTGGTACCCGTGCAGATGGAACGGGTGGTCCATCCCCACCAGGTTCTCCACCTCCCAGATCTCCGTGGCGCCGAGCTTCGCGCTCACGTCCACCCGCGCCATGTCCATCACCTTGCCGTTGATGAGACCCTGTGTGAGCACCATCAGCCGCCTGGCCGTCGCCTGTGCCGTGTCGAGCACCGGGATCCGTCGCAGCACAGTGGGGATCGCCACCGACGTGACCGGCGGATCGGTGCTGTGCTGGAGTGCGAGTACATCCCGAGTTCCGGTCCAGTCGTTGGGCCGCGTCTGTGGGATGTACCGGTCGTAAGGCAGCGACTGGAGTACCACTCTTTCACCGGGCGCACCGGTGCCGCGCACCAGCAGCTCTACACGCTCGGCGCCGGCGATGAGGATCTCCTTGACTTCGACCGGGCGCTCGAAGAGCCCGCCGTCGTTGCCGACGTGCAGAAAGGATTGCCCGTTGGAGAACGCCAATCGATAGACGCGAGCTGCGGACGCGTTGATCACGCGCCAGCGCTGCACCTCACCGCTCCGGATGTCGAGCGTCGGCATCACCTCGCCGTTCACCAGCAGCAGGCTGCCCTCGCGCCCGTTCTCTCGATCGATGCGTCCGGGGATGCTAGCCGGGTCGGGAAAGTCGAGCGAGCCGTCGGGGAGGACGCGGTTGTCCGAGATGATCAGCAACTGCTCTCGCATCGAGCGGGGAAGCGGATCGTCAGGCGCGCGCACGATGATCGCGCCGTAGAGTCCCTTGCCCACCTGGTAGCCGGTATAGTGGTGCGGATGCGGATGGTACCAGTAGGTGCCGGCGCTGCCTGGACGCACGGTGAACACGTAGTCTCGCTGCGCGCCCGGCGCGACCGGATGGAACGGACTTCCGTCGGCGACGAAGGGGAGGTGCAGCCCGTGCCAGTGAACGGTGGTCGAGTCGGGCAGGTCATTCTTGAAGTGCACGATGACCTTCTGGCCTTCCCGGACTTCCAGGATGGGGCCAGGTATGCGTCCGTTGTACGCGAACGCGTCGGTGACGATGCCCGGAGCGATCGCGAGCCGAGCAGGAGCGGCGGTGAGCATCACCTCCACGGTGCTGCGGTCGCGCGAGACGTTCTCGAGCACCGGTGCACCGACGGGGTGGACCGTTGGCGTCGTGGCAGTGACTCGTGTCGCGGGAGTTGCGCGGGCGTGATGCTGTGCGGCGCTGGCAGGCGCGAGCGCAAGAGACGCAGCGACGACGGCCAGCACGATGAAGGATTGGGTCATGGTGGAGGGGTGGAAACGCCTGATAAGATGCGCGGTCCGGTGGCGCGCGCAATGTCTCCCCGCCAATTGGGGCGCCAGGCCACGTTCGCGCGGCCCAAAGGGAGACCGTACATTGAGCGGGCGGCTCGCTCATGGAGGATCGGTGAGATTCGGTTTCCGCCCGGCACTCGGCTGCGGGCTCGCCCTCGGCGCGTCGCTCCATGCTCAGCAGCCAACCCTGTTGCCCGCGTCGATCGGCGACTGCTCGATCTCGGCTGATAGCGTCGGCGTCCAGGTCGATCACCGGTCGGTATACGTCCCCGCGGCCGACGGGGTGAGGCTGGCCGTCGACTTCTACCTGCCGAGCGGTCTCCCGCCTGGGTCCAGGATGCCGACGATCTTCACGGCGACGCGCTACTGGCGGGCCACTCGCGGCGCCGCCGTGCCACCGGACGCGAGAACCTGGGTTGCGCGCGGCTATGCCTTCGTCAGCATGGACGTCCGAGGAACCGGCGCCTCATTCGGGCAGTGGCACCTGCCATGGAGCCCCGACGAAGTGAGGGATGTGGGACACGTGGCGAAGTGGGTCGCGGCGCAGCCCTGGTCGAATGGTCGGATCGGTACCATCGGCACGTCGTACCCGGGGAACACGGCGCAGCTCGCGGCGGCGTTCGGCAGTCCGGCGGTCCGAGCGGTGGTGCCTCGGTTCATGGACTTCGACATGTACACCGACCTGCTCTTTCCCGGCGGAGTAGTCGGTGAGAATCTGATCGTGGCCTGGGGGAAGATCGTCCGCGCCATGGACCTGAACGAGAGCGCTGGCGGAGGTCCCGATGGCGGCGTACGCCCGGTCGATGCCGACCGCGACCGGCAGCTACTCGCGGCCGCGGTCGAGGAGCACATGGAGAATCCCGTCGGGTTCGATCGGGTTGCGGAGGTAGCGATCTACCGGGACGAGCCGCTCGCGCAATTCGGCGGCATGCCGATCGACATCTCAGGCGCGTTTCGCTACGAGGCGGAGATCGAGCGATCGGGCGTGACGATCTTCGGTTGGGCCAGCTGGCTCGACGCAGGGACGGCGCAAGGCGTCATCAATCGGTTCATGAGCTGGAGCAACCCCCAGCTGGTGGTGATCGGCGCCTGGAGTCATGGCGGAGGGCACGACGCCAACCCGTTTGCTCCGATCGAGAGACCCTCCGATCCACTCCCCGGCGTGCAGGCGCGGCAGGCGAGCTGCTTCCTGCATCATGCCCTCGGGCAGACCGACGGCCGGCTCCGTGAGCGGGCGATCATCTATTACACGATGGTCGAGGATCGCTGGAAGAAGACGACCGTCTGGCCCATCGCGGGTACGCGGCATGAGCGTCTCTACCTCGATGCAGGCGGCGCATTGTCGCGCCAGGCTCCCGCGCGGGCGGCTTCCGACCGCTACGACGTGGACTTCGATGTCACGACCGGCGTCCGCAACCGGTGGTACACGCAGATGGGAGGAGGCGACGTCGTCTATGAGGAGCGATCGGCCATCGATCGGAGGCTGCTCACGTACACGAGCGCGCCGTTGGAGCGCGATACGGAGGTCACCGGCCATCCGCTCGTGACACTCCGGGTGTCTTCGACTCACCGCGACGGCAACTTCATCGTCTACCTGGAGGATCTGGCGCCTGACGGGAGAGTCACGTACGTCACCGAAGGGCACCTTCGGGCGCTGCATCGCAGGTTGTCCGCCGACCCGCCGCCGTACAGGACGCCGTATCCGTACCGGAGCTTCGCGCGCAAGGACGCTGCGGCCCTCGTTCCGGGGCACCCGGCCACCCTCACCTTCCCCCTGCTGCCCACGTCGGTGCTGTTCAGGCGCGGGCATCGAATCAGGATCTCGATCGCCGGAGCCGACAAGGATTCGTTCGCACGATTGCCGGCGGCGTCCGAGGGCGCGGTCGCGATCACGGTCGTGCGCGGTGGTGACGAGCCTTCGTTCGTGGACCTTCCGGTCGTTTCCGGTCGTTAGGCGATGCCGGGCGACGTCCTGCTGCGGGATGTGGCGGAGAGCGATCTCCCCATTTTCTTCGAGCAGCAGCGTGATCCTGACGCCAGCGACATGGCGGCCTTCCCACCGCGCGACGAGACGACCTTCGCCACGCACTGGGCGGCGCTGCTGGCGGACGAGCGCGTCACGAAGAAGACCATCCTTTTCCGGGATCGGGTGGCCGGCAACATCGTGGGCTTCCGGCAGGGTGGCGAAGGGCTCGTCGGGTACTGGTTGGGGAAGGAATACTGGGGGAGGGGGATCGCCACCGAGGCGCTCTCGCAGTTCCTGCATCACGTGAGCGAGCGGCCGCTCTACGCGCACGTCGCCAAGCGCAACGAGGCCTCCATCCGCGTGCTGGAGAAGTGCGGCTTCGCGATCTGCGGTCAGAACACGACGCTGTCGGGCGAGGAAGAGGTCGAGGAGTTCATCATGCGGCTCGACGCGGAGTAGCGCGCCGGGCGACGGTCCGGTCAGCCGGAGAGCTCTTCCAGCCGGTCGACGAACGCCGCCTGCGCCGGGTTCAACTTCTCACGGGCAACCTCCGGCGTGCACCAGGCCCACCGATCGACTTCCGGAAAGGTGATCCATCGTCCGGAGCCGCGCGGCCATTCGGTGCGCATGACGTTACTCGTTAGGCGCTCCGGGTCGGCGTTGCCCTCCCAGGCCCAACCATGGATGAGCTTGCCCGCCTTCTGTCGCACGCTTCCCAGGCCGACAAAGGGTCCGCTGGGGTGGAGCCCGGTCTCCTCCTCGAACTCGCGCCGCGCCGCCACGAGCGGGTCTTCGCCGTCATCCACCAGCCCCTTGGGGATCGTCCACGCGCCGTCGTCGCGGCGCTCCCAGAAGGGGCCTCCGGGATGCGCGATCAAGACCTCGAGGCGATCGCCCCGGCGGCGATACATCAGGAGCCCGGCGCTCACCGCGCCGCGTTTGGCCATCGTCGGTGTCTACCGTGCTATTACTCTTCCCGCCCGAGCAGTGCCGCGAGCCGCCGCTTCTGCTCGGCGGTGGCGTCGGGCCGCACCTCGAGCGACCAGCGATCGGCCGGCTCGCTGCCCAGAGCCACCCGGTACCGGTGCAGGGACTCCCGTCGTGCGACCGTGAGCGTGATGGAGTCGCCTGGCTGATGGCGCGAGAGCCGCTCGTCCAGCTCATCGACCGTGACCCGAAAACTGTCGATCGCAATCAGCTCATCGCCAGGCGCCACGCCGCTGCCATAGGCCGGCCTGCCTCGCACGAGTCTGGTGACCAGCAACCGTCCATCGCTCTCACCCGTGACGAGACCGAGCCACGCCTTCCTCGTCGAGTCGGCCGGTCGGAAGCGCAGGCCGTACCAGTCGAGCATCTCGGTGTAGTCCAGCTCCTCAGTGGTCTCCAGGGCGCGCCGGAAGAAATCGCCGAGGTCGCTGCCGGCGACGCCGTTGGCGACGGCGCGGAACTGGGCCGGCGTGTAGCCTCGCTCGCCGCTGTATCGGCGGTAGGCCTCGCGCATCATGTCGTCCAGGCTGCGCGCGCCGTTCGTGAGCCGGCGGATCCTCGCATCGAGCAGCAGGCCGACGATCGCTCCCTTCGTGTAGTAGCTGATGGCGACGTTGGGCGAGTTCTCGTCGGGACGATAGTGCTTGATCCACGCGTCGAAGGACGCCAGCTCGAGAGGCTGCACCAGACGACCGGGCGTGTTCTGGAGCGCGCGGATGGAAAGCGTGATCTCGGCCAGCGTCTGTTCGCGTGTGGCGAGACCGGCCCTGCTCACGAGCAGCCACGCGTAGTAGCTGGTGACACCTTCGGCGATCCAGAGGCTCCGCGTGTAGACCTCGTTCTCGTAGTCGAAGGGACCCAGCTCGATCGGGCGGAGTCGCTTGACGTTCCATGCGTGGAAGAATTCATGGGCGACGAGCCCCAACCAGTCACGGTAGTCGCTCTCGTTGCGCGTGCTCCACCGGCTGGCGATGAGGACGGTCGAGCCCTTGTGCTCGATGCCATCCCCGCCCTCGCCGACCAGGATGTTGAAGAACAGGTATCGCTCGTAGGGGAGCGACCCCCACATCT
>DATFFQ010000066.1:0-12794 GCA_035249955.1 Gemmatimonadaceae bacterium
CGACACGAGAACGCCGCCGAACCCGAGGAGGAGTCCGGCGGCGTAGGCCACGAGCATTGTCGCGGCGAGGGGCATGCGCCTCCTACGATTCCGTGGTGCGCCTCTCTCCAGCTTCCGAGGAGTGACGAGGGCTCAGCGCCACGCGCCGCATCCCTTCGAGCATGAGCACCGCGATCGTCGCCCGCGTCTGATCGCCCTGGAGCTCCAGCGAGATGAGCGCCGTCCCCGTCGTGGTCCCGCCGCCGTAGCGCGGCTTGGCGTGGTTGAGAACGTAGGCGACCACGTCCTCCTCACACCGCGCGCAGTGGCAGAACTCCGCGTGCTGCTCTCGCAGCTCCGCATACACCTCCCGAACCGCATCCTCGAGTCGATTCTTCATAGATCCTACCCGGCCAACGGCAGCGCCTGTCGGGAGGGGAGAATGCTCCCCGTGAAGGTCGAGCCCGTAGTCCCGGTGAGCTCCACCACGAAATACCGGCCGATCATCGACTCGTCGCCCGGCACGAGCACCGTGCGATGATGGCGCGTCCGGCCCTGTAGCAGCGTGCCGCGGCGCGACACCTTCTCGATGAGCACCTCGTGCCGGGTCCCGAGGAGGCCGAGGTTGTGCACGCGCGCGACGTCGCGCACGACATCGATGAGGCGATCCAGTCGATCGCCAGCCACGCCGTCCGGAATCATGTCGCTCGCCGGCAGTCTGGTAGCGGGCGTTCCCTCGCGCGGCGAGAACTTGAACGTGAAGGCGTCCTCGAAGCGCAGCTCGCGCACGGCACTCAGGGTCTGCTCGAAATCCTCCTCGCTCTCACCCGGAAAGCCGACAATGATATCGGTCGTGAGCGCCAGCCCCGGAATGGCCGCTCGGAGGCGCTCCGCGCACCTTGCATACTCCTCGCGCGAATAGCGGCGCAGCATCCGCCGCAACACGCGCGACGAGCCCGACTGCATGGGCAGGTGCACGTGCTCACACACTGCCGGTGTCTCCGCCATCGCCCGAATGACGCGGTCACTGAAATCGTTGGGATGGGGACTCGTGAAGCGGAGACGGCGGATGCCCGGCACCGCGCCGACAGCCCGCAACAGGTCGCCGAACTCATGCTCGCCGTCCGAGTACGAGTTCACCGTTTGGCCGAGCAGTGTGATCTCGCTGATCCCCTCGGCGGCTACCTCCTCCGCCTCCCGCACGACCTCGCGCAACGTACGACTCCGCTCCGGTCCACGCGTCATCGGAACGATGCAGTACGTGCATTTGTAATCGCAGCCGCGCTGGACCGGAATCCACGCCTTCACGCCGTCGAACCGGCGTGGCCGGAAGTCCTCGTAGTGCTCCTCCAGGTCGAACTCCACGGCGGTCGCACGCTCGCCGCGACGCGCGCCCTCGATGAGCGACGGCAGCGCTCGATAGCCATCGGGTCCGACGACGAGGTCGACGTGGCGGGCGCGGTCCAGCAGGCGCGGCCCCAGTCGCTGCGCCATGCATCCCGTGACGCCCAGCACCGTATCGCGCCGCATGTGGCGCTTGAGCTCACCCAGACGGCCGATCACGCGCTGCTCGGCGTGGTCGCGGATGGCGCAGGTGTTGACGAGGATCACATCCGCACCGTCGGGCGTCTCCACCGCGCGATAGCCGCACTCCGCCAGCCGTCCGAGCATGAGCTCGGAATCGCTGACATTCATCTGGCAGCCGTAGGTCTCGATGTAGACCGTGCCGCGCGGTGGAGTATCCATTCGGACAGAGTCTAACGGATGGTCTGGCGAGCGTACAGGGTCGCGCCGTCCAGCTCGAGCGTGGCGCGTACGCGGGCGCCGCGCGGCAGCTGCTGGTCGCGCGGTACCACGGTGAGATAGTCCTCGGTGAGCCCCTCGCGGCGTGTGCCACCCGCCGTCAGCACGACGTCGGCAGTGCCGCCATGGCGTGACGCCCGATATCGCTCGGCCTGCGTGCGTCCGAGGTCGCGCAGCTCGGCCGCGCGCTCGGACACGACCGCCGGTGGCAACCGGCCGGGCAAGCGGGCGGCGCCGGTGCCCGGCCGCGGCGAGTAGGGGAAGACGTGAAGGTAGGTGACGGGCAGCGACCCGAGGAGCGCGACCGTCTGTCGATGATCGCGCTCTGTCTCGCCCGGAAAACCGGCGATGACGTCGGCACCGAGCGCGAACACGGAGCCACGGCCGGCGATCGCCTCGACTGCCGCGGCGTAGCGCGACGCCGTGTACCAGTGACGCCCCATGCGCCGCAGCACTCGATCGGAGCCTGATTGGAGCGGTGCGTGCAGGTGCGGCGCCACGCGCTCCGGCTCGCCAGTCAGCAGCCGTCCGAGCGTCGCGTCGACCTCCGTGGCCTCGATCGACGAGAGGCGAAAGCGTACACCGGGCAGCGCGCGCACGAGTCGTTCGAGCAGCCAGCCTAACGAGCGCGGCGCGGGGAGATCGGCGCCCCAGCCGCCGATGTGGATCCCGGTGAGCACGATCTCAGGATGATGCTCGGCGAGCGCCGTCGCCTCGCCGACGAGCTCGTCCGGCGCGCGGGACCGGCTCGTGCCGCGAGCGATGGTCGTCAGGCAGAACGTGCAATGCTCGTCGCACCCGTCCTGGATGCGGAGCAGCGCGCGGGCTCCTGTTTGTGTAGACGTCGACAGGAGCGTCGCCGCTGCCGGCAGCTCGAGTGCAGCGGCAATGGCGGGAACGTCGGCGCCCGGCACCACGTGCGTCACCGATGGCAGCGAGGCCAGCGAGCCGTCATCCACGGCGGCGGCGCATCCCATGACGACCGTCCGCAGCGCCGGGTTCGTCCTGGCGGCCCGCCGCACGCTCTGGCGCAGGTCGGCTTCGGCGCGCGCGGTCACCGTGCAGCTATTGAAGATCGCGACATCGGCGCCGGCTGCCGAAGACGCGAGCTCACAGCCACCGCTCCGGAGCATCGCGCGCACCGCCTCACTGTCGTACTGGTTGGCGCGGCAGCCAAAGGTGGCGAGATAGACCTTCATCCAGCGGCGCCGATCGCGCCGCGCTCGGCCGGCCGAACCGGGAGCGCGACGTGGAACTGGCTTCCCCGCCCTTCGCTGCTCTGGACCCAGATGCGACCGCCGTGCGCGTCGACGGCCAGCTTGCAGAAGGCGAGCCCGAGGCCCGAGCTGCGCACGCGTGGCAGCTCCGGGTTCTTTACGCGCTCGAACTTCCGGAAGATGACCTCGTGGTACTCGGGCGGGATCCCGGGACCATTGTCGGCGATGGTGAAGAGGATCCCGCCGACGGCGTCGCGGCGCGCGGCGAGCGAGATCTCCACGTTGCTGGCCGTGTGCGTGAGCGCGTTCTGGATGAGATTGGAGAGCACGCGCTTCAACATTCCCTTGTCGGCGTGGAAGACGGGGGCATCGTCGTGCACGTCGACCACCACGCGCGCGCCTTCCTGATGGAAGCGCACGGCCCACTCGTGCGTGACCTCGGCGATGAGTGCCCCGGGCGCGATGGGGTGCAGGTCCAGCTCGATCGCCGTCTCCTCGATGCGCGCGACCTCGAGCAGGTCCTCGATGAGCGCGAGCAGATCCTCGGCCTTCGCCTCGGCGTCGCCGAGCGCGCGCCGCTGGGCGTCGTTGAGCACGCCGAAGTCGCCCTCCAGGACCATCTCCAGCGACGCCAGCACCGAGGTGAGCGGCGTCTTGAGATCGTGCACGATCATCTTCATGAGATCGTCGCGCACTTTCTCCAGCTCGCGCAGCTTGCGGTAGCTCTCCTCGAGCGCGTCGGTGGCGAACTTGAGCCTGAGCAGGCTGCGCACGCGGGCGCTCAGGATCTGGCGGTTGTGAGGCTTGGTGAGGAAATCGTCGCCTCCGGCCTCGATCGCCTTCACGCGGTCGGTGGTGTCGTTGAGCGCGGTGACGAAGATGACCGGAATGCGCGCCGTGCGCGGATCGCGCTTCAACCTGCGACAGACCTCGAAGCCGGTGGAGCGGTCTTCGACGGCCAAGTAGCCGGACGGCATCGCGACGTCGAGGATGCACAGGTCCGGCCGCTGCGCGAAGCACGCGTCCATCACCGATGGCCCATCGCGCGCTGTCACGACCCGGTAGCCGAGCGTGCTCAGCTGGTCGTGCAGCAGCTCCACGTTGGCCGGCACGTCATCGGCCACGAGGATGAGCGGTGACTGCGTGGCATTCTCGGCCAAGGCGATCTAGGGTCGAATGGTCAGGCCAAGCGACAACATCCACGACCGCTCCTCGATGCCGCCGGGCGGACCGCTTCGTGACGCGCGCATGAGCGCGATGTCGGCGAGCGCGCGGCCCTGCGCCAGCGGCAACCCCACCCCGAACGACAGACTCGTCTCGCGAACCTCGTGCGACGCCTCGGTCGACGTGAGCGTCGTCCGTCCGGCGCCGAATGGCAACGTGCGGCGCTGATAGCCCAGTCGCACCGGGATCGGCGCGCCAAAGAGCGTCGGCCCTCTCGTCTCGGCTCCCACCGAGTACTCCCACGCATCGAACACGGCCAGGTTGCTCTGCGTGAGCGGCCGCAGGCGCGACCACTCCTCCCAGCTCACGCGAGCCGCGATGGTCGTGCCACGGAGTCCAGTGAACTGGATCGCGCCCGCATACCGGTTGGGTACGTTGCCTCGACCGATGGTGGTGTCGGCGCGCTCGGCCGTGAGCCGGCCACCGATGCGGGCCGAGCCCGCGATCGCCACGACGGGCAGCGGGCGCAGCTCGATGCCGATCGATCCCGCGCTCCCGGAATAGCCGACGGTCGATTGCTGCTCGAAGCCCGCGAAGGCGGAATCGCTGAAGCTGCGGGCGATGCGCAGGCGGTTCTCGCCGGTGTACAGGTGCGCGGCGAGCCCCACTCTCACCGAAGGTCCGAACGCCCACGCGCCCGCCACGCGAACATCGTTGATCGCGCCAAGGCTCTGGAAGGTCTCGTTGAAGGCGACGGTGTCGCTCCCGAAGACCGTGGTGTCGACCCCCTCGGTCTCCCACGAGCGATCCAGATACGTGGACGCGGTGATGCCGATCGCTCCGCGCTCGCCGATCGGAAGTCCGGTGCCGACGAGTGGAAAGCGCACCGTGGTCGTCTTGCTCTCGCCGCCCGGCACGCTGACCGTCCTGAACTCCGGAGAATACTGGAGGAAGATCGCGGCCCGTCCCCACGACGCGAGCGCGGCCGGATTGAGCGGCGACGCGGGATCGGTCTCCCCCAGTGCACCGGCGGTGCCCAGCGTGCGGGCGCTGAACTGCCCCGGCGGATAGCCAAAACCCTGGACGCCCAGCGTTCCCTGCGCGTGCGCGGCGGTCGCGCTGATGACGAGGACGGCGGCAGAACGGAGGAGCGATCGCATCAGGGCAGCTCGAACCGGGCGCGAGGGATGTACGTGAGGCGAAGGCGCGGTCGCAGCGAATCCACCGACGCTTCGTTCGAGTGAAAGAGCACTTGCTGCGGGTCGATCCCCTCGCCGCCGGATTGCAGCACGAGCGCGCGCGTCGCTCTGGTCGTGTCATCCAACCGCCATTGTCGCAGCAGGCCGACGAGCTCCACGGTGCGCACACCACTCGCGGCCGGGAGCGATGGCAACGGCGGCACGCCGGCGCTGCCTGGCGCGGCGAGCAGCAGCGATGCCTTGCCCGGATCGACCGTCTTGTTCGCCAGGACCATGCGCGGCACGAGCGTAATGCTGTCGCCCGAGCCCACTGTCGCGTTCGGAATCTGATGCAGCAGCAGCGTGGCTCGGACGACGGTGGTGGTCTCCACGATCCCGCCCGGAATCTCGAAGCGAAGGAACGATCGGCTCGCCGGGAAGCCACCCACGGCGAGCACCGCGCTGGACGGCGCGGGCGTGCCCTGGATCACGAGGGTGTAGTCCTCCAGCCCGGGAATCCGCGTGCCGGCCGACGCGGGCGGGTTCGAGTTGGCCGTGATCGTCAACGGCGACGTGGTCGGAAGCTCGGTCGTCGCGGTGTAGGTGAGCAACGGCGGGTTGCCGCCCTCGGAGGATGCGAAGGTGAACGAGAGCGACGAGTCACTGCGAACGAGGACACCCAGCCGCACGCGCTGCTGGTTGAGCACGCGCGGCTCGATGAACGCCTTTGGCAGCTCGACCTCGATCGATCCGCTGAGCGTGTCGGGCGCGGGATACACCGAGTCGGCGACCAGACGATCGGGGCGGAAGAGCACGCGCACGGCCGCGGTATCGAGCTCGGAGGCCGTCGTGTCGACGTCGTACACCTCGACGGTGAGCGGCTTGTTGACGATCAGGCTCCCGATCAGCGGCAGCGATAGCTGCGCATCATCGAGCGACAGCACCGGCACCGTCGTCGTGTCGCTGGTGCTGCGCGCGACACGGTGCTGCGTCACGTCGAAGCGCACCACGGTCGCCGTGACCAGCGAATCGCCGCGGCGCGCCATGAGCAGCTGTCCCTCGTTGCCGAGCGGCGGGAACGCGACGATGGTCGTGTCCAGGCTCAGGGGAAAGAGCTCGAGGTCCACCATCTCGACGTTGTCCTCGGGGCAGAGGGCCGGACATGCCGCGCCTCCGGAGAGATCCTCCGTGCAGGACACCGCGCCGAGCAGGCACACCACTGCCAGCAGGAACCCGCGTAGCGTTCTAGGCAAGTCGAACGGTCCTCCCGTCCACGTCAAAGCTGTCGACGATGGCCATGATGACCGCGTCGACGGGCCGGTCCTTCGTGACGGGTGTCTGCCGCGCCGAGCTTCCCGTCGCGTAGAGGATCACCTCGCCCAGTCCCGCCCCCACACTGTCCACGGCAACGACGTATCCGCCCTCCCGCTCGAGCGAGATCGTGAGGTTCTCGACGATCAGCAGCTTCAGCGACTCGAGCGATGGCGTCTTGCGTGTGGACACGACCGTGCCCACGATACGCCCCAGCTTCATGATCGATCCATGGATTGAGGAGTGAACGGATCGGGGAGCAGCTCCGACAGCTTCCATCGCGCAACCGCGCCGCCGGTCGTATGGCTCTCGATCTCCAGTTGTGGCGCGAACTCGGAGAGCACCTGCCGGCAGATGCCGCACGGCGGCGACGGCGCCTTTCCGTCGGTGACGATCACGAGCTTCTCGAACTCGCGCGCGCCCTCGGCGATCGCGCGTACCGTGGCGGACCGCTCGGCGCACGTTCCCGCCGGAAACGAGGCGTTCTCGACATTGCAGCCGACGTGCACGCGACCGTCGCGCGAGAGCAGCGCGGCACCGACGTGGAAATTGGAGTATGGAGCATAAGCACGACGCATGGCGCTCAACGCCGCCGCGCGCGCCGCGCCCTCGGAAGGTCGTGCGCTCACGCGTCGAGCACGGTGTCGAGGAAGGAAGTGCCCCTCCCGCGGAATGGGCTGCCGAGCCACTCCGCGACCGTCGCTCCGAGATCCGAGAAACTCGACCGCTCCCCCACGGATCCAGGACGCACGCGCGCGCCACATGCCAGGAGGGGCACGCGTTCGCGGGAGTGATCGGTGGATGGCGTGGTCGGGTCGTTACCGTGATCGGCGGTCAGGAAGAGCAGATCGTCCTCACGAAGGGCAGAGGTGAGCGTGGGCAGCGCGTCGTCGAACGCGCGCAGCCCCTGATGGAACCCCGCTACGTCGTTTCGGTGCCCCCAAAGCTGGTCGAAATCTACTAGGTTGGCGAATACCAGCCCACTGCTCACCTCCACCAGCAGGCGGCGAACGGCGGTAATGCCCCCGGCGTTGTCGCGCACGTGCTCGGAGCGGATGGCTCGGCCGGCAAACAGATCGTCCACCTTCCCGACGCCATACCGCGGAATGCCGTGCTCGGCCAGAGCGTCGAGCAATGTCGTGTCGGGAGGCTCGATCGAGAAGTCGCGTCGGTTGGCCGTGCGCGAGAATCGCCCCGACTCGCCGACGAAGGGGCGCGCGATGACCCGCGAGACGTTGTTCGGCGCGACGAGCATCGCGCGCGCCGTCCGACATGCACGATACAGCTCGTCGAGCGGCACTGCCTCCTCGTGTGCCGCGATCTGGAAGACCGAATCAGCGGACGTGTAGACGATCCAGGCACCGGTGCGCCGGTGCTCTTCCCCGTAGCGGGCGATGATGTCGGTGCCGCTCCCCACGACATTGCCGATGACCGCACGCCCGGTGCGTCGTGCGAACTCGGCGATCAGCTCGTCGGGAAAGCCCTGTGGGTACGTCGGAAACGGACGCGCGAGGTGCACGCCGGCGATTTCCCAGTGCCCGGTCGTGCTGTCCTTCCCTGGTGACCGCGGCACGAGCGTGCCCCACGCGCCGGTGGGATTCTCGACCGCGCGCACGCCGGCGAGCGATGCGAGCCGTCCGAGCCCCAATCGTTCGAGGTTCGGCAACCGCAGCCCGCCGACGGCGCGGGACAGGTTGCCCAGCGTGTCGCTTCCCTCATCGCCGTACAGGGCGGCGTCGGGAGCCTGCCCGGCACCCACACCGTCGAGCACGATGAGAATCGCGCGGCGACTCAGGGCGTACCACCCGCGTATACGCGCTCGAGACGACGACCGAGCCCCGTCAGCACCTCGTACGAGATGGTGCCGGCGCGCCGCGCCACATCGTCCAGGCTCAACGAAACATCGCCATCGCTGCCGATGAACGTCGCAACGTCACCGACGTCGCACGGAACGTTCGTGACGTCGACCATCGTCATGTCCATGTTCACGATCCCGGCTACCGGGACGCGGCATCCGCGCACGATGGCCTCGCCGCGATTGCTCAACGAGCGGGGATAGCCGTCGGCGTATCCCATCGCGACGGTGGCGATACGGCGTGTGCCGTCGGCGCGATAGGTACCCCCATAGCTGACGGTCTCGCCGGCCGTCACCGTACGCACGTCCACGATCCTCGCGCGCAGCTTCATCACCACCAACGGGTGAAGCGGTGCGGCGCTGGTGTCGCTGCCGCCGTAGATGAAGATGCCGGGTCGAGCGAGGTTCCACGGAGACCCCGCGCGTCGCACGATCATGGCCGAGTTCTCGGCGTGCAGCAGCGGCGGCCGCGCTGGTAGCCGGGAGATGGCTTCCTCGAAGCGTCGCTCCTGCATCTCCGCCGTACCGTCCGCGAGATCCGCCGAGTGCAGGTGTGTGAACGCACCCTCCGGCGGTGCGCGCAACACGCTCTCGCGCATCGAGTCGATCTGGTCCCAGCGGACGCCGTCGCGGTTCATGCCGGTGTCAATGGAGAGCTGCCACCGAGCTCCGCCCAGCTCGTGCCATCTGGCGAGTCGCAGTGCATCACCGAAGCACGGCGTCAGACGCCATCGTCGGGCGTCGGCGAGCTCGTGTTGCAGGAGAGGCGTGAAGACGACGACGTGGCGCTCGATACCAGCCTCACGCAGCTGGACCCCTTCGCTGATCGTGGCGACGCCGAAGCCCCACGGCGTGAGCTGCTCGAGCGCTCTGGCGATCGTCACGGCGCCGAGGCCGTAGCCGTCTGCCTTGACCATCGGCAGGAGCGGCGTGCCCGCGCGCTGCGCGATCGCCGCGGCATTCTGCCGGAGCGCGCCCAGATCGATCTCGACCCAGGCGCGCTTCATTCGGTCGTGCATTGACGCGTCATCGCTCGGGCGGGTAGTATACCGGCCCCGGAGGAGCGATGCAAGACAAGGCGACACTTGAAGATGCGCTCGAGATGATGCGTGACCTGCGGCGCCGTTGCGATTGGGATCGAGCGCAGACGCACGAGTCGCTGCGACCCTATCTCATCGAGGAGGCCCACGAGCTGGACGACGCGCTGCGTGCCGGCGAGCCGGCACACATCCGTGAGGAGCTGGGTGATCTCCTGCTCCAGGTGCTCTTTCATTCGGTGATCGCGGAGGAGGCGGGCGCGTTCGACGCCGCGGACGTGTCGGCCTCATTGATCGACAAGATGCGGCGGCGGCACCCCCACCTGTTCGAGGGCGGGCAGCGAGAACCGTGGGAGACCATGAAGGCGAAGGCGCGCGGCGCGATCGATGAAGGGCTGCCGGCCGGCCTTCCGTCACTCCATCGCTCGCAGCGGCTGCAGGACCGCGCCGCCGGTGTCGGCTTCGATTGGAGCGACGCAGAGGGTCCTGCCAGAAAGGTGGAGGAGGAGCTGGCTGAAGTACGCTCACAGCTTCCGCGCGCGGGCGTCGAGCCAGGCCCCATTCAGCGAGCCGCGCTCGAGGAAGAGCTCGGCGATCTCCTGTTCGCGTGCGTCAACCTCTGCCGCCGCTGCGGCATTCACCCGTCGATCGCGCTCGACCGCTCGAACGACAAGTTCATTCGCCGCTTCAGCGCAATGCAGCGGCTCGCCACGGAGCGCAACCTGGACCTGGCGACGCTCGGGATCGAGCGGCTGGACGAGCTGTGGGAGGAGGTGAAGGCGGCGGGGTAGTCGGTGACGTGGGTGACGAGAGTGGAGTGAGTGACAAGGGTAGTGACAGGGGTGACGAGAGTGGAGTGAGTGACAAGAGCTAGGGTGAGGAGCATGAGATGTGTGATGCACGCATCACCCAATCTCATGCCGTTCACCCTGGTCGTTGTCACTCACTCCACTCTCGTCACCTCTCACTCCGCCATCTCTACCCGACTCCTACCTCATGGCCTGAGCCTGTTCATCATTCGCGGGAAGGCGATCGTCTCGCGCAGATGGGGCACCCCGCAGATCCAGGCCACCGTGCGCTCGAGACCCAGGCCGAAGCCGGCGTGCACGAAGGTGCCATACTTCCGCAGTTCCAGATACCAGCCGTACGCGTCGAGAGGCAGCCGCTCCTCGATGATCCGCGCGCGGAGCCGGTCGTAGTCATCCTCGCGCTGGCTCCCCCCGATGATCTCCCCATACCCTTCCGGCGCGAGCAGGTCATTGCACAGCACGGTGCGCGGATCGCCGGGGTTCTCCTTCATGTAGAACGCCTTCGCTTCCTTCGGGTAGTTGAAGACGAAGACCGGTTTGTCGTAGTCCTCGACGATCAGCGACTCGTCCTCCGCGCCCAGATCATCGCCCCACTTGATCGTGCTGCCCTTCTTCGTCAGGAGCTCGACCGCGTCGCTATAGTTGACGCGCGGAAACGGCGGCTTGATGGGCTCGAGCTTCGAGAGGTCGCGCTCCAGCTCCATGAGCTCGGCGCGCCGGCGCTCGACCGCGCGCTGAACGAGGTAGGACACGAAGTCCTCCTGGAGGCGCATGTTCGCGTCCGAATCGTTCCATGCCACCTCGGGCTCGATCATCCAGAACTCGGTGAGGTGCCGGCGCGTTTTGGATTTCTCGGCGCGGAAGGTCGGACCAAATGTGTAAATGCGGCCCCACGCGGCCGCGGCCGCCTCGCCGTACAGCTGACCGGTCTGCGCGAGGTAGGCGTGTCCCTCGTCGAAGTACTCCGTGGAGAAGAGCCCCGATCGTTCTCCGATCGCTGCCGTGAGGATCGGCGTGTCCACCCGCAGGAAGCCACGCTCATAGAAGAAATCGTGGATTGCCTGCTCGATCTCGCTCCGGATCACCGCGATTGCGCGCTGTCGCGGACTGCGCAGCCAGAGGTGCCGGTTGTCGAGCAGGAAGTCGATACCATGCTCCTTGGGCTGGATCGGATAGTCCAGCGGGCTCGGCCCGATGATCTCGAGGGAGGAGATGGCCAGCTCGACGCCCCCCGGCGCGCGGGCGTCGAGGCGTGGCTCGCCGGTGACGGAAGCGGACGTCTCGAGGGTCAGCTGGCCGAACCGCGACCACGTCTCGGCTGGTACGGCACTTTTCACCAGGACTGCCTGCACGATTCCCGTTCCATCCCGAAGCACCACGAACGCCACTTTCCCCGACGAGCGAACGTGGGTCACCCAGCCGCGCACCGTGACCTTGCTGCCCACGTGCTGTGGCAGCGCGTCGATCCGAACTTGAGCAAATGTCATTGATTGCAAGTAGTTACGTCGATGGCCGGGCAAGCTACCGGGAGCCGTAGGCGGTGTCAACGCCGCGCTCGGCGTCGCACGAGCGCGCAGGCGTTCGCCGCTTGCGCGCTCACCGTCAATCGGTGTACGGTGCGGTCGAGGTGGTCGCTGTTCACGCCGTGTGACCATGGTCACACGGCCTCTGTGCGCTGGCTCTGGGACGGTTGCGGCGCGCCGGTTGCAGGGAGCGGCCGTCGAGCGTCGTTCACCGCGTGAGCGACCCTGGTTGGAGCGCCGCGTTACACGGTCGCCGGCTTGGCTCGGCGGCATCTACGCCCCGGGTGTCGCAGTCCAGCCAAACTATGGTATGAGCCTACGATGATCCACAGGATCGCAGGGCCAGGATTCGTGTGCGCGTTCGCCTGTCCGGCAAGGTGGTTCGGCGCGTGACCATACGCTCCAAGCTCGCGCTCGGACTCTTCGCGATCGCGGTGGTGCTGCTGCTGCCGCTGGTGTTCGCGCTCCGCTCCCTCGAGCGCCTGCACGAGGCGACGGTGGACCTGCGTAATCGCGAGTTCGCCGCGTCCTTGCTGCTGGCGGAGCTGCGCTCCAGTGCCGACGACATCCGCCGCGTGGAGAACGCCATCCTGTTTGTGCGAGACTCCACGTCGCTCCGGAGCATGAATGCCGAGATCGTTCGCCTGGGAGAGCGCGCGGAGCGGCTGCATGCCTACGACCTCGGCGCCGCCGCCAGCGAGATCGGCGTCGCCATTGCCGAGCTGGCGCGGGTGATTCCCCTCGAGTTCGCCGCCGCGTCATCGGGGAACACCGCCGCGGCCGACTCCCTGTCGACACGACACTTCGTACCGGGTATCCGCCGCGTGGAGCGCGTACTGAGCTCGGCCGAGCGCGCGCTGCGCGAGCGTACCGGCGCGCGGGTGCAAACCGCGGCCGACGAGACGGCGCGCGCGCGCA
>DATFFQ010000067.1:0-51417 GCA_035249955.1 Gemmatimonadaceae bacterium
CATCATCGGCATTCTGGCCGCGATCGCGATTCCGAAGTTCGCCAACACGAAGGAGAAGGCCTACGTGGCGGCCATGAAGAGTGACCTCCGCAACCTGGCCACCGCCGAGGAAGGGTACTTCGCCGACAACCAGACCTACACGACCGACCTCGGCACCGCCTTCCAGTCGAGTCAGGGCGTGACCGTGGGCAGCTACACCGCCGACGGCAAGGGCTGGAGCGCGCAGGCGACGCACACCGGTACGAGCAAGAAGTGCGACATCTACGTCGGCAGCAAGGTCGCCGGCACCTCGAAGGACGGCGTCCCCGAGTGCGCGTAAGCATTCGAACACCACGCGTGACGTGATACGGAACGGGTCCGGCCAAGGCCGGGCCCGTTTCGCATCCAGGCTCCGCAATTCTTGCTCCCGCATCCGCGAACGCAAGGATTGCGCGCCGCGGGCGACCCTCCCGATCACCGGCGAGCGGCTCGCCGACACGCTTGCGCTCCACGGGCAGGCAGCGTATCCTATACATAGCCTTGCCAGGGGAAAGGATGGCCGACGACCGGTTCGAGCTGCTCCAGGGCACACTCGGCCTCATCGTGCTCAAGGCGCTCCTGCTCGGGCCCCTGCACGGATACGCCATCGCGCGCTGGATCGAGACGACCACCGCTGACATCCTGCGCGTCGAGGAGGGCTCGCTCTATCCGGCACTCAGACGGCTCGAGGAGCGAGGGTGGATCACCTCCCGGTGGGGGATCTCCGAGCACAACCGGCGCGCGCGCTTCTACTCGCTGACGGCAGCCGGCCGCAAGCACCTCCGCAGCGAAGCGGCACGCTGGATGGAGTTCTCCGGAGCCGTCACCCAGGTACTCCGCGCCGCTCCCAGCGTGGCGTAGCCTCGTGCATCACCACATGGACGAGCCTGCCTGGCGGCGCTACCTGCGCCTCGTGCGTTCCGACGTGAATGCCGACGTCGAGGACGAGGTGCGCTTCCACCTCGAGATGCGCGCTCGTCAGCTCGAGGCCGACGGGCTCTCGCCGGACGACGCGCGGCGCGCGGCGCTCGCTCGCTTCGGCGACGTCGAGGCCGTGCGTACCTGGCTCCAAACCTACGACCGGCAGCGCGAGCAAGCCGACCGGAAGCGGGAGACACTGACCATGCTACTGCATCACATCCGGTATGCCGGCCGCAGCCTGCGGAAGCAGCCCGCCTTCACCACGGCCGCCGTGCTCACGCTGGCCCTCGGCATCGGCGCGACGACGGCCATCTTCGGCGTGGTGAACGGCGTGCTGCTCCGGCCGCTCCCCTTCGACCACCCGGAGCGCCTCGTGAGCATGGGCCACACGACGCGGCTGGCGGCCGGCGTGGCGCTGCCTCAGTCCACCGGCACGTATCTCACCTACCGGCGGCTGAATCGCACCATGTCGGACATCGGTGCGTATCTGGAGGAGGCCGTCAACGTCACCGCCGGCGACATGACGACACGTATTCCGGCGGCGAGGGTAACCGCCTCGTTCTTCACGGTGCTGCGTGTGCCGGTATTGCTCGGACGGGTGCTCACCCCCGACGACGAGCTTCCGGGCCGCGCCCCGGTCGTCGTTGTCGGCGAGCGATTCTGGCGCGGCGACCTGGGTGGCGCTTCCAGCGTGATCGGAAGCATGCTCCGCGTCGACGGCATCCCGCACGAGATCGTCGGAGTCGTGCCGGAGCATGTTCGCCTGCCGAGCGATGACACGAGGCTCTGGCTGCCGCTCTGGCTGGACCCGGCGACCAACAATCCGTTCGGCTTCTCGTACCAGGCGCTCGGTCGTCTCCGCGAGGGAGTGACGCGGGAGGCGGCAGCCGCCGATCTCCAGCAGGCGCTGGCCCGCATGCCCGACTTCTTTCCGGCAGCCGCACCCGGCATCCCGATGCAGCAGGTGCTCGCCGAGGCGGCACCGCGCGTCGTGCTGCGTCCGCTTCGCGATCAGGTGGTAGGCGACGTCGGCGGTGTGCTGTGGGTCATCTTCGGAACGATCTGCTTCGTGCTCGTCGCCGCCTGCGCCAACATCGCCAACCTCTGTCTCGTGCGCGCCGAGGGACGGCAGACAGAGCTGGCGGTCCGCTCGGCACTCGGCGCCGGGCGCGGAGAGCTGCTGACCCGCTTTCTGGCCGAGGGTGTCATCCTGGCGAGCGCGGGAGCGATACTCGGAATCGGCGTGGCCGCGGGTGCCTTGCGTCTATTGCGTGGTGCCACGACCGTGCCGATCCCGCGGCTCGCGGAAGTCCGGCTCGATGAGACGGTCGTCCTCGTGAGCGTCGTCATCGCGGCGATGGTCGCCTTGCTGACGAGCGCCCTGCCGATTTTGCGCGTGGCCGGGCGCGACCTCACGCCGCACTTGCGGGCGGGTGGTCGCGGCACGACCCGCGGCGCAGGTAGGCGCACCGTGCAGCGGGGGCTGGTGGTCGTTCAGGTTGCCATGGCGTTCGTCCTGCTCGCCGCATCGACCCTCATGGTGCGGACGTTCGTGTCGCTGCGACAGGTTCCACTGGGCTTCGACGCCGAGCACGCGCTCACGTTCAAGACCGCCTTGCCGGTCGCGACGTATCGCGGTGTGATGGATGTCTACCGCTTCTACGAGCGCCTGACCGCTGAGTTGGAGGCGCTGCCGGGCGTTCAATCCGTCGGCATCACCGGCTGGCTGCCGCTGTCCGCGGAGACGGTCGACCTCAACACCGTGTGGGTGGAGGGGCGGGAAATGCCGGGCCAGGAGATCCCGCCGGCGCGTCCCGTCGTGTCTGCCTCACCGAGTTACTTCCGCTCGCTGGGCATACCGATCTTGAGCGGCCGCGTTTTTCAGGGTGGTGAGCCGGGGCGCGTACCCCCCGAGGTCGTGGTGAACGCAACGCTCGCGCGTGAGCTGTGGGGGCCGCAGGGTGAGCGTGAAGCCCTCGGCCGCCGACTGCGGTTTCTGCCAGAAGAGCACTGGCTCACCGTGGTCGGGGTCGCCGGCTCTGTTCGGGACGCCGGGCTCGGAAGCGAGCCGCTGCCGGTGATCTACATGCCGCTGGGCGTCGACGCCTTCGCCGGGATGGACAGCATGGCCGTGATCACGCCCCGGGTTGGCACCGTTGTGGTTCGGACGGCCGGCGAACCGCGCTCGGCGGTGGACGCGGTGCGGCGGGTCGTGCGCTCGCTCGATCCATCGCTCCCGGTATTCGAGCTCGAGCCCATGGACGCGCGCGTGCGCCGATCCATGGCCCGGACGTCGTTCACGGCGCTGCTTTTGGCGATCGCGGCGGCCGTCGCCCTGGGCCTCGGCGCCATCGGGCTGTACGGCGTCGTGGCCTACACGGTCGGCGTGCGCAGGCGCGAGATCGGCCTGCGCATCGCGCTGGGTTCCCCGCCCACGGCCGTGAGCCGGCTGCTCGTCAGGCAGGGCGCGGTCCTGGCTGCGATCGGAGCCGCGGTGGGATTGGTGACGGCGCTCGGCGTCACTCGCGTGCTGCGCGCGTTGTTGTACGGCGTGAGCGCGACCGATCCGTTGATGCTGGGCGGCGCCGTCGTCCTGCTGCTGCTCGTGGCGCTCGCCGCCAGCTGGATCCCGGCGTGGCGGGCGAGCCGCGTCGATCCGGCCTCGGTGCTGTCCGCGGACTGACCGGGCGCCAGCTTGGCGCGGCGTGGGGCGGGGGGTATCTTCGCGGCGCACGCGATCTCGGAACCGAATCGTTCACCGCGCCCTGCGCGCTGATCCGGACCTCTCATGGCCACAGGCAAACGCGCCCGCACATCTGCTCGCAAGCGATCCCGCACGTCTGTTCGCAAGCGCGCCCGCACGACTGCTCGCAGGCGCGCTCGCGACCTCGAGCGCACCTACTCGCGGTCCCAGTTCGTCGCCAAGCTCCGTCGTCTCGCGGATGCGCTCGAGGCGGCGGGACCCTTCACCATTCAGGTCGCGAGCGAGCGACTGCGAATCCCCGCCGACGCGACCTTCAACATCGAGCACGAGAGGGCGGGTGGAGTGGACGAGCTGGAGTTTCAGCTGAGATGGTCGCTGACGGCGTAGGGCACGCGACGGAGAGGCTGGGGACTAACGGTAGTAATTTCCAGCGCTGGACCAATGCAGGCCCCTCTGTTTGGCCGGGTAGCAAGGGACTAGAGGTAGTGCTTTCCAGTAATTCAGTAGGAGCTGAGAGATGAGAGCGTAAGGTGTGCACCTTTACGCTCTTACTCTCTATGCAGTACTGAATCACTAGAAATTACTACCGTTAGTCCATCGCTGGACGGCCGAACCGCATAGCACTCTAGTCGAGCCGTCGAGTGACGCAGCGCGTGCAGGCCGGGTATTACATGCAGGCGCTGATCTGTGCGGACTGCTGACTCGCCAGCCTCCTATGCCGTTCGTTCCGCTTCGATGGGCCGTGCTCGCGCTCGCCTCCGTGAGCATCAAGTGCGGCGACGCAACAGGCCCGCGCGAGGTGCCGCTTCAGTTTCAGGAGATCGGAACGACCGAGGATCCGATTCCGGTCGTGGCCGACGGCGGCATCGGCACGATCGAGGTAACGGGGAGCATCGTCACCTGCGATCCGCTGGGAGCGGTGGCCGAGCGGCGCGACGGACACATTACACTCGAGGTGGGCTCATCGCTGCCACGGCGCCTCTGCGCGCTCGTCGCACAGGCGGTGGTATATCGGGCCACGCTGATCGACCTCAAGCCCGGGTTCTACCGACTCACGGTGCTGCACGCGCCGAGCGGAGCGTCGGCGCAGCGGGTTCTTCGAGACGAGGTCGAGGTGAGATGAATGAGCGGGAGAATAAATGCAAGTAATCCTGCATGCTGCAACTGGACGTAAGGTCGTAAGTGCAGCGTACGATCTTACGTCTGGCTACCGCATGCAGGATTACTATGAATCACTGCTAATTAGATGACGGCCGAGCAGCGACCGTTGTTACTCCCTTGAGATGCTGGTCGAGGAAGGTGAGCACCGCGTTGTAGCCGCGAATCTCGTTCTCCTTCTTCACGAAGCCGTGCCCCTCGTCCTCGAACACGATGTACTCCACCGGCACGCCATTCTTCTTCGCCGCGGCCACGATCTCGTCGGACTCCACCTTGAGCACGCGCGGATCGTTGGCGCCCTGCAGGACCATGAGCGGCGCCTTGATCTTCTCGGCGTTGAAGAGCGGCGAGATGCGGTGGAGCCGCGCGCTGTCCACCTTCGGGTCGCCCAGCTCGGCGTAGAGCGCCTCGCGGAACGAGGCCCACCACGGCGGGATGCTGGTGAGCGTGCGCAGCCAGTTGGAGATGCCGAAGAGATCGACGCCCACCTTGAACGCGTCGGGCTCGAGCGTGAGCGCGGCGAGCACCATGTAACCGCCGTAGCTGCCGCCGATGATGCCAATGCGCGTCGAGTCGACGTAGCCGGTCTCGATGAGCATGCGCTTGCTGGCGACGACGTCGGCCAGATCCGCCTCACCGTGCTTCTTGTCGTCCATGGCGTAAAAGGTCTTGCCGTAGCCCGAGCTGCCGCGGTTGTTGATGTCGAATACCACGTAGCCGCGGTTGGCGAGCGCCTGCGTGAGCGCGCGGTAGTCGACCTGCGCCTGTCCGCCCGGACCGCCGTGCACCATCACCATCGCCGGCGCCTTGGCATCGGGTGATGCCTGGTGCGGCTTGTAGAGGACACCGGGAATGTCCACGCCGTCGGGCGCCTTGAACCGCGTCACCGCGGGCACCACCAGGTCCTCGCGGCGGATGGCCGGATTGAGCGCGTTGGTCAGGCGCCTGGGCGGCGAGCCGAATGCGCCGGCGTAGAGGTCGTCGGGGACGCTGCCGTCGGTGGAATAGAAGGCGAACGCGGAATCGTTGCGCGAGATGCTCATCCCGCGCACCACCCCGTTGGGCATCCCTTCCATCTGCACGGGGGTGAGCGTCGAGGCATCGAGCACGCGGGCCATGAAGCGCGAGTCCTCGTTCACGTACACCGTGAGATACTTGCCGCCCTTCGAGTAGCTGGCGCCGATCACGTCCCAGTTCTGCTCGTAGACGGGCGCCTTCGCTCCGCTGGCCAGGTCGTAGCTGCGTAGTGACGCGAACTCACGACCGGAGTCCGACACGAACAGGAGCTTGGTCCCATCGGGAGTGAACGTCTCGGGCGAGTTGTTCACCACGCCCGTGTGCTCGGTGATGTTCTTCGTGGTGGCGGTCTGCCGGTCGTGGAGGTAGATGTCCGCGTCGGAGGTCGTCCGAGGCTTGACGAGCGCGATGTAGCGCTTGTCGCGCGACACGGGACCCACCTCGAAGCCCTCGTTGTTCCGGAAGAGCAACGTGCGGCGGTAGCCGTCGAGCGAGATCTCATAGAGATCGAAGTACCGCGGGTCGCGCTCGTTGGTGGCGACGAAGAACGAGCTGTCGTTGTGCGCCCAGCCGCGGAAGCTGGCCTTGAGCTTCGCACCAGGCGTGAGGTCCAGCACGGAGCCGTCCACATTGCGCACGTAGATGTGCGTCAGCTCGTTGCCGCCCTCGTCGCTCGAGTAGAGGATGCGCTCATCGGTGGGAAAATACGAGAGCGCGAACACGGAGTTGGTCGTCGACTTGGTGAGCGGCTGCGGCTCGCCACCCGCGGCCGGAATGGCATACGCGTTGTAGATCCCCGAGAGGTTCGAGGACACGAGGATCTTCTGTCGGTCGGGCGACCAGGAGGCGCCACCGAACTCGACGTTCTTGTAGAGGTCCTCGACCGTGTACTGCGTGGGTGTGAAGGTCCTCTCGACGGTACCCGACGACTCCTTGGTGGCATCGCCTCCGATGACACAGGCGGCCAGCGCCAGCGGCGCGGCGAGAGGGGTGAAGCGGCGTGCGAGAGTGAGCACGGTGCCTTCCTCGATCTGATGGGAGAGTACTGATATACGCGGCGTGCACCGGTAGCCGCCAGGGTGCGCGGCGGCCATTGCCTCGCCGCGCCGGCACCGGCATCGTTTCGCGACTTCAGGCGACGATGCCGGGTGCGGCCAATGGGCGATCTCCGAACAAACTCCCTCTTCATACTCGCCGTCCTGTCGCTCCTGGTCGTCCTGTCGGAGTGGCTCGTGCGGCGAACGGCGCTCAGGCACCTCGGCTCCGCCCTCCTCGTGATCGTGCTGACGGCCATCGTGGCGAACCTCGGGGTGCTCCCCACCACGTCGTCCCAGGAGGCGCCCGTCCCGCTCTACGACGCGATCTTCGCGCACGTGGCGCCGATCGCGATCTTCTGGCTGCTCCTGCACGTCAACCTGCGCAGCCTGCTCAAGGCCGGGCTGCCACTCATCGCCCTCTTCCTGGTGGGCTCGCTAGGCACGCTCGCCGGTGCCGTAGTCGCGATGCGTGCCGTGAACGGCGCCGAGACCGTCGGGGCCCTCTATGGCCCGGTGACGGGAATGTTCGCCGGGACGTACATCGGGGGGAGCGTCAACTTCAACGCGATTGCGCTGCACTACGACGTGACGCGCGATGCCGTGCTATACGGCGGTGCCGTCGTCGTCGACAACATCGTCACCACCATCTGGATCATGGTGACGCTGGCCGCGCCGCGACTGTTCGCGCGTCTGTGGGTGAGGCGGCGCACGGATGCCGCCGGCGACACCGTCGGCCAGGTTGCCAACGGGCCCGCGCGCGTGGCGGCCGCGCCGATCGTCGAGCTGGCCGCCGAAGTGGAGACGATCGACCCCATGCGCCTGGCGCTCGTGTTGGCGCTGGGCGTCGGCGCGCAGTGGGTCTCGATCCTGGTGACCGGTGCGCTGGAGGCGATCGGTGTGTCGATCCCTTCCATCCTCGTGATCACCACGTTGGCGCTGATCATCGCGCAGATCCCGGCGGTGAGTCGGCTGTCCGGTCCGCGGGTCCTGGGGATGTATGCGGTCTATCTCTTCCTGGCGGTGATCGGTGCCTTCTGTGACGTGCGGGCGATGGCCGGCCTCGGGGTGCTGGGGCCGGTGCTCCTGGCCTTCGCCATGATGACCGTGCTGATGCATGGCGCGATCGTCTTCGGCGTCGGCCGGCTCTTTCGCATGGACCTGGACGGCGTCGCGATCGCGTCGCAGGCCAACGTCGGCGGAAGCACCTCGGCGCTCGCGCTCGCCAAGAGTCTCGGACGCGAGGACCTGCTGCTACCGGCCATCCTGCTCGGCGCGCTGGGGAACGCCATCGGAACCTTCATGGGATTCATTGCCGTACGTCTCGTGTAGCACAAGGGCGCAACACGGAGCGACCATACACGGCGACACCTTCACCGAGCGTGTGCGTGAGGTCCTCGCGATCGGATGTGAGGAAGCGGCACGACGACGGCACGGACTTCACGGTGGCGGACGCGCCGCTCCGGGACCTGCTCGCGGATGCCTGCCGGCTGCTAGCTCCGAGGCGCCCCGTCGCACAGTTTGATGGTGAGCGCTGAACGTCCATACTCACAGGCCATGGATTCCGAGCCATCCGTCGCACCGCCTAACGAGGGACTGTCGCCGCCCGTCACGCCCCCGGCTCGAGCCGCCGAGCCCGAGCGGACGCGATTCGGCGCGCTCGTGGCTCCGATCATCGGGGCAGTCGCCGGCGCTCTCGCCTTTTTCCTGCTCGCATTGTTCGTCGGGTCTCTTCTCGGCGTGGCGGTCGCGCTCGCGGCACTCGCGTTGGCGACGCGGCGAGGCGAGAGAGCAGTCCTGGTGGCCCATGGCCTGGCGGCAGGTCTTTCAGCGCTGGCGATTCCGTTTCCGCTCGTCATGCTGGGCGCGGCCGCATCCTTCGGTGCGGGTCTCTTCCTGCAGGCGCACCGGGCGCCGCATTCCACCGAATCGTGATGTCGATGATGCACATGGTCCCATCGCCGTGAGGATGTCCGTGAGCCTTCCCGTGCAGATGCCGCTGTCCTTTCGATCGCCGCTCCACACGTGACCCTTGGCACGCAGCCACTCGCGGCGATAGCCGACGTCCACGGGAACCGGTGGGCGCTGGAGGCGGTGCTGGAGGATCTCGAGCGTCGCGGCGTGCGCAACGTCGTCAACCTCGGTGATTCGCTCTACGGCCCGCTCGATCCCGGTGGGACGGCGCGCCTGCTTCGACGGCTGAGCCTGACGAGCGTCCGCGGCAACATGGATCGCACCATCCTGGAGCCCGACTCCGCGGTGACCTCGCCGCCCACGCTCCGCTTCGTCCGGGAGGCGCTCGACGCGGAGGACATGACGTGGCTGGGCCGGCACATCCCGCCCGTGACGGTGTCCGATGGCCGCGTCCTCCTGTGCCACGGCACCCCATGGCGCGACGACGTGTACCTGGCCGAGCGGGTTACCGAGCGAGGAGTGGAGATCAAGACGCCGGCCGAGCTCGCGTCGGAGCTCGCCGGCGTGGCCGCCGAGGTGATTCTGTGCGGGCACAGCCACACCCCGCGTGTGCTGCGGCTGCCTGACGAGCGGCTGGTCGTCAACCCGGGAAGTGTCGGGCTCCCGGCGTACACGGAAGACTCCGGTCACCCGCACGGGATGGAGGCGGGCAGCCCGCACGCGCGCTACTGTCTGCTGGACCGGCAGGAGGGAGGCTGGCGCGTCGAGCACGTCGCCATTCCGTACGATTGGGAGCGGGCGGCGCGGGAAGCCGCCGCCCGCGACCGGCCGGACTGGGCCGCGTGGCTTCGTACTGGCCGGGCGCGGTGAGGCTGGCGCGCGCAACCCGCTCGGCGCCAGCCGCTCCCGCTACCGCGCTATTCGTTAGGCGCCCGAACGTGGACCGGCACCACCGATCGGACCGGTGGAAGCCCCACACGACCGACCGTCAAGATGTCCAGCGCCAGCTCCGCCGGCTCGGAGACCGTGAGCTCGAAGTCCGCGGTTTCGCCAGGCCCCATGAGGATCACCGCCGGGCGCATCACGGCCTGATGCGGCGGAAGGTCGGCACCGTCCTTGGCCACGGGGCGCCACCTCACCGGTGCCTCGCCCGACATCAAGCGCACCCGCTTTCCGTCGTTCGGGGCGATGCTGACGAAACGAAGCCGATAGGTGACGCCTGCTCGCAGCTCGATCGGTTCCGCCGGGGCCTTGCCGTTGATGCTGGGTGGCGATGTCGCGAACGGCCCCGCCGTCGATAGGAGGAAGACGCGATCGGTGAGCGTGTCGCGCGGCTGCCCCGGATCGAGGACGAGCAGCGGGGCGACGAGCCCGCCGCCCAGCTGCCGCGTCTCCGCGTGGTGCGTGTGGAACATGAAAGTCCCGGCGCGTGGCGGCGTCATGTGCGCGACGAAGGAATCGCCGGGCGCGATCGTCGGCGCGAGCCGGTTCTGCCATCCGCTCCACGCGCCCACGCCGTCGAAGTAGCTCTCCAGCTCGATGCCGTGCCAGTGCACGGTGACCGGCTCGCGGGCGCGGTTGATGACGGTGATGGCCGTGGGCTCGCCACGAGTCACCGTCACCGGCGAGCTGGGAACGCGCAGCGAGTCACTCGCCGGCTCGCGAGCGCCCTCCTGCAGGATGAACGAATAGCCGCTCGCCTCTCCGAAGACGCGATCGCGCTGCGTCACGAACAGGCGCAGCGTGCGCCGCGGCGGTGTCACACCCGCGAACGGCTCACCCGGGCGTGGACTCACCTCCAGCCCGACGACGAGGCCGGACATCATCCCCATGTCGTGCCCATGGTGTGCGCCGTCCATGGGCTTCCCGCGCTCCTGCGGCTTCATCTTCGTCGCGATGTGCTCGGCCAGGTGACAGTGGAAGAGCCAGTTTCCCGGCGTGTGCGGCGACCAGGACATCGACATCGTGCGGCCGGGAGTCACGACCTCGGTCACCACGAGGCGCTGCTGAGTGGGCGCGTACACCGAGTCGTGGAGTGGAGTGCCGCGGGCATCGACGCGGTAGTAGAAGCCGTGCAGGTGCAGCGGGTGCGGTCGCCGGCTGGCGTTGATCACGCGCCAGCGCACCGAGTCGCCCACGGTGTACCGCAGCCGCTCGGTGTGCGGCCAGGAGAGGCCGTTGACCACCAGCGCCTCCTCGCGCTGTTCCACCGGCGTGCCGAAGAGTGTGTTATCGGCCTTCCAGAGTCCCACCACGAGAATGCGATCGCTGGGCGTGCGCGGCGCGCCGATGGAGTCGACGACGATGGCGCCGTTCAGCTGTCCATCGACGAGCTGACCGAACGGGAACGTGTCGCGCAGTGTGCGGCCCCAGTACAGATAGGTACCGGGCAATCCGGCGCGGAAGCGGAGCTCCCGCGTCTCGTTTGGCACGAGGACGACGCTGTCGAGCGCCCCGCCCTTGGCCGGTCGATCCTGGAGGCCGAAGACGCGCAGCGTGTCGGCCAGCGCGTTGCGCAGCGTGGCGCGCACCTCGGTACCGACGGGCACGCGGATGAGCGGGCCGGGGATGCGTGGGCTCTCTCCCTCCTCGGCGAACGCGAACACCTCGGCTCTGGGCCCCTGCGGCCCCTCGGGTTGCCAGGTCGCGGCACGAGCGACGAGACGCAGCACCAGCGTCTCGCCGCGGAGCGTGCCCGCAGACTCCCGGTTCTCGTTCGCGATCGCTGCGGGCGGATCGGCCACGGCGCCGCGATCGACGATACGCCAACCTGCGGTCGCGGGGCTGATGTCACGGGGGGCTCGCAGCGCGATGCTCGATGCCACGATCGACGCGAGACCCAACATCACAATGGGCTTCATGGTGCGCTCCGGCTGTTCAGTGCGGCGCCCGCAGGCGCCCAACCTAGATGTCCCCGGGATCGCCATCAAGCGCGGGGTCGCGCCGAGGCTGCCGGGCGGTCACATTGGGCCATGTTCATCGGCCACTTCGGTGCGGCCCTCGCAGCCAAGCGCGCCGCGCCTCGCGTCTCGCTCGGCTGGCTCTTCGCCGCGTCGCAGCTGCCCGACCTCGTGTGGCCGGTGCTGGTGCTCGCGGGCGTCGAGCGCGTGCGGATCGCGCCCGGCGATACCGCGTTTACGCCCCTGGCCTTCGAGCACTACCCGTGGTCGCACAGCCTACTGGCCGCGTTCGTCTGGGCGGCGCTGCTGGGCGCGATCTATGTGGTAACGCACCGAAATGGCTCGGGAAGCCTCATCCTTGGCGCGCTGGTGGTGAGCCATTGGGTGCTGGACTGGATCACCCATCGTCCGGATCTGCCACTCTACCCGGGCGGTACCGAGCGGTTTGGGCTCGGCCTCTGGAACTCGGTGCCGGCCACACTCGTGGTGGAGTGCGCGCTCTTTCTCGGTGCGCTGTGGCTCTATGCCCGACACACCGCCGCGCGCGACCGCGCGGGGAGGATCGGCTTCTGGGCGCTGGCGATCCTGCTCCTCATCATCGAGGTTGCCAACGTGTTCAGTCCTCCGCCGCCGAGCGTGAACGCGGTCGCCATGTCGGGGCTGGCGCTCTGGCTGCTGGTACTGTGGGCGGGGTGGGCGGACAGGCATCGAGATCGGCGGGGAGCCGTGGCGCCCGATAGTCGCTAGCTCAACTCGAGTAGTACGCCGCGTTCTCCTCGATGTACCCCCTCGTGAGATCGCACCCGTAGGCGGTCGCGCTCGCGCCGCCGACGCCTAACGACACCTCGAGGTCCACGACCTCGGCGCCCAACGCCGTGCGCAGGCCGGGCTCATCGAACTCCGTGCGCACGCCGCCGGCCAGCACCTGGTGACCGTTCACCCAGGCGTCGGTGGATTCCGGCCTGATGGTGCACTCGAAGCACTTGCCCACGGCCATGAGGATGCGCCCCACGTTGGGATCGGCGCCGTGAACCATCGTCTTGACGAGCGGCGAGTTGACGAGCGACTTGGCGATGCGTCGGGCCTGGGTGTCGTCGGCCGCCCCGCGCACCGCCGCGCGCAGCAGGCGCGTCGCCCCCTCGCCGTCGCGGGCCAGCATCTCGGCCATGCGGATGGAGCCGGCGGTGAGCGCGTTGAGAAACGCCGACTCCGGTACCGTTCCGGCGAGACCGTTCGCCATCAGCGCGCACGTGTCGGAGGTGCTCGTATCGCTGTCCACCGACAGCATGTTGAACGACACGCGGACCGCGGCGCGCAGCATGCGGTCGAGCGCCGCGGCGTCGAACGCCGCATCGGTGAAGATGTAGACGAGTAGCGTGGCCATGTTCGGCTCGATCATGCCGGAGCCCTTGGCCACCCAGGTGATCGTCGCGTCGCCCACGCCTAACGAGAGCGCCTTGGGGTGCGTGTCGGTGGTCATGATCCCCCGCGCACCCTGCAGCGGGTCGTCCTGAAGCTCTGCCATCATGCCACGCAGCCCGCCCTCGATCGCCGCGATGGGCAGCTCGACCCCGATGACGCCGGTGGAGCTCACCAGCACCCTGTCCGAGCTGGTGCCGACCTCCTCCGCGGCGGCGGCTGCCATTCGTCGCGCGTGCTCGAGCCCGACCGCGCCGGTGGCGACGTTGCTGTATCGGCTGTTGGCGACGATCGCGCGCAGGCGGCCGCCGCGAATCGTCTCGCGGCCCAGCATTACCGGCGCGCCGGGAAAGTGATTGCGCGTGAACACCGCCGCCGCGGGAGCGTCCACGTCGCTGACGAAGAGCGAGAGGTCGCGATCGATCTTCTTCAGCCCGCAATTCCGGCTGGCGCAGCGAAAGCCGCGCGGCATCCGGGGCGTGTCGTGGAACGTCATGTGGTCGGAGAGCTGGCCGGCACTCGGCCACGCCGAGGGAGCCTCAAGATACGGCCCCACTCTCCGACACCGCCAGCGATGTGACGAGCGGGCGCGCCGCGATCAGTCGAGGTAGGGCGAGTCCTCGTCCACGGGCCGCTCGGACGCGCCGTTGCCGTTCGCCGTCCCATTGCTCGGGACGAGCGAGCGTGCCAGCTCGATGAGCATGGGGCTCAGGTGCGCGCCGTACCGCAGCAGGTGGCCGGCGCGGCTCCGCCGGGCGAGCAGAAAGGCCAGGGGTGCCATGTCGCGCTTGGCGCCGTTGCACGCCTGACAGGCGAGCACGAGGTTGTCGCGCCGGTCGTAGGCCGTTTGGCCGCGTCGCGGCGCAACATGGTCGAGCGTCATGGTGCCGGCGTCGAAGCGTCCGTTGCAGTAGGCGCACACCGGGCCATGCTGGGCCAGCAGCCAGCTGCGCGTGGCGGCGAGCGCTCCGCGATGCGTGGGGAGCGACGTCAGCTTCGGCAGCGATCCATGCCCTGCGCCGTTGCGCGACTTGCGCCCCGAGCGGCGAGACCGTGAGGGCTGCTTGGCGTGTGGGCCTTCATGTGTGACTCGGCGGGACTTGCGTGCTGCGCGAGTTGCTGGAGGTGCCGTCGCGTGCGCTTGGGCATCGCGGTACGGCGAATCGTCGTGGTTCTTTCGAGACAACTGGTTTTTACTTTCGCTAAGGGTACGTGTACTGACTGCGCGCAGGCCGCTGCCGTCACGAGTACTCGACCGGCGCTGCCGTTCCCGAACGCGGGAAAGCGTGGGGGGGAGTCTGCGGAGGCACGCGGCGGGCCGGTAAGTGACCGGCCGGCACGCGCATACACGTAATATACACCCCCCCACGTCCTTTTGCGACTACTGCGTCTGGAACCCGTCGGTCCGGCAGCACGCGAGACCGCACGGCACCCACACCCCATCGTCGAGCGAGCTCCAGCGCCACCTGGCCGTGGCAGGCACGACCGCATCGAAATGCACGTGCCGGATGACCCGAAGCCACTCTCGCTGCGGCCCACCGGCCGCCGGTGTCACACGGGCCCGCCAAACCCCACCGATCTCACGCAGCTCCAACGTGTTAGCGCCGAGGCGAAGACCCCAGTCGGCGTACTTGGTCCCGGTCGGGTCGTCGTGGATGTGAATCGTCGCGACCTTTGTCCAACCGCTCTGGAAGTCGGCCACCCCACGCCCCGCGAGGTCGTCCTCAGGTATCACCGAGGCGCCAATGCTCGGCCTGAGCGTGCCCGACGCGTCGAGCGCCAAGCGCTGCTCATCGTGCCAGCCCTTGATTCGCCCCTTCTTCGAGCTCGATGCTTGCCGGGGCGGCCTCGACGCGAACCCGGAGGGCCCGAACTCGCACCAGGCGTTCAGGCACTTCACCCCGAGCAGCGGCTGGCCGTCGCTCGCTTCGCTGAAGCGGCCGACCGGCGGATAGTCCGCGTGATTCCCGTGCTGAGGGTGCGCCGTGCGGATGACCGCGAGATCGGAGGTCGGCTGCGTCCGTGAGCACTCCCGGTTGGGTCCGGCCGCCGATATGCGACCGCGCCACGGTCCACCAGCTGATCCAGGCTGGTGAGCCAGCCAGAGACAGTTTATCCCACCCTTGAGACCCAGCTTGGTATACGTCGGCGGCAGCGGCGAG
The DNA here is from genome assembly GCA_035249955.1 of Gemmatimonadaceae bacterium. Lineage (GTDB taxonomy): Bacteria > Gemmatimonadota > Gemmatimonadetes > Gemmatimonadales > Gemmatimonadaceae > DATFFQ01. The sequence goes on from DATFFQ010000067.1 coordinate 15,248, forward strand.
GTCGAGCTTCCTTCGACGACGACGACCGCTACCAGCAGCCCCGGCGTCCCCTGCTCGGCGATCTGCGAGACGCTGGTGAAGCCGTCGAGGTATGGCGACGCGAAAATGTACGCCTCGGGGCCGAAGCCCCCGGATCCATCCACCAGTCGCTGCTCGTCGTGGTATTCCGGAATGTTCCAGGCGATGAGCGCGAGTCGGTTGACCTCCGGGGAGATCCGCTCGACGACATCCGCGCGGCGAGTGGAATCGCGGCGCTCCGCCTCGAGAATGCGCAGCGTGTCGTATTTCTCCTGTCCCTGCATGCCGGCCGAGACAGTCGTGCTGCTACACGCGGTCGCCAGGACGATCAGCAGCGCTCGAGGAGCTCTCCAACTCTTGGTCAGGACCTGAAACGTCGTTGCCACGTCGCCCTCCTTGGAAAGGTCGAACGATGCAATAGCCTCCCTCAGCTCCCGTTCATGTAGCGAGACAGTCGCTGCAGCACGTGTTGCAGGTCAGGGTCTGCACCCGACCACATAATGCTTACCGTCCGCGCCCAGCGATGGGCACCGCGCGCGTCACCCGTCGCGGCGGCCAGATCAGCCCGCATTACCATCGCCGACATGAAGGCCGCCATTCCGGCCGGATCGACGAGAATCTCGGGGTCGTATGAGCGCGCGGCATTCAGGATCCAGTCGAGCCATTGAACGGCCGCCGTGGTGTCGCCGATGCCGGCCGAGAGCCGCGCGGCAGGGTATCCGATGTCCGGGGTAGGCTCGTTGAGCCCCGGACGCCACTGGCCGGCGAGCGCGGAGAGCTCGGAGCGAACCGATCGCGCATTCCCGCGGGTGAACGCTCTGGCCGCCAGCAACAGCCTGTTCTGGCTCGCGGACGAGAGCCGGTCGATCACGCTCGAGTCCAGTGAGGCGGCGAGCAGCGCCGGACGGTAGAGCAGCACCTCGTCCCGCCATCGGCGTATCGCCTTGCTGGTGTCGTCGCGGTGACCGCTGCTCGCCCGAGCGAGGTCGCCGATCGTGGGTGTGGAGGAGCCGGGAAGGCAGCCCAGCGCCGATCGCGCCAGCAGCGCGCGCGAGTCGGCGAGGAGCTGGCGGTCGACAGGGAGATCGCCGATTCCAGCATCGGTGCGCCGAACGAGTCCATCGACGAGACTGCACCGTCCTCCGGCGGCCGCCAGAGGGGCGATCGCGGCCGCGTCAGCGTCGGATCGGACCGGATGCGCGAGCAACGAGTCGAGCAGCGAGCGCGCGATACGCAGCGAGCGCTCGTCGCCTGGCGCGCCGAACTTCACGCGCAGCAGCACCTCCGCGGCAGCGAGCTGGAGCTTCCTGGTCGAGTCGGTGGCCAGCTCCCGCGCCACCCGGAGCGTATCGATCGCCGCCGCATGTCCGAGCAGCTCGAGTGACAGGGCGACGGCGTGCTTGGCGGCGGCGCTCCGCGGATATGCCGCCGACCAGCGGGCGGCAATGCGGCGGAACGTGGCGCGCTGGCGTTCGAGTGCCTGCCCGAAGCCTGGGGGGATCGTCTTTGGGTCGCCCGCGAACACCATCTGCCACGGATACGGAACGAGGGCGAGCGTATCGCCGAGAAGGGCCGGCCGTGCATGAAACACGGCGCTGTCGGCGACGCCGTATCCGCTGACCAGGTTGGTGGAGACGAGCAGTAGCAGGCGTAACCGCTCGAATGCCAGGCGCTCGTACCCGCGATGCACGGATGGCAAGATCTCGAACGCCTTGGTGTACGCGTCCATCGCCCGGTGAAAGCTGCTTCGAAAGCGCCAACCTGATGGACTCGAGCGATCGGCCACGACGGCACGGTCCATCGTTCGGCACTGGCCGAGCCCGAACCACGCCGCGAAGTCGCGGCTGTTGCGACGCCGCAGCTGATCGTACACGCGACACGCCTCGTCAAACTGGCGTGTGGAGAGGAGCACCAGGCCGTCGGCCAGCTGCCGCTCGCGCGCTGAGAGCTCACTCGCGGCGGCGAGAGCCCGATCGGCGACAGTGGACCAGCTGGTGGAGGGGAGCCCACGCCACGCCCGCACCTGCGCCAGCCAGAGGTTCGCGCGGCCGTACGAGGGATCGAATCGGACAGCCGCCTGAAAGGCCGAGTCAGCGGCGGAGAGGTCCCAATTGTCGAGTGCGAGCTGCGCGTGGGTGAGCGCCTGCACGGCGGGTAGCGAATGCGCTTCTCCCGAAACGGCGATGCTCGTGTCCGGCCGCGCGCCGCGGAGCAAGAGGGCGTCGGCCAGCCTGGCGTACGCAGCCGCGGCGCCCGGCAGGTCGCCCGGTATGTGCTGCGTGACGTCGTGGAGCCGACGAGTGCCGGCAACGTCGTAGAGTGCTGCGTATGCGACCGACGACGAGCCACGGCGAGTGATGCGCCCACGAATGAATCGACCGGCACCGAGCGATGCCGCGACGACGGCAGCATCTTCGCTCGAGCGAATGGATCCGTGCCGGCGGCTGACGTCGGCCACCTGGAACGGATCGATCAGCGAGATACCGCGCCAGCGCGAGAGCGCTTCGTGCAGCAGATCGTCGTCCAGTGTACGCGCGCTCGACGTGCCGCCCACCTCCAGCGGCAACACGACGAGCTGCGTGGTGTCGACCGCCTGGGCAAGGAGCTGCTCCCGGGTCTCATCCCCGGCCCGGGTGGCGAACATGAGCACCGCTGTGATCGCAGCGGTCAGGATCGCGAGCCCGGCCACGAGCCGATCGCGCGGTCTACCTGACGGCCCGGTGCCCGCGCGCGCCCCGATGGTGACTCCGCTCTCCCCCTCCGAGTGCGCGGCGCGGAGGGCATGCGCGAGCTCGCCGGCGGTGCGGTATCGATCGGCCGGCACCGGCGCCAGTGTCTTCTTGACGACGGCCTCCAGCGCCGGCGGCACGAGCGAGCGGTAGACGCGAACGTCGCGCGGCGGGTGCGCGAAGCGCTGTGCCAGGATGGCCTCGGGGCTGGGGCCGATGAAGGCCGGGACGCCGGCGAGCATCTCGTACAAGACGCAACCCAGGGAGAACACATCACTGCGGCCGTCGTAGTCGCGCTCGCCGCTCGCCTGCTCGGGGCTCATATAGGCCGGTGTGCCGCGCACGATCCCCATGGACGTCGAGGTCTCGTCCATCGCCTTCTGGAGAGCGCGCGCGATGCCGAAGTCGGCGAGATGCGGCGCTCCGGCGGCAAAAAGGATGTTTTCCGGCTTTACATCGCGGTGGACCAGCCCACACTGATGCGCATGATCGAGCGCTTCGGCGACGACGCAGGTGATCTCGATTGCCTCGTCGATGGGGAGCTGCTTCTCGCGCGCCAGGCGCTCGCGCAACGTGCCGTCCGGCATGAACGGCAGCGCGAAGAAGAGCTGACCGCCCCACTCGCCGGCATCGAGCACGGGCAGAATGCGGGGGTGATGCAGGCGCGCGTTGAGGCGGATCTCGCGGAGGAAGCGATCGGCGGCGGTGGATTCGGCGAGCTCGGGCCGCAGAACCTTTATCGCCACGTTCTCCCCGCGCACCGTGTCGAGCGCCAGATACACGATGGCGGTGGCGCCGGAGCCGAGCTCACGCTCGATGGCGTAGCGCCCGGCGAACTGCCCGGATGAAACACTCAGCGGGCTGTTGATGCGCTGCTCTGCGTGGGATACGCTCCGAACATAGGAACCGCCGCCGAGCCTCGCCAGGGCTCACGTGAGCCGCTTGCCAAGGTCGGGACCGGCGGGTCGATTCATGCCGGCGAAGGGCGCTGCGCACCACTCACCGTGAGAGACTATGGCAGCCTACGTCGTCGTGGACATCACGATTGCCGATTCCAAGACTTACGAGCGTTACAGGACGCTCGCGCCCCCGTCGATCGCCGCGTATGGTGGCCGGTACCTCGTGCGCGGCGGGAGCACACCTTGCGCATAGCGGTTGCCTCCGATCACGCCGGCTATCGCTACAAGACGATGCTGGCAGCGGTGCTCGCCGAGCGTGGGCACGAGGTAGTGGATTTCGGGACCGATTCGGAGGAGTCGGTCGACTACCCGGATTTCATCCGACCGGCCGCCGAGGCCGTGGCGCGGGGCGAGTGCCAGCGGGGCATCGTCCTGGGCGGCTCGGGCAATGGCGAAGCAATGGCCGCCAACCGCGTGAAGGGCGTTCGCTGCGCGCTCTGCTGGGGCACGGAGAGCGCGCGCCTCGCCCGTGCGCACAACGACGCCAACATGCTGTCGCTCGGCCAGCGTCTGCTGACCGAGAGCGAGGCGCTGGCCATCGTGGATACGTGGTTGACCACGGAGTTCGAGGGCGGCCGGCACGTCAGGCGAATCGCCAAGCTGGACGAATGATCCTCTATCACCCCAGGCAGTTGGTGTCCATCGGCTGAGTTCGTTGCCTGATGCGTGCACGCGCCATATGCTTCGACTGGGAGGGCCCGTTCGAGGCGCTGCATGCGTGAGCTGGCACCGATGTGGACCTGTCCGCGCTGTGGGCGGACGTTCGCCAACAGGAATCAGACGCATTCCTGTGGCCGACACGCGCTGGAGCATCATTTCCGGAACAAGCCGGCCGCGGTGCGCGCTCTGTACGATGCGTTCGTCGATGCGCTGGAGGCGTTGGGGCCGGTCGAGGTCTTGCCGGAGAAGACGCGCATTGCGTTCCACGTTCGCATGTCGTTCGCGCAGGTGACGCCGCGACGCCGCTGGCTCGACGGACACCTGGTCATGCCGCGGCGCCGTGAATCGCCACGCTTCCGCTCGGTGCAGACGCTCGGTCCGCGTAGCCACGTGCATTTCTTTCGGCTCCTGAGCCCGGTGGAGATCGACGACGAGTTCCGGGCGCTGCTGGCCGAGGCATACGCGGCCGGCGAGCAGCGCCACCTGAGACGCTCGGGCACCAACGGTCGCGCGGGCCAATCGCGGAGGTAACCATCGCTTCCTTTCGCCGGATCGCCGCCATCACCCTCGCGCTCGCCGCGGCGGGTGCCATCGTCGGCGCGTTGATTGGCGTGCTGCTGATGACGCCCGTTGTGCTGCTCAGCGACCCCCGCTCGGTGGGCGGTGCGGCGGCAGTGCTCGGCTGGTCGGCGGTGTTTGGCGGCGTGCTCGGTCTCGTCCTGGCGCCACTCGCCGCGTGGACGCTCATGCGGCACGTACCGATCTGGCGTGCGATCGCGGAAACCGCACTGGGGACTACGATCGGCGCGGTCGCGGGGTTCGCGCTCTCCGCCGCAGCCCATGCGGGCCTGATCCTGCCGATCGGGCTCGCTCTGGCGGGCTTTCTCGTGGCGGCGCTACGCCTGAGGCTCTCACGCGGCGGACCGAGGAAGACGCTCCCTCCCAGACCGTAGGGAGCATGTGTCGACGGAGGGCAACCGAATGCGATTCGATCTCTCGTTAGGCAGACAGGTGCTCGAGCGGACGCCGGCGACGCTGGGCGCGTTGTTGGACGGATTGGACGAGAGCTGGACGACGAGCGCCGAAGGCCCTGACACCTGGAGCCCGCACCTCGTGATGGCGCACCTGATCAATGGGGAGCGCACCGACTGGATCCCGCGCGTGCGCGTCTTCCTGGCGGGCGATCCCACACGCGGATTCGTGCCGTTCGACCGGGAGGGGTTGTTCGACGAGGCGCGGGGGATGCCACTGGCCGAGCTGCTCCGGATCTTCGAGGTGGAGCGGGCGCAAAGTCTCGAGGCGCTCGACAGCTTCCAGCTCACAGCGGCGGAGCTGGCGCTCACCGCGCGACATCCGGAGCTCGGCACGGTCACGCTCGGGCAGCACCTGGCGACGTGGGTGGCGCACGATCTGGGGCACATCGTGCAGATAACCCGCACGATGGCTCGTCAGTACCGCGATGAGGTGGGACCATGGCGAAGGTATCTCAGCGCGCTGCAATGAGGACGCCTCGCCGCCGGCTGACTGCGCTCTGTGCCCTGCTCGCCGCCGCGTGTGGAGAGGGAAGCGGGCTGCCGGGCATCAACGAGCCGCCCGACGACCTTCCCGGCACGTGGGCCACGGCAGCCGCGCTGCCAACGCCCCGGCAGGAGATGGCGTCGGCGCTCATCAGCGACCGCATCTACACGCCGGGCGGACTTGGCATCTCGGGCTCCGCGTCGGCCGTGCTCGAGGTCTACGATGTCCCCTCCGACGTATGGGCGGCCGCGCCCGACATGCCGGAAGGACGGCATCATCCGGGTGTCGCCGCTGCCGGAGGCCGCCTCTTTGTGATTGGAGGGTATGAGCCCGGCACCTTTCCGGGGACCGCCTCGGCTGATGTCTTCATCTTCGACCCGGAAGCTCAACAGTGGACGACGGGGGCACCGATGCCCGCCCCTCGCGCGGCGCATGTGTCGGTCGTCGTGGGTGGGCTCATCTATTCGATCGGTGGCGTGCGGAATGGCACCGCGAGCGGCGCCAACGAAGTGTACGATCCGGAGGCCGACTCGTGGACTGCGCTGGCGCCAATGCCGACAGCTCGCGAGCACCTCGCGGCGGCCGTCATCGGCGGTCGGATATTTGTCGTCGGTGGACGCGCACCTGACAACGTCTCGACGCTGGAGGCGTACACGCCGTCCACCGACACCTGGGAAGAGCTTGCCGCGATGCCAACGGCTCGCGGCGGGCTGGCGGGCGCGGCGATCAATGGACGGCTCTACGCCTTTGGCGGAGAGATTCCTGGCGTGTTCGCCACCACCGAGGAATACGATCCCGTTACGGACACGTGGCGGCGTGTGGCCGACATGCCGACGGCACGGCACGGTATGAGCGCGGTGACGGTCGGCGGCGCCATCCACGTCGTTGGTGGCGGGACGGTCGCCGGATTCGGTGCATCGGGAGCCCACGAGGTGTTCACACCACCGTCCCCGTGAGCCTGGTGGCGGGCGGGGCACCGAGCGGGATAAACGACGACCGCCCGCCACCTGTACTGCCAGTGATGCGTGAGCCGGAGAACGAGCCGGATGCGGCGCTCATCGGCGCGACGCTGCGCGGGGAGGATGCCGCGTTCGCCCGGCTGGTACGGAGATACCTCAGAAAGGCGATGGCGGTGGCGCTGGAGTACACGGACACGCGCGATGATGCGGAAGATGTCGTGCAAGACACCTTTCGGCGGGTGTTCGAGAACCTGCACCGATTCGATCGCGCGAAGCGCTTCGAGCCCTGGCTGTTCACCATTTTGCGCAACACCGCGCGCAACGCCGTCGAGAGCCGGCGCGTGCGGAGGCACGAGCCCCTGTCGTTCGATCACGCCAGCGCGGCGCCAGGGCCGTACGAGGAAGCGCGGCGCTCCGAGATCCGCACGCGCATCGGCGATGCGATCGAGCGGCTGCCCACCATGCAGCGGGCGTGCTTTCGACTCTGCATGGTCGAAGGGTTCTCGAGCGCCGAAGCGGCCACCGCCGTGGGAGTGGCCGAGAGCACGGTGCGGGTGCACGTGTTCAAGGCACGTCAGGCGTTGCAGACGCTGCTCGATGCGTGGCGAGACGAGGTGGAAGAGTGAAGGAGTTTCGTGATCTCTCGAGGCTGCCGGTGGATCAGGAATACTGGGACGCTCTCGAGGCGCGTATCATGTCGGACCTCGGTCCGCGCGTGCGCGGGGGAAGCATCGGGAGCGGCGGCTGGTTACGACCGCTGTCCGCGCGGGCGTGGACGCTCGGCGCCGTAGCGCTGGCTGCGGGACTCGCGGGGCTGATCCTCTTGCCGCCACGCGACTCCGATGCGATCGACGGATCACGCGGATTTCTTGGCGTGCCCGCCAAGGATCCCGTCGTGGCGGCGTTCATTTCGGCGCCCGCGCCACCGGCGGTGGCGGCACTCGTACTTCCTGAGGCCTTACCATAATGGGTATCGCATCCAGCGGTTGGCGGACGGCGCTCGCGGCGGTCTCGCTGCTCGTGATCGGTGCCACCGCGGGCATCGCCGGCGACCGTCTCATCCAGGCACACGGGCGCGAAAGCGAACGGCTGCTCGCTGCAGTGCATCACGATCCGCTCGGGGCGATCGATCGTGCGGTGCAGCTCACACCCGATCAGCGCACGCGAGTCGCCGAGATCCTGCAGCGACGTCAGCCAGCCATCAACGCCGTGTGGGCCGACACGCACGTGCGCCTGCAGGCGACGGTGGACAGCGTGGTGTCGGAGATCGCCGCCGTGCTCGAGCCGGAGCAGGCCGCGCGCTTCAGGGCAGCGGCCGACGAGCTGCATAGCCGGCAGCGCCGGCAGCTCATTCACGATCGCATGCCGCACGGCTCCAGGTAAACGGCGTAGACGCCGCCGCTGTACAGCGGGGTGCGTGCCGATGTGGTGCGCACCCCTTCTTGTTGAGCGGTGGCGAATGACACCTCCCGGTAGCTCGTCAGTCGCGCGCGGTCGCATTCCACTGTGGCTCGCGGCCGTGCTCTTCCTCCTGCTCGGCGCGGCCACCGGATGGCTCGGCGCGCGCCGCGGCGAGGCATCGGCATCGACGGTGCCGATCACCGACTGGCAGACCGCCCTCGTTGGCGAGCGCGACATTGGCGCGACGGTGCTCGCCACCGGTGTGATTCGCCCCAAGGTGGGTGCTCAGGTCGCGGTTGGATCACGCGTGTCGGGCATCCTGCGACAGCTGCACGTGACCGTCGGCGACCGGGTGGCGGCCGGGCAACTCCTTGCCGAGCTCGATCGGGCGGAGCTCGAGATGCAGGTGGAGCGTGCCGAGGCAGCCCGCACGAACGTCGCGGCGGAGCGTACCTACGCGGAGGGCGAGCTGCGTCGCGTGAGGCAGTTGGCCGAGCGTGGAGCGGCGGCCCCGGCCGAGCTGGCGTCGGCTGAGCGCGTGGTCCAGACGACGCGCGCCGCCGAGCGCGAAGCGACCGCGGCGCTCGAGACCGCGAGGGTACAGCTCGGCTACACCAGCATCCGCGCGCCGATCGGCGGCGTGGTCGCGTCCGTATCGACGCAGGAGGGCGAGACGGTCGCCGCCAGCTTCGCCGCGCCGACGTTCGTCACGATCGTCGATCTCTCCCGACTCGAGGTGTGGGCGTACGTGGATGAGACCGACATTGGACGGATCGCGCCAGGGCAGCGTGCGACGTTCACCGTGGACAGTTACGCCGACGAGCGCTTCGAGGGACGCGTGACCGCCGTACGGCCGGCCGCCGAGCTGCGCGACAACGTCGTGAACTACGTAACGCTCATCGAGATCGAGCGCACGGGCGACCGGTTGCTCCGCCCGGAGATGTCCACCCGCGTCACCATCGTGGTCGAGGGGCGGAGGGCCGCGGTGGCCGTGCCGAACTCGGCCATGCGGCGCGATTCGACGGGGAGCTTCGTGCTCGTTCCGGGGGAGAACGGCGTCGAGCGGCGGCGCGTGCGCGTCGGCTTTCGCGGCTCGGAGTACAGTGAAGTGATATCCGGAGTCCAATCGGGAGAGCGCGTGGTGGTGGGGCGCGCGCTCGCGTGCGAGCCCGCACCCGCCACCCAGGAGGGTGCATGATCGAGCTTCGCGATGTGCGTCGCACGTATCGGAAGGGAATCGAGGAGATCCGTGCGCTCGACGGCACGTCGCTGACGATCGCACGCGGAGAGCTCGTGGCGATCGTCGGTCCGTCGGGCTCCGGCAAGTCGACGCTGATGAACATCATTGGGCTGCTGGACCGGCCGGACTCGGGCACGTACCTCCTCGATGGCCACGACGTCGCCGACTTGTCGCCTAACGAGCGAGCCCGGATCAGGAACGAGCGGATAGGCTTCGTCTTCCAGGCGTTTCATCTGTTGACGCGGGCGACGGCGGTCGAGAACGTCGAGCTCCCGCTCGTCTACGCCGAGCGATCGGTGACGCCGGGCCGGGCGATGTGGGCGCTGGACCGCGTTGGCCTCGCCGACCGGGGCAGCCATCTCCCAGGCGAGCTGTCGGGAGGGCAACAGCAGCGCGTCGCGATCGCCCGCGCGCTCGTGCAGGAGCCGGACGTGATCCTCGCCGACGAGCCAACCGGGAACCTGGACTCGCAGGCCAGCGGCGAGATCATCGCGCTCTTCCGCCAGCTCAACGAGCAGGGGACGACGGTCGTCGTCATCACGCACAACGAGGACGTGGCGAGATGTGCGGAGCGAACGATCGCCATCGTCGATGGACGAATCCGGTCGGACGCGCGCCGGCCGATCGGCATCGCCCTGGCGGGAGGCGTTGCGCCATGAACAGAGCCTTCAGAGTGCTCGGCAGCGCGGTGCGGGCGTTGGGACGCAACCGGCTACGCACGTTCTTCATGACCCTTGCGACCTTCGTCGGCGTCTGTGCGCTGATCGTGATGCTGGCCATTGGCCGGAGCACGCAGCGCGAAGTGCTGCGACAGGTCAACCGCATGCTCAGCGGATCCACGATCTTCCTGCGGGCCGGCGGGGGGCAGATGAGAGGCGGACCGCATGGCGCGCGAACCACGACCCTCACCGTGGATGACGTTCGCGCCATTGACAGCCTGTTGCCCGAGGTGGAGCTGGCGGATCCGATGATGATGGCCGGCCGCAGGGATGTGATCCATGGCGGGCGCAGCGCGCAGATCAGCGTGAGCGGCCACTCGGAGATGGCCGAGCGGGTGTGGAATCGCTCGGTGACGCGCGGTGCATACTTCACCAGCCAGGATGTCGCGAGCGCGGCCCGGGTGGCACTGGTCGGCGAGGTGGTGGTGCGCGATCTCTTCCAGGGTCGCGATCCCATCGGCGCGCGGATCAGGATCGGCACCGTTCCGTTCCAGGTGATCGGCGTGCTGGAGCCGGTGGGAGTCGACCCGCACGGGATCGATCGCGACAACGAGATCATCATCCCCATCTCGACCATGCTGCGGCGCGTGCTGAACGTCGACTACGTGCAGGGCGCCAAGCTCGCGGTGCGCGAGGGCACCGACCTCGATGGGGTCGTGCGCGCGGCGGGGGACATCCTCCGACAGCGTCACGCCATCGGCCCCGATCAGCTCGACGATTTCTCGATGTTCACGCCGGTGCAGGTGCAGCAAGCGGTCCGCTCCGCGAACACTACGTTCACGCGCTTTCTTCCGCTCGTCGCGGCGCTCTCGATCGGCATCGGCGCGCTGGTGGTGGCCAACCTGATGCTCGTGACGGTGCAGGAGCGACGGGCGGAGATCGGACTGCGCAAGGCGATCGGCGCGCGCAACGCCGACATTCAGTTGCAGTTCCTGGCCGAGTGCGCGGCGGTGACCGGTCTCGGCGGGCTTGCCGCGGTGGGCGTGGGCTACGGGCTCATGGCCCTGGCGACCGCCCGGCACGGAACCGTGATGACGATACCCTGGGAGGTTGCATTGCTCGGATTCGTGATCGCCGTCGCCGTCGGGATCGCGTCCGGGATCCTCCCCGCCCGGCGCGCGGCGCAGCTCGATCCCGTTCAGACGTTGCGATGAGTGGGCGATGCGCCTCCTGCGCACCGCACGACTCTCGCTTCGCGCACTCGCGACGCATCGCGCTCGCACCGGGCTCGCCGTAGTCGGTGCCGCGGTCGGTGTGGCCGGCGTGCTCGTGCTCACCGCGGTAGGGCAGGGTGCGCGCGGCCAGGTCCTGCGCCGCATCGATCGTCTGGGGCGCAACCTGCTCGTCGTCACCGCGGCGCGCATGGAGCCCATCGCGGGACGCACGCTGGTGGGCGAAGGGTGGACGCAGACACTGCGACCGGACGACGCCGACGCGCTCGTGCGTGGGAGTCGGGTGTTGCTGCGGGCCGCGCCGGCGCAGGAGCAGGGCACGATCGCCAGCGCGGGCGCGATCATGAACCCCACGACCGTCATGGGGACGACGTCCGACTGGCTCGCGATCCGGCATTTCCCGCTCGTGGCCGGGCGATTCTTCACCGACGACGAAAATGCTGCCAGATCGCGCGTGGCGGTGCTTGGCGCCGACGCGCGGGCGAGTCTCTTCGCGGACTCGACCGATCCGATCGGCCGCGTCATACAGGTCGGACGCGTGCCCTTCGAGGTCGTGGGCGTACTCGGCCGAAAGGGCGTGAGCGTGGACGGCGCGGCAACGGAGGACGATCGCATCATCGTGCCGATCGAGACGGCGCTGGAGCGCGTGTTCGGACTCGACTATCTCAAGGTGATCTACGTGCAGGTCGCGAGCGCGTCCGCCATGCAGCTAGGCGTGGAGGAGGCGGCTGCGATCCTCCGCGCGCGGCACGATCTCCCCGTGGGTGCGAACGACGACTTCACCATCCAGAACCAACGGGCGCTCATGGAGGCGGAGCTGGCCACGCAAGCGTCCTTCCAGCGGCTCGTGACCGGACTTGGTCTGCTGTCACTCGTCGTCGGCGGGGTCGGCATTCTCTCGATCATGCTGCTCTCGGTGCGCGAGCGACGGGCGGAGATCGGGCTGCGGGTGGCCGTCGGCGCGCGCCGGCAGGATATCGTGTGGCAGTTCCTGGCCGAATCGCTCATCCTGTCGGTGGCCGGCGGCGCGCTGGGCATCGGGCTCGGCGTCGGTGCCGCTGCGCTCGTCGCGTCGTCGACCGCCTGGGAGGCCCGGGTGACGCAGCTCGCCCTCGGCGTGGCGATCGGTGCAACGGTGGCGATCGGCCTGGGGTTCGGCGTGATACCGGCGTGGCGAGCCGCGCGGCTCGATCCGGTGGACGCGCTGCGCGGGTAGCGGGCAGCGTGTTGCGCGTGGGGTGTGGCGCGACGACAATGGAGGCCATGCCGAACGCACCCGTTATCAGAGCACTCATCGTCACCTTACTGCTCGCGACAGGCACACGCGCGCCGGCGCAGGTGCCCGCGGCGGACTCGGCGTTCTTTCTCACGACCACGCGTGCACTGCTGGACGCGGTGACAAAGGGCGATTCCGCGGTGTGGTCGCGGCACCTCGCCGGCGGCTGGTTTCTGACCGACGAGGAAGGGAACCATGTCTCGCGGGGTGAGTTCCTGGGTCTCTTGCGGCCGCTGCCGTCGGGCCAGAGCGGGGAGCTGTCGGTGGGGCGGCATCACCTGGTCATCGCCGCATCCACCGCCGTGTTCAGCTACGACGTGAACGAGGAGCACGACTACTACGGCCGCCGGCTCCGCACTCGCTTTCATACCACCGACACGTGGGTGCGCGAGCCGGCGGGATGGAAGCAGCTGGCATCGCAGGTGACGGCGCTGCCCACTCCGGTGGCGGGGCTCACGCTGCCGGCCGGGCAGCTGCGCGCGCTCGCCGGTGAGTACGAGCTTGCTCCCGACGTTCGCATGGACATCGCGGTGACCGATTCCGGTCTCGTGATTCGACGGCCCGACCGTCCGGCGCAGCGGCTGCACGCGCTCGAGGAGCGCATCTTCATCCGACACGGCGTGCGCGGCTTCTGGGTATTTGCCCCGGACAGCGCCGGTCGCGCGCCGCGAGTCACCAACTGGCGAGACAACAATCCGGTGGTCTGGCGCCGCGTTCGTTAGGCGTCAAGGGGGGCCGGGGGCCACGAAGGGACGCGGCGAGCGTTGCGCGCGCTCGCCCCTGTGCCGGCGCGGCGAACTCCTCGGCCGGGAGCGTGTGTCCGCATCCGCCGGGAGGTCGACGATGCTCCCCTCACATGATGAGGGGAGAGCCTGCGTGCCCCCATTGCCTGACGGCCCGCTCGACGCCAGTTTCGTCGGTGAACAGCGCTGAGTCCCGCGCGGTAGCTCGACGGTCACCTTCCGGCCTCGCCATGACGGACTCGCTGCACCCCTCCTCCCGCGGCGCGAGCGCATCAACGCGATGCGTCGCACGCTCCGGTAGCCGCTCGTCGTGCAGCGTGGAGCGGCACCACGACCCATCGCGGTCATCGATGGTCCTCGCGGCCGCGTCGGACTGCATTGATCGGTAGCGTGGCGCCGATCCGAGTCGTCTCCGAGTCCGCGTTCGCTCCCGTCGCTCGTGTAGCACTCCATCCTGCGTCCGAGCCGCAGCGTCTGGCGATCGAGGCGCCACCCGGGCCGCTCCTGGTGCTCGCCGGACCGGGCGCCGGCAAGACGTTCTGCCTCACGGAACGCATCCGCTTCCTCATCGAGTGCCTCGGCATCGCGCCCGAGCGCATCTGCGCGTTCACCTTCACGAACAAGGCCGCCGGTGAGATCGCGGTGCGGCTCGAGCGGACCCTCGGCGAGCGCGCGGCCAGGGTCAAGACGGGGACGATGCACTCGTATTGCGCCGAGCTGCTGCGCGAGATGGGATCGCGGGTCGGGATCCCGCGCGGCTTCGGTATCGCCGACGAGCACGAGCAGCGCGTGATGCTGAGACGCGTCACCATGCGCAAACGGTTCCAGACACGAGTCCTCAACGCATGGACACGGTACCGATTCCTTGAACACCCTCTCCACACGCGCGACGCCGAGCTGCTGGAGCGATACGAGGAGCTGCTCGCCAGGCGCCAGCGGATCGACTTCGACATGCTGCTGCTCAAGGCCGGCGAGCTGCTCACCGATCCGGATACGGCAGAGCGCATCGGCTCGCGCTGGGATTGCGTGCTGGTGGACGAGTTCCAGGATCTGAACCGGGTGCAATACGCGATCGTCCGCGACCTCGCGCGCGGTCACCGGCACGTGTTCGCCGTCGGCGACGATGAGCAGTCGATCTACTCGTGGGCCGGCGCCGACCCGAGCGTGTTCCGCGAGTACGCCAACGAGTTCGGGATCACCCAGCCCATTCATCTGCGTCACAACCATCGCTGCCCGGCGCAGGTGATGGACCGCGCCAGCCGCTTGATCGCGTTGAATACGCCGATCTTCGACGCGCCGCGCGAGCGGCGCACCGACCGCACCTCGCCGTTCGAGATCTGCGCCCTCACGTTCCCCTCCGACGACGACGAGATCGCGTGGGTGATCGACGACATCCATCGCGACGTCCAGGCCCACGCGCTCCGGTGGGGCGACTTCGCTCTCCTCTACCGCAAGCATGAGATCGGCGATGCGGCCGAGGCGGGGTTCCTGAACGCCTGTCTGCCCTGCCGGCTGGCGCAGGGTCGCGCGCTCGCCGAGGACCCTGTCGTCGGGTATGTGATCGCCGCGATCCGGGTGATTGCGGGCGGTGATGACGTCGACAGGGAGCGGTTCATGGAAACGATGCTCCCGCAGCCGCTCGTCGACCACGCGCGAGCGCGCGCCGATGAGAGCGAGCGTACGCTGCTCAGGCAAGTCCAGCGGATGGCGCTGGAACTGCCGCGCGACGACGACGATGGCCGGAAGATCCGTAAAGCCCTGAGCGCGCTGCGCAACCTTCCCGCCCTCGGGATGCGCCACGACACGCTGGCCTCGCTGGTCGAGGAGCTGCTCTCCCAGACGGTGGGTGAGCACCGCACGGCGCTCGAGGACCATTGCGATGATCTCACCGATCCGCTCAGCCATGACGAGGTCGCGATGTTGGCCGAGCGACTGGCATCAGCGCACGGGCGCGGTGCGCCGATAGCCGTGCCGCTATCGGGTGGCGCCGGTATTGCCGTCAAGGCCATGTTGCGAGAGGCTGGGTTTGCCTGCGTCGTGTCGGACCAGGCGCCCGGCGACGTCGAGCAGGTCAGGGCCGGCGATGCACCATCGTTAGGCATGCCGCTGGCGCTGTTCAAGGCGGCGCAGCTGGTCCGCGGCCGGACACTCGCGAATGCGTTCCTCGATTTCACGGCGGTGGACATCGAGACCACCGACCGCGCGGTCCGGACAGCCGAGGTCGTGGAGATCGCGGCCGTGCGCGTGCGGAATGGAGCGCTCGTGGCCGAGTATCACTCCCTGGTAAAGCCGCGGGCTCCCATCGCGCCGGAGGCGGCGCGCCAACATCGTCTCACGGAAACGATCCTGGCCTCCTCGCCCTCCTTCGAGGACGTGTGGCCCACCTTCCGCGATTTCTGCGGCACCGACGTCGTCGTCGCCCACAACGGCCATCACTTCGACTTCCCCATTCTGCGCCGCATGGCCAAGGGCCTGGATGGGGGATGGGATCTGAACACGTACGACAGTCTGCTGCTGGCGCGCGCGCTCTGCCCCGGGAGTGGCCGGCTGAGCGATGTCGCCCGCTACTTCGGCATCGAGCCGGGCGAGACGCACCGCGCGCTGTCCGACAGCTACACCCTGGCGCGCGTGTTCCTGGCACTCGGCGAGGCAAAGGTCGTCCGATCGCGCAAGATCTCACTGGCAAACGCCCTCGACCACCTGGGCGTCGCGCTGGCGCTGTCCGACATCGATCCGTTGAATGCCGAGGCCGTTCTGCTGCGCGACGTGGCCGTGCCGTTCGCGCTGGGGCGATACAGCGATTGCCTGGAGCAGTACCGGGAGGAGCGGGAGCAACTCGACGACCCGTCGCTGCCGACGGTGGCCGACGTCATCGAGCGACTGGGTGGCGAGGAGCGGATGCGCCGCATCCGCGCCGAGAAGCGTGCTGAGGATCGGTATCCCGCGGCGATGGCCCGGCTGCGACGACTGCTGTCGCAATGCGCCAACGAGCCGCTTCGCGAGCAGATCACCCAGTTGCTCGAGTGGGTAGCGCTGTCGCGCGTCGATGGTGCCGACGTCGACGCCGATCGAGTGAATTTGTTGACGCTGCACGCCGCCAAAGGGCTCGAGTTCTCGCGCGTGTACGTGCTGGGGGTGGAGGACGGCGAGCTGCCGGGACTCCCGCGCGACGGCCCACCGCCGAAGGAGGACATCGAGGAGGCGCGGCGACTGCTCTACGTCGGCATGACGCGCGCAAAGGAGCGGCTGGTGCTCACACGCGTCGAGTCGCGGGGCGGCATGGCCACCGGCGGCCATCGGTTCCTCGACGAGATGGGCCTCGTCGCGCGGCCGGTACCTCCGACGGTGCCCCCGTGAGCACGACCGAGCGCACCGAATGGCGGATCGACGTCGGCGGCGAGCAGACGACGGCCGCCGTCGATCGCTGCACGGCGGGCGAGCGCCGCGCGGTGTTCGTGTGCGCGCATGGTGCCGGTGGGCACATGGACGATCGTGGCATGCTCCAGTCGGCAACGGAGCTGGCGTCGCGAGGGCTGGACGTCGTGCGCTTCAACTTTCTCTATCGCGAGAAGCGAAGCTCCCGTCCCGACCCGATGCCACGCCTGAAGGAATGCATCGCCGCCGTCGTCGCGCGCGCCCGCTCGGAGCTGGACGCCTCACGCGTGATCATCGGTGGCCGCTCGATGGGCGGCCGAGCGGCGTCGATGCTGGCCGCCCAGGGCTTCGCGTGCGACGGCCTGCTCCTGCTCGCGTACCCGCTGCATCCGGCCGGGAAACCCGATCAGCTGCGCGATGCGCACCTGCCGGCGATCCGCGTGCCGGTGCTCTGCCTCAACGGCACACGGGACACCCTGTGCCGGCGCGATCTCATGGAGCAGGTGCTCACGAAGGTGGGAGACAACTGGACGATGCACTGGCTGGAGGGAGCGGATCACGGCTTTCACGTGCTCAAGTCGTCCGGCAGGACAGACTCGGATGTACTGGCAGAGATCGGATCTGCCATCGGTCGCTGGATAGCACGAGAGTAAGGTGGAGGCCACGAGGTTCGGCCAGGTAGCAATGGAGCTGGTGATTCTCTGGAGTCGGTCGAAGCCCCCTCGGTCGGGCCACCTTGCAACGGACTAACGGTAGTAACTACCAGTAATTCAGTACTGCATGAGCGAGTAAGAGCGTAAAGGTGTGCCCCTTTACGCTCTTACTTCCCATTAGCTCCTACTGAATTACTGGAAATCACTACCGCTAGTCCGTTGCTGCCCGGCCGAACAGAGGGGCCTCCATTGGTCCATCGCGGGGAATCACTACCATTGTTCCATTTCTACCAGCCCAAGCAGAGGGGGCCTGTCTAGTACTCTCACTCCGAGAGTACGCTCCGTGGGTCGACGCTGGCCGCCCTCAATGCCGGAGCGAGTGTCGCGGCGATGCCGGTGATCGCGAGGAGGACGGCTACCGAGCCGTAGGTGAGCGGGTCGCGCGACGAGATGCCGTGCAGCAGGCTCGACAGCACGCGCGAGCCGGCAAGGGTGAGCGGCAGTCCCAGGAGCAGGCCGACGGTGATGAGCCGCAGGCCGTGTCCGACGACGGCGCGTACGACGTTGCCTCGCTGCGCGCCAAGCGCGATGCGAATGCCGATCTCGCGTCGGCGGCGACCCACCACGTACATCAGCACGGCGTAGATCCCACCCACGGCCAGTACCAGCGCGACGCCGGAGAAGATCGCCAGCATCCACGCGAAGGTGCGGCGCACCGCCAGCGACCGGTCGAGCGCATCGCGCATCGTCTGGAGCTGATAGACCGGCAGCGCGGGGCTCACCTCGCGCACCGCCTTGCGGACGGCGGCGGCCAGCGATGTCGGTTCGACGGCGGTGTGGATCGACACCGTGGGACCCGGGTCCCACCAGCCGCTGGCGAGTCGCGCGGCCGAGAAGTACATGCCGTCGAACTCACGCGAGGCCAGGCCGTAGTGCCGGGCCTCCTGCACGACGCCCACCACCTGAAGCCAGGCGGTCGCGCTGGTATCGCCACGATACCGCAGACGCCGTCCCACCGGATTCGCGACGCCGGGCCACAGGCGTTTGGCGAGCGGCTCGTTGACGATGACGACGGGTGGTCGATCGGGGCGCTCATCGTCCGGCGTGAAGAACCGCCCGTGAAGCAGACGGATCCCGAGGGCCCGGAAATGGCCCGCGGTCGCCCACCGCGTGAGCACGATCGGATCGGACTCGCCCGGGGCCAGCCGGGGCTGACCGTCGCCCTCGAACGTGCTCCCCTGATGACAGCCCAGCGGCGCGCAGCTGATGACGCCGGCGGCGCGCACACCCGGCAGCTCGGACAAACGCGCTTCCAGCTCGGTCACGAGTGCAAGCTGCGCGGGTCCGTTTCGATCCTCTCCCGCGCCAGGGGGAAGGGTCACGCGGAATGTCAGCACGCTGTCGACGCGAAACCGAGGATCGATACCGCGCACGTGCTCGTACGCCCGCAACAGCAAGGTGCCGCCCACCAGCAGCATCACTGCCACCGCGACTTCGGCGACCACCAGTCCGTTCAGCGTTCGCCGCTGCGGCACCGAATGCGATGCCCGCGCGCCGTGGGCGGCGAGCGCGCCGCCCTCGGCCTCCCGCCGTGCGCGCAGCGCCGGAACGCACCCAAAGAGCAGTGCAGTCCCGACGATCAGCGCCACGGCGAACACGACGGTGCGCGCGTCCGGCGCGAAGCGCGCCCATCCCGGGAGCTCGTCCGGTACCGACCTCAACAGGACGCGAAGCGCCGCCTGGCCGAGGAGCGTACCCAACACGCCGCCGGCGGCGGCGATCACGAGACTCTCCGCCAGCAGCTGCCGGCTGATGCGGCCGGCGCTCGCGCCTAACGAGCGCCGCACGGCGATCTCGCGCTGCCTGACGACCGAGCGTGCCAGCAGCACGCCGGCGACGTTCGCACAGGCGATCAGCAGCACGAGCGCGACGCCCAGTCCGAGGGCGGTGCCGAGATCCCGATGTCCGGCGACGTACGGCTCGCGGAGGGAGGTGACGATCGGCGAGACGACCCGCGCGGTATCGCGTGCCTCCCAGATGGCCGCGTGCACGCGCCGAAGATCATCCAGCGCCTGCTCGCTGGTGACGCCGGGCTTGAGCAGACCGATGCCATCGTACGAGTAGGCACAGCATTCCTCGGCCGGGTCGCCGGCGACCGGCAGCCACATCGTCACGCCGCCGGGGAACTCGGCCTCGTCGGGCAGCACGCCGATGATCGTGTGCGGCGTTCCGTTGATTCGCAGCGTGCCGCCCAGCACGCGCGGCGACGCGCCGAAGCGCTCCTCCCACAGCTGGCGCCCGATGGCGACGACTGGAGGCCCACCGGGCCGGTCCTCGTCGGGGGTGAACGTGCGACCGAGCAAGGGCCTCACGCCGAGCGCACGAGCGAAGTCGTGCGTCACCTGGAGCGCCTGCGCGCGCTCGGCGCGATCCTCACCGGTGATGGTCACACTCCGCGTCGAATACAGCGCCAGCGCCTCGAACGCGGTGTTGTGCTCGCGCCAGACATGAAAGTCCGGATAGGAGATGTTGGTGTAGGTCAGATCCCATCGCGGCGCGGTCTCGTTGACGTACACCAACCGGTCGGCGTTGGGGAAGGGAAAGGGGCGCAGGAAGAGTCCGTTCAACAGCGAGAACACGGTGGTGCTCGCGGCGACGGCCAGTGTGAGGGTGACGATGACGATCGCCGACGCGGCCGGGCTCCGGGTGAGCGCGCGAACGCCGAATCGAGCGTCGTGGATGAAGTCCTCGACCCAGCGCGTCCCTCGCGCGTCGCGCCCCGCCTCCTTGAATCGCTCCACGCCACCGAACGACACCAGGGCTCGTCGCCGTGCCGCCGTCACATCGAGACCGGTGCGGGCGAGCGCTTCGGTCTCCATGTCCAGATGAAAGCGCATCTCCTCATCCATGTCCTGCTCGGTGGTCCGCTTGAAGAGGAGAGCACGCAGCCGTCGCGCGAGCCGCGCGATCGGGGAGGCGGAGTCCATCATCGCATCACGTGGCCTCGATGACCTGTTGCACCGCTCGCACGAACACGCGCCAACCGGCCTGTTCTTCGGCCAGCTGCTTTCGCCCGGCAGGGGTGAGCCGGTAGAACTTCGCGCGCCGTCCCTCGGGCGAGATGCCCCACTCGGCGGCGATCCAGCCCCGGTCCTCGAGGCGGTACAGCGCCGGATAGAGCGAGCCCTGATTGACCTGGAGGGCATCGTGCGAGAGCTGGCGGATGCGCTTGGAAATTCCCCACCCGTGCAGAGGCCCGAGTCGGAGCGTGCGGAGGATGAGAAGGTCCAGCATGCCCTGCAGCAGCTCGGTCTTGTCGCTCACGTCGCGAGGTCGCGGAGGGTGGATACCTAGACGCTCGACAACAAGCTGCGATGCGTGTTGTCGGATGTCAAGGCATGGGGGCGAGGTGAGTCGGTGACGAGAGTGGAGTGAGTGACAACGACCAGGGTGAGGGGCATGAGGTTCGGTGATGGACCTCATCACCCCATCTCATGCCCTTCACCCTGGTCGCTATCACTCACTCCACTCTCGTTACTCTCTACCGACGCTACCGCTCTCGTTACTCTCTACCGACGCTACCGCTCCACCGCCGCCGTCTTGCCCCCGATCTCCACCTTGATGTGCCGCCACTTTCCTTGATTGAAGCGGAGCACGCTGAGGATGCAGCGGGTCACGTGGCCGAGAAGAATGGCGAGCCAGATGTCGATGGGATCGAGCGTCGATGTCTGCTGGATCACGAAGCAGATGCCAAGGGGAACGACGATCTGCGAGACGATCGAGATGTAGAGCGGGCTCTTCGTGTCGCCCGTGCCCTGGAGGCCACCGGTGTAGGTGAGCGCCACGGCGATGAAGAGCCCGGACAGGCTCAGCACGCGGAGCAGCTCGACACCCACGTCGATCACCGTCGGCTCGTCGACGCCGAAGATCGCCAGCAGCGGGCGCGGGATGAGCAGAAAGAGCGCGCCGACGACGGCGGCGATGGTCACGCCGATTCGCGCCGACAGGTGCACGGCCGATGACGCCCGCTCCGGCTTCCCGGCTCCGAGGCTCTGGCCGGCGACGGCCGCGGCGGCGCCCATCAGGCCGACCGTCGTCCACGTGATCATCGAGAAGAGCTGGGTATACGTGATCGCGAACGCCGCCTGCGCCGCCGCGCTCTGCGCGAGCGAGCCGATGAACGAGAGAAGGAGCACCCCACCCACGTTCATGGCGATGCCCTGGATCCCGGTCGGCAGCCCGAAGCGGAAGAGCGCGCGGATGATCCCCCAGTCGAGGGCGCGATTGTCGCGGCGCGGGAAGCGGATCACCCAGCCGCCGCGCCCCATGCGCAGGAGCGCGTAGGCCGAGGCAATGGTGAACGCGATCACCGTCCCCATCGCCGCGCCCGCGGTCCCGTACGCCGGGATGGGCCCGAGTCCGCGGATCAGGATCACGTTCAGCACGAGGTTGAGGAGGGTGACCGCCACGCCGAGGCGCAGCGGCGTCTGGGCGTCGCCCGCCGAGCGCAGCGCACCGCTCAGCATGAAGAACACCATCATGCCGCCGCTGAACACGAAGGTGATGCGGAGATACGGGAGCGCCTCGGCTTTCACTTCCGGCGCGGCGTTCACCAGCTCGAGGAGCCGGGGACTGAGCACGTACCCCAGCGGCGCGAGCACGAGGAAGGAGAGGACGGTCGACGTGAGCAGCGCCTGATAGATCGTACGATCGACCTTGTCGGGATCGTCGGCGCCGGCAAAGCGGGCGACGAGCACGCTCATGCCGGCGAAGAGCGACATGATGAACACGATGACGACGAGGAAGATCTGCCAGCTCACGCCGACGGCGGCGTTGCCCGTAAACCCCACGTAGTGTCCGACCATGACGTGGTCGACCATCCCCTGCGCGCCGCCGATCACGTTCTGGAGCATGGTTGGCCAGGCGATCTTCCAGACGGCGGGCAGCAGCGGTCCTTCTATGATCGAGCGGTCGTAGCGACGCGTCCTGGGTGGAGGGGGCGGCGGCGGAACGAGCGGCTCTGGGCCGGCCGCGCCGGGCGAGCTGGTGGCAGCCGGTTGGAGACCGTCGCTCATGCGCTACATCTCGGAGAAGTGGCTCTGAACTATTCCGGAAGCTCGGAATATATCGCCAGGCCCCCCAATCGCCGCCAAGCCGTCCCGCGTCAGGAACTCGTCCGGACGCTGGCTCATCCCGTTCCGAGCCTCGCCGTCCGGCATCACGAGCACAGGCTTACACGGATGACGCGGACGGAACGGCCGAGAAAGGGCGAGGGTTTCGTGGGTGGGGCGCGCCTCGCTGCCGCGAGCACAACACCATGCCCTTCAGGCTGGCATCCAGAACGCTCGTGGTGCGATGAGAGAAGGGCTACGTCGAACAGGCCTTGACGAACGCCTCGACGGCCTGCGGACCGGAGCCGGTATCCTCGTCGTGCTTGAAGAAGACGTAGGCGTCGCTCCAGGGCTGGGACCGCACGCACGCCGCCCACTCGCCTAACGAGGCGTCGTCGTACTGCGGGCGGTGCAGGCGCAGGTAGCCCCACGACGCGGTCGCGTGCACGGGACACTTGAAGTCCTCCTGCTCGGCGATGCACAGGGCGGCATCATGGTCGCGCAGGGCACCGATCACGTCCTCGTCGAACCAGCTCTCGTGACGAAACTCGAACGCGAACCGGCGCCCGGGCGGGAGCAGACCGAGGAATCCCTTCAGCCGCGTGAGCTCCTTCCGCATGTTGGGCGGGAGCTGGAAGAGAATCGGCCCCAGTCGCGCGCCGAGCACGGACGTGGTACGCAGCAGATAATCGACGAGCTCGGCGGACTCTTCCTTGAGGCGAGCGTGGTGCGTGATGCGCTGGCTGGCCTTGATCGAGAACGTGAAGTGCTCGGGCACCTGCGCCGCCCACTCGCGGAGGACCGTCTCCTTCGGCAGCCGATAGAAGGTGTTGTTGATCTCGACCGTCGGAAACTTGCTGGCGTAGTAGCCGAGCCAGCCGTCGTCCTTCAGCTCCTTCGGGTAGAACGACCCTTTCCACTCCTTGAAGGCGTAGCCGCTCGTTCCGGCGAGCAGCTTCATGACACCTTGAGCTCGGCCTCTCCCGTGGTGCCGCGAGCGAGGCTGGCCTTGAGTGCCTCCATGAGGTCGATGATCTTGCCGCCGGAATCGGGGGCGATGTCGGCGGTGATGTCCTGACCGTCCACCTTGCGCTGGATGGCCTCGAGGACCCGCTCGCGCACCACGTCCTTGAATTTCTGTGGCTCGAACTCCTCGTTCACGAGCTGCTCGATGAGCTGCTTGGCGAGCGCAAGCTCGGCGGGCTTGACGTCACCGGCGGGGACGGGCACCTCGCTCGGGCTCCGCACCTCCTCGGCGTACTTGAGCTGGTCCATCGCGATCACGCCGTTGAGCGGGCGCAGCAGCACCAGCGTCTGCCCGCCGCGCGCGGCGTACTGGCCGAGTGCGGCGCGGCCGGTCTCGTGCAGCGCCTGGCAGAGCAGCCGATACGCGCGGTCCCCTCCCTTGTCCGGTCCCAGATAGTAGACTTTGTCCAGGTACTCGCGGTCCACCTTCGCGAGTGGCACGAACTCGATCACCTCGATCATCCCCGACGCCTTCTCATCGAGCGCCTTCAGCTCCTCAGGCGTGAAGATGACGTACTGATCCTTGGCGAACTCGTAGCCCTTCACGGTGTCTTCGCGCCCGACGACCTCGTTGTTGTCCTTCGGACAGATGTACTGCTGCTTGAGGCGACCACCACACTTCTTGTGCAGCATGTTGAATGAGACGCTCGACTTCGATTCCGACGCGGAGTACAGGTTGACGGGCACGGAGACGAGCCCGAACGAGATCGTTGCGGAGGCGATGGAGCGAGCGGGCATGATGGGGAAGCGGAGTGAGGTGGGAGGGCCGGTCGTTCGGCGGCGACCCGGCAACGGCGCTCGGGTCGCAGACACTACTCACCCAAGACGCTGATGGCCGCAAGAGGTGACTCGCCGGACCACCCGAACAAGTCCCCAAGCGCGCCCGCTGACGGGCTCGACGCCTACCGCGCGAAGCGCTCGCCCGACCGCACGCCGGAGCCGATGGGGAGCGCGCCGGGCGTGTCGCCGGTGCTCGGACGCCTGTTCGTCGTCCACAAGCACGCGGCGCGACAGCTCCACTTCGATCTGCGCTTGGAGATGGATGGCGTGCTGCGCTCGTGGGCGGTGCCGAAAGGTCCCAGCTACGACATGAACGACAAGCGCCTCGCCGTGAAGGTGGAAGATCATCCCATCGAGTACGGCGACTTCGAGGGGATGATCCCCAAGGGCAACTACGGCGCGGGCGCGGTGATCGTGTGGGACCGCGGTGAGTGGGTCCCGCTCGAGGATTGGCGCGAGGGACTGGAGAAGGGGAAGCTCCTCTTCGAGCTCAAGGGCTACAAGCTCCACGGCAAGTGGACGCTCGTGAAGATCAAGAAGAGCGAGCGCGACTGGCTGCTCATCAAGGAGCGCGACGCGTGGGTGAAGAGCCCCGGCGACCAGTTCCCGGAGGAGAGCGTGCTCTCCGGGCTCACCGTCGAGGAGCTGAAGGCGGGCGAGACGCCGGGCAGCCGCGTCCGGAAAGCGGTCGAGGAGGCCGGTGCGCTGCGCGCGCGCGTCGACCCGAATCGCGTGCAGGCCATGCTGTGCGAGAGTGGCGATGGCGCGTTCACGCGCGACGGCTGGCTCTTCGAGCTCAAGCTCGACGGATACAGACTGATCGCCAGCAAAACCGCCGGCGAGGCCAAGCTGGTGACGCGGAACGGGAACGACTACACGGCGGTGTTCCCGGAGATCGCGCGGGCGATCAAGGCGCTGCCGGTGGATGACTTCATCATCGACGGCGAGGCGGTGGTGCTGGACGGGAAGGGGATGCCTAGTTTCTCTAGGCTTCAGCAGCGCGGCCGCCTGCAGAACCCCGTCGACATCAAGCGCGCGTCGGTCGAGCTCGCGGCCACCTTCTTCGCGTTCGACTTCCTGGCCTTCCAGGACTTCGATCTGCGGCCGCTGCCCCTCGTCAGGCGGAAGGCGCTGCTGCAGGAGGTCGTTCCCAAGCTGGGCCCCGTGCGCGCGCTCGAGCACATCGAGCGCGAGGGTGAGGCATTCCTCGATGGCGTGACGAAACTGGGCCTCGAGGGGATGATCGCCAAGAAGGCGGACGCCCCGTATCGCGGCGGTCGATCCGACAAGTGGCTCAAGATCAAAGCGCGCCGCACGGGCGACTTCGTGATCGTGGGCTTCACCGAGCCCAGGGGGTCGCGCGCGCATTTCGGCGCGCTGCAGCTCGCGGACTACGTGGATGGCTCGCTCGTCTACGCCGGCCGAGTAGGAACCGGGTTCGACCATGCGCGGCTGGAGGAGCTGGCAGCGCTGCTGTTGCCGCTCGCTCGCGAGGCCGCACCGTGCGAGGGGCCCATTCTCTCGCCCGGCGGCCCGCGCCTACCGAGCAACGCGATTCCCGACACGCGCACCACGACGTGGGTGGAGCCACGCTACGTGTGCGAGGTGGAGTACGCCGAGTGGACGCCGGATGGACTGCTGCGGCACGCGGCGTTCCTGCGGATGCGCGACGACAAGCGGCCGAGCGAGTGTATCCGGCAGGACTGGACGGCCGAGGGCCGCGCGGAGGAGGCAGGGGAACCGCCGAGCGCGGTGATCGTGGGGCATACAGCGACGCCGGCGGAAGTCGATGCGGCTCACGAGCCGCCACCGGCGCCGCCGAAGCAGCCGGCGCGGAAGACGTTCAATTACTCGAACCTGAAGAAGGTCTTCTGGCCGGCGGAGGGATACACCAAGGGCGATCTGATCGAGTACTATCGCGCCGTGTCGCCGTGGCTCCTGCCGTATCTCAGGAATCGCCCGGTGGTGATGACGCGCTATCCCGACGGGATCGACGGAAAGATGTTCTATCAGAAGGACGCCCCGGAGTTCGCACCCGAATGGATCCGCACCGAGCGCATCTGGAGCGAGGACACGCAGCGGGAGATCCGCTACTTCGTGTGCGACGACGAAGAGTCGCTGCTGTACGTGGCCAACCTCGGCTCCATCCCGCTGCACATCTGGGCGAGCCAGGTTGGATCGCTCGAGCTGTGCGACTGGTGCGTGCTCGACCTCGACCCCAAGGAGGCGCCGTTCTCGGACGTGATTCGCACGGCGCGGGTGCTGCACCGGCTGTGCGAATCGGTGGGGCTTCCCAACTACGTGAAGACCACCGGAAAGACCGGGCTCCACATCATGCTGCCGCTGGCCAGGCAGTGCACGTACGAGCAGTCGCGCACGCTGGGGGAGCTGCTGGCGAGGCTGGTGCTGCGCGAGTGCAAGGACATCGCCACGATCACCCGCCACGTGACCAAGCGAGGGGACAAGGTGTACCTGGACTACCTCCAGAACCGGCACGGGCAAACGATCGTGGCGCCCTTCAGCGTGCGGCCGCTCCCTGGGGCGACGGTGTCGATGCCCTTATTGTGGGATGAGGTGGTCGACGGTCTCGAGCCGAAGGCGTTCACGATCAAGACGGCCGTTGAACGGATGGAGTCGCTAGGCAGCGATCCGGTGGCGCCGGTGCTGGTGCAGAGGCCCGACCTGGCTCTGGTGCTGGGGAAGCTCGCCGAGGGGATGCAGGCCGGTTAGACGCGCCATCGTGCCGTCAGAGCACGAACAGATAGATCAGCAGGATCGCCAGCGCGATCACCGCCAGCCACAGAAAGATCGCGTTCTGAACCGGCTTCTCACTCGGCACCACCGCCCCGCAGTGAGCGCAGGTTGTCACCTTCGGCGCGACCTCGCGGGCACAGGCAGGACAGGCGCGGGTTCTCACGGACTCCTCCCACCGAACGTAGGCCGGTGTGGACATGCTCGCGTCGTGATTAGAGCATGGGTAGTGCCCGGACCGGCGGCGACTGTCAAGCCTGTTGACACAATGCCCCTCGCCAGTGCCGGCGACCGGTCGCCAAGCGTCTTTCTTTGTGAGACTCAGGGCGCTCCCGTCGGTCCGATCCACGAAGCGAGCCCCGCACCTCCACCATCAATCTTGCTCCCAATGTCCTCTCCCCTCTGCCGCGCGCTCCTGGGCACGCTCGTCGCCGCGGGCCCCGTCGCCGCTCAGCAGCCCACCGCCGCCGATTCCGCGCAAAACCGCACCGCCCAGTTCGAAGCCAGCCTGCTATACCGCGAGGGCACCATCACCCTGAAGGACGGATTGGCGACGCTCACCCTGCCTCAGGGGTATCGGTATCTCGGACCGGAAGACACGGAGCGTGTGCTCGTCGAATGGGGCAACCCGCCTGGCAGCGCCACTCTGGGGATGATCGTACCCGGGGGGCTCGGCGCGACCGACGAGGAGAGCTGGGCGGTGATCGTCTCGTTCGATGAGGACGGTTACGTCGAGGATGACGAGGCGGCCTCCATCGATTACGACGAGCTGCTCCGCGACATGCAGAAGGCGACGCGCGACGACAACAAGGCCCGAACGGAAGCGGGCTACGCGCCAGTCGATCTGGTCGGCTGGGCCGCCCGTCCGCACTACGACAGCACGACTCGCAAGCTCTATTGGGCGAAAGAGCTTCAGTTCGGCCAGGCCCCGGAGCGCACGCTCAACTACGATGTGCGCGCGCTGGGTCGCCGCGGTGTGCTGGTGCTGAGCGCGGTGGCCGCCATGAAGCAGCTCACAGAGGTGGAGACCGGCATGCAGCAGGTGCTCGGCTTCGTGGCGTTCAACGAAGGCCACCGGTACGCGGATTACATTCCCGGCACCGACAAAGTCGCGGCATACGGGATCGGAGCGCTCATCGCCGGCAAGGTGGCCGCGAAGGCCGGTCTGTTCAAGCTGCTGATTGGTGTCCTTGCCGCTGCCAAGAAGCTCATCGTGATCGGTCTCGTCGCGATTGCCGAGCTCGCGAGGCGCTTCTTCCGGCGCAAGCACGCCGCATCAGCGCCTTCCGCGTCGCCGTAGTCAGGCACTCGGACGACCCGCAGCGGCTCCTGCTGTTTGGGGCCGCCACGACGGTCGGCGTGCGGCTCTCCCCCGGCTCGGCACGGCTCGCCACGCATCCAGAACTGTCCGTTCTCGGTGCTGGCCGGTACCGACAACGGTGGACACTGCTCCAACTGGGACCTCCGGCCGAACAACTGAGCTGACCTGCTGGGGCGCGCGCGGCCACGCCTCTCGCGCGCCCACCAAACCCTCGCTCCGCGGCGGCTGTCGAAGGAGGCAGCCCACTTTCCTGGAGCGAGGAATGCCGAAGACCGCCCGGGCCGCGCTCGTTCTGAGCAGCCTCACCCTCTCCGCGTCGGTGAGCGCGCAGGAGCTGGTCCTCACCAATGCGCGGATCGTCGATCCGTCCACGCGAACGATCACCGATGGATCGCTCTGGATTCAGGGCGGCCGCATCGTGGCACGAGGCGCCACTCCACCGTCCCACGTCAACGCCAGGCGCATCGACCTGCAAGGGAAGTGGGTGATCCCCGGGCTCGTGGACCTCCACACACACTCGTTCGGCAGTGTCGCTCCGCCACGCGTCACGGATGCCGGCGGCACGCAGGCCACCGCCGAGCGCGTGCTGCGAGCGGGTGTCACCGCCTTCCTCGATCTCTTTGGTGACGAGAGCTACCTGTTCAGGCTTCGCGAGCGACAGCGAGCCGGCGAGATCGGCGGCGCGGAGATCTTCGCCGCCGGTCCGTGCTTCACCGCCACACGCGGCCACTGCAGCGAATACGGCGTCAAGACGCGCCTCATCGACTCGCCGGCCGACGTGAAACGCGAGCTGACCGACCTGCTCCCGAAGCGTCCTGACGTGATCAAGGTAGTCTACGACCATCTCGATCGCGGTCCGAGGACGATGCCCTCGATCGACAAGCCCACCCTCATCGCGCTCCTGACCGGCGCGAGGGCAGCCGGCGTGCGCACCGTCGTCCACGTCGGCACCTGGCAAGATGTGCGCGACGCCGTGGAGGGCGGTGCCAGCGCGGTGACGCACGTGCCTAACGATGGGGTCGTGCCTGTGGACGTGCCAGCGCTCATGCGCGGGGCCGGCGTCTACCACATCCCGACGCTGGTGGTGCACAGCGATTTGGCGGAGCTGTTCCAGCGACCCGAGCTCATGGCGTCACCGCTCGCGGTGGCGCTCGCATCCGACACGCTGCGTGCCGTCTATCGGAAGGGGGTCGATTCGCTCGACCGGCTCGTGCGCCACGCCGTCGAGTATCAGCGATCCCGCCTGTCGGCAGCGATCGAATCGGTGCGCCGGCTGAGCGCTGCCGGGATTCCAATGCTGACAGGGACCGATGCCGGCAACTGGGGCGTGATCCAGGGATACTCGGTGCACCGCGAGCTCATCCGTCTGGTCGAAGCCGGTCTCACCCCCTGGCAGGCGCTGGCCGGATCCACATCACTCGCCGGCGAATTCCTGGGACGCAAATTCGGCGTCCGGCCGGGGGATGATGCCAACCTCGTCGTGCTCGATGCGAACCCCCTCGACGACATCGCCAACACGCAGCGCATCACCATGGTGGTGATGCGCGGGAAGGTCGTGTTCGGGAATTGAGGGCCGGTCGGCGGTGAAGGGCGGTGGCGATGGCGGCGATCCGTTCACGTGCCTCGTCACGGCGCTCGGCGCGGCACTCATGAACGTTCTCCTTGGGATCCGTGTTGAGGGGAAGATATCATGCAGCGGCATGGCGGGCCGATATCCTCGCTGGCCGGAGCCCAGCTGCAAACAGCTGCCGTCGCTCGCCCGCACGGACTTCACGGAGGTGAACAGATGGAAGGAGAGCTACTTGCGCTGCGATTGATACATGTGCTTGGCGGCATCTTCTGGGTGGGGAGTGCGCTGTTCAACGCGCTCTTTCTCTTTCCGGCGTTCGCGCAGGCAGGTCCTGCCGCCGGGCAGGTGATGGCCGAACTCGCCAGGCGGCGCGCGTTCATCTTCATGCCGGTCATCGCGCTCCTCACCATCCTGTCCGGCATCCGTCTCATGGGGATCACCTCGGGTTTCTCGTCCGACTACCTCTCCACGCCGAGTGGCCGCACGTTCGCGATCGCCGCGTTGGCTGCGATACTCGCGTTCGTGTTCGGGATTCTCGTGAACCGGCCGGTGGGTGTGCGGGTGGCTCAGATCAGCGCATCGCTGGCCAACGCCGCTCCCGACGAGCGCCAGCGCCTCTCGGCGGAGCTCGACAAGTTCCGCGGTCGCCTGTCGATGGCGACGACCGTGGTCGTCATCCTGCTCCTCGTGGCCGCGACCGGCATGGCGATCGGTCGATACGTGTCCTGAGCACGGCACGCCGTCGCGCGTCGCGACCATTCGTGCTCGCCGGTGTATCAGGGCGGCAATCGTCAAGGAGCAGGAGTGCGGCGAGCAGGAACGATCGTGTGCGTACTGGCGCTCGCGGCTTGCGCCGCAACCGTGGGCGCAACCGGAGGAAGCGAGCGCCCCCGGCGCGATGCCGCATGGTACGCGCGCGTCGAGGACGAGATCTTTCGCGCGCTCAACCAGGCGCGCCGGGACCCGCCGGGCTATTCCTCCAAGCTCGAGGCATTGTTGCCGCGCTTTGAGGGGCGGGTGCTGCACCGTCGCGGGCGAGAGGTTCCGACGCAGACATCGGAAGGCGCGGCCGCCGTGCGTGAGGGAGTTCGCGTGCTGCGATCGCAGCAGCGCGCCGCTGCGCTGTCGCGGTCCGGCGCGCTATCGAGAGCGGCGAGGGATCACGTCGCCGATCAGGGGCCTGCCGGTCGAACCGGTCACCGTGGAAGCGATGGCGCCACGACCGCGGCGCGCGCGTCGCGGTACGGCCAGTGGCACGTGTCGCTGTCCGAGAACATCGCCTACGGTCAGTTCACGAACGGTGAGGAAGTGATCACCGACCTGATCGTCGACGACGGTGTCCCCGACCGCGGACACCGCCGCAACATCTTCGACGGCACCGCACGCGTAGCCGGCATCGGCTGCGGCCCGCACCGCACCTATGGCAGTATGTGCGTGATCGTACAGGCCGGCGGCTACACGGAAGCCCCTCCGCGCCATTAGCAGCGCGCTCGCAGCGGTGATGGGTAACGGACGCGACGCGCTAGTCGGGGAAGCGCACGGCGTGGATGCCGGCGGGCATCTGGCGGCGGCGTGTGGTTGCGGTGGCGAACTCACAAGGGGCGACGAAGCTTCGACACTCACCGGCGACCACGAGCGATTCGTGCACGTACGGGAGTCCCTCCGACGCGAGTGGGGTGGTTCCGTCGCTCAGATGGAAGTGCAGGTGTGGCTCGGTCGAGTTTCCGCTGTTGCCCACCAGGCCGACTACCTGTCCGCGCCGAACGCGGTTCCCGACCCGGACGCGAAGCGAGCCGGGGATGAGGTGAGCGTAGAAAGCGTACCGTCCCCGTCCGAGATCGAGAATCACGAAGTTGCCGCCCACCGTCTCGAGGGTGATCGGGACGGCGCGCGACCCCGGGACGTTCTCGGGGATGCTGTCCTTCACCGCGACCACGATGCCGTCGGCTACCGCCAGCGCGTCGCGTCCATAGGCGAAGTAGCTCTTGTTGTCGAGGCTG
Organism: Gemmatimonadaceae bacterium; assembly: GCA_035249955.1. Taxonomy (GTDB): domain Bacteria; phylum Gemmatimonadota; class Gemmatimonadetes; order Gemmatimonadales; family Gemmatimonadaceae; genus DATFFQ01. The sequence continues at coordinate 47,229 of DATFFQ010000067.1, forward strand.
TCGCCATTGAAGCGGCGCGACTGCTCGTTCACCTGGACGTAGTCGATCGCGAATCGCTGCGCGATGTACGGAGCGCCGTCGAGCGCGATCATCGCGCGCCGGTGGCCACTCACGGGATCGGGTCCATTGGCCGCGAACCAGGGCCCTCCGCGCAAGGGTGGCCCGAGTACCACGACGTCGTGCGATAGCGGGACCGGTCTGGTCTCGAGGGTGGTGACCCGTCCGCTGTCGGCGGGGCGGGGTGCGAAGGTGAGCCGGTGACGGATGACGCTGGGGAGGCGGGCGCTCTCCACGGTGTCGACCCACATGAACAGCACCGCGCGCAAGCCGCCCGCTACCTTGGTGCGCTGCGCCGGCTGTATGGCGACACCCGGTCGCGCGATGGCCGCGATGAGCGCACTGTCCGCGAGCGTCGCGATCACGCTGGCGCCGACCGTATCAGCGAGCACGTCGACGCGGCTCAGCGTGAGCGTGTCTCGTGTGAAGTTCGTGACGTGGAGCTCGTAGGCGAGGACGGCCCGGTGGTTCACGTGCGCGACGGCGGGCGGCTTCGGAATCCGGATCTCGACCGAGGGTGGAAGTGACGCGCTCTGGGCGGCGAGTGAGCTGGCGGCAGCGGCCAGGAAGGTGCCGATGCACGGAGGGAACGGGAGCCTGCAGGTCATGAACGAACCTCCGGTTTCAGCGGGCGGGGCTGCGAAACTGGTAAGGTAGGAGATTGTATCCGGATTTGCACACAGTCCGGGACGAAACCGGCCGACGCTGGGCCGGCTGGATCACCGCCGGATGCCGTTCGAGCGCGCCGAGCTGATGTGCGCGTCAGGTCGTGTGGACGACGCCCTTCCCTGGTACCGGACACTCGCCTACGATCTGGTATACCGCTGACGCCGGCGCGCGCCGCCGCATTCATTGACCTGGAATCACGTCATGCAAGATGGCAGAGCAGCAGCTCGTATCCTCTCGGCGCCGATGCGGCCGGCTCTCCGGGGGCTGATGTCGCGCCGGAACGTCCTGCCGGTCGCCCTGTTGCTCGCGTCTCTCGTCGGGCTCGCGGGCGGATGCCGGATCGTGTCCACCAAGGGCACCGAGCAGCGACCGCTCTCCGACTTCGAGCCGCACATTACGCACGATCTCACTCCGGCGCGCGCGCAAGCGCTCTTCGGGACGCCGAGCGAGGAGGCGGGCAGCGGCCTGCTCATCTACGTGTACGAGCTGGAGGGTGACCGGGAGCTGTGGCTCGGCTTCCCCGGTGATGCCCCAATCGCCTACGCCAGGGTCCGCTCGCCCGACGGCAGTGCCCGCGACCTGGCTATTCGTTAGGCATCGTCGCATGCTCGATGCCGAGGAGCTCGTCGCCGCGATCCGTGCCGCGTTTGGACAGAACGCGTACCCTGGCGACGCGTATCTGCAGGGCAGCTCTGAAGGGTGCGAGCCGGAGGACGAAGTCGGCCCATTCGTCGGTCAGCGAGATTGGCAGGCACTCACCCCCGAGTTCCTCGACGCCCGGTACTGCGCCCCTGGGTTCTTCTCGGAGGCGGCGTTCCGCTTCTACATGCCGGCGTACCTGGTCGCCGATGTCCGGCGCCAGCTCGAGACGGCGGACCCGGTGTTTCACCTCACGCACGGGTTCTCCGACGCATCGGTGGAGGACCGGCGCGGCGGTCGCGTGTTCGTGCGGCGCTGGGGGAAGACGGTGCTCATCAACCCGCGGCGCTACGGTGCGGCGACCACGCACGACTACGCGCGCTATCGGCTGGCGGTGTTCACGCGCGAAGAAGCCGCCGCGATCGTGGAGTACCTGCGCTGGCGCCGAGCGCGAGAGGGAGCGACACCGCTCGACAAGCAGGAGATCGATGGCGCCCTCGAATCGTTCTGGCTCGACCGCGCGCGATCGGCGCCGACCGCCGCTGACCTAGCCGCGCACCTTCGCGAGGAGCGAGAGTACGTCGAGGCGATCGAGGCCGATCGGAAGCCGAGCTGAGGGAGGGCAGCCTCGCGTGGCGCGTCGCGCGTGGTGCGGGGCGCGAGGCACGGGGCACGGGGCACGGCGCACGGCGCGTTAGGCTCGCTCGGCGTGCACCGGTCGTGTTGCCAGGTACCATTCCTGCTCGTGATCTCACCGATGGCACGCGACCGACTTCCACCCTCGACATGGTACCGCTGGCGCGACGAGCACCTGCTCGACCTCCAGCTGTGCCGGCTCGACCTCTCGGTCGAGGGGACCTGGCTCGAGCGATGCGTGCGTCGCCTGTACGCCGAGCTGGGGCGCAGGCGGGTGACGCTGCGGCCGCACGTATGGCTCTCGAACGAGTGGTTCTCCCCGACCGGGGTGCCGGGCTTCGCCATTCCGTTCTATCTCGCGCATCCGCGACTGATGCGGCTCGAGCGCGCGCAGATGGGCTCGGTCGAGGGGGGCACGATCAATTCGTGTATGGCCATCATGCGCCACGAAGCTGGTCACACGCTGCAGACTGCCTATCGTCTCCATGCGCGGCCAGGTTGGCGGCGAGTGTTCGGCTCCTCCGCCGCGCGATACCCCGAGCGCTATCGCCCCGACCGCGCGAGCCGGCGTTTTGTGCGCAATCTGCCGTGCTGGTACGCGCAGAGTCATCCGGACGAAGATTTCGCCGAGACGTTCGCGGTGTGGCTTGGCCCCCGCACCGCCTGGAGGCGGAAGTACGCCGGCTGGCCGGAGGCGTTGCGCAAGCTCGAGTACGTTGATGCGGTGCTCGACGAGGTGGTCCAGACGCAGCCGATGGTCGTATCGCGCCGGCAGGTGCAGCCGCTCGGTCAGCTGCGCCGCACGCTGCGCGCCCACTACGCCGCGCGCCGACGCCGATACCTGGGACCGCTCGGCCACGGCGAGCGAGGCTGGCTCCCGCTATGAAGCAGCGGCGGAAGCTTCGTGTGCTCACACTGGCGCACCCGGCGCACCTTCCGCCCGACGTGGTGGATGGACTCAGCGACCAGCGACTCATGGAGGTGCGCGCGGCGCTCGACGTGTCGCAAGCGCTGTCGGCGTTGGGGCACGATGTGCGCTCGCTCGGCGTTCTCGACGACTTCGCCCCCCTGCAGGAGCTCGCCGCGGAGATGAGGCCGCACATCGTGTTCAATCTGCTGGAGGACGTGCAGTGGACCGCGATCCGCGACCACAACATCGTCAGCATGTTCGAGCTCCTGGGGCTCAAGTACACGGGGTGCAGTCCACGCGGGATGGTGATCTCGCGCGACAAGGCGCTGTCGAAGAAGCTGCTCGCCTACCACGACGTGCCGGTGCCGGCGTTCGAGGTCTTCCCGGTGGGTCGCAAGGTCCGGCGGCCGCCGGAATTGGAGTTCCCGCTCTTCGTCAAGAGTCTCACCGAGCACTCCTCGATCGGCATCGCGCGGGCGTCCCTCGTGAGCGATGACGCCGAGCTGGAGGAGCGGATTGCGTTCATCCACGAGAAGGTCGGGACCGACGCGATCGCGGAGCAATTCATCGATGGGCGTGAGCTGTACGTGGGGGTGGTGGGCAACTCGCGGTTGCAGACGTTCCCGACGTGGGAGCTGGTAATCGATGACGCGGCGGCGAGCGAGCCGCTGATCGCGACGGCGAAGGTGAAGCACGACGCGTCGTACCAGTCGAAGCGTGGCGTGCGGTTGTGCGAGGCGGAGGACCTGCCGAAGGCGCTGACCGCGCGCATCGGCTGGTTGAGCAAGCAGATCTATCGGATGCTCGAGCTTTCCGGCTACGCGCGCATCGACTATCGACTCGACGCGCGCGGCGAGCTGTACTTTCTGGATGCCAACCCCAACCCGGACATCTGCGAGGCGGAGGAGCTCGCCTCCGCCGCCCGCGCCGCCGGCGTCGAGTACCCCGAGCTCCTGCAGCGCATCCTGAACCTGGGCCTCCGGCGAGCGAGCTGACGCGCTCGCCGGGAATAGTCCGGCATTTGGCCTAACGAGCCGCCCGTGTGGCTAATCACAGAGACACGGAGGGCACAGAGGATTCACAGAGGGCTCATGGGTGTGGGCGGAGCTCCTCGCGCAACGAGCCTCGGCTAACCACAGAGACACGGAGGGCACAGAGGATTCACAGAGGGTCCTTCGTCGCACGGAGCTCCGTCGCGCCACGAGCAGTTGTTTACCACAGAGGCACGGAGACACGGAGGAACCACATGGCAGAGCTTCTCTCCTCTTCGGATTTCTC